>NZ_JBEZEB010000008.1:0-11849 GCF_040648615.1 Catellatospora sp. NPDC049111 | reverse complement strand
CGCTCGTCACCAGCATGAGAACCGCGCCCACCGAACCGCTCGATCATGCCGCTGCCCCCACGTGTACGCAGGCGGCGCTGCGCTCGGCGTCGACCGCGCGCAGCGCGATGTCGTGCCGGCCGCATTCGGGCAGCGCGACCGGGCAGCGGGGCGCGAAGGCGCAGCCCTCGCCCAGCTCGCGCGGGTCCGGCGGGTCGCCGGGCAGGCCCCGGGGCGCCCGGCGCGAGGCCATGTCCCCGATCACCGGGAACGCCGCGGCCAGCGCCTGGGCATACGGGTGGGCCGCCTCGGCGAACAGCCGGTGCCCCGGTCCCTGCTCGACGATCCGGCCCGCGTACATCACGGCGACGCGGTCGCAGGTGGACGCGAGCACCGACAGGTCGTGGCTGATCAGGATCAGGCCGACGCCCCGCTCCTGGACCAGTTGCCGGAGCAGGGTCAGCACCTGGGCCTGCACCATCACGTCGAGCGCGGTGGTCGGCTCGTCCGCGATGATCAGCTGGGGTGAGCAGGCCAGCGCCATGGCGATCATGACGCGCTGCTTCTGCCCGCCGGACAGCTCATGCGGGTACGACTCGGCCCGCCACGCGGGCACGCCCACCTGCTCCAGCAGCTCGCCGACCTGCTTACGGGCCGCAGCCGCGGACGCCTTCGGGGCGTGCAACCGGATCGCCTCGGCGATCTGCCGGCCGATGGCGCGCACCGGGTTGAGCGCGTGCATCGCGCCCTGGAACACGATCGACGCCTCGTTCCAGCGCACCGCACGCAGCTGCCCCCAGCTCATCTTCAGCACGTCGCTGCCGTTGAGCAGGATCTCGCCGGACACCTCGGCGTTGGCGGGCAGCAGCCGCAGCAGCGCGCTCGCCAGCGTCGACTTGCCGCAGCCCGACTCCCCCGCCAGCCCCAGCGTCTGCCCCGCACCGAGGGTGAGGTCCACGCCGCGCACCGCGGGCAGCGGCACGCCCCGGTCGCGGTACGACACCCGCAGGTCCCTGATCTCCAGCAGGCTCGCCGGTCCACCGCCTGTACGCGCCTGCGGGATCCGTGCCGCCGCGTCCGCCCCCGGCTGCGGGGCTCGCTCCTCGCTGCTCATCGTGCCTCCAGCCTCGGGTCGAGGGTGCGCTCCAGCGCCCGTCCGCACATGTTGAAGGCCCGCACCACCAGCACCACCGCGACGCCGGGGCCGAGCACCCACCACCACGCCCCCTGGCTGATCACACCGCCGCTGTACGCCATGTCGAGGACGCGGCCCCAGGAGATGCGCAGCGGATCACCGAGCCCGAGGAACGACAGCGACGTCTCCGCGATGATCGCTATCGATACTGTCAATGTGGTGTTGGCCAGCACCAGTGGCATGACGTTGGGCAGCACGTGCCGGGTCATCTGGTGCCAGTGCCCGCCGCCGAGCGCCCGCGCCCGCTCCAGGTAGGGCCGCGCCGCCACGGCCATGGTCTGCGCCCGCACCAGCCGGGCGGTGCTCGACCAGGACGTCACGCCGATCACGATGATCACCGCGAGCAGCTTGGGCACCTGCGGCGGGAACACCGTGGCCAGCACGATCGCCAGCGGCAGGTACGGAATCACCAGGAACCACTCGGTGAACCTGTTGAGCAGGCCACCGCCGACGCCGGTGAAGTGCCCGGACATGACGCCGATGACGGTGCCGAGCACCATCGAGATCAGCGTGGCGGCCAGGCCGACCAGCAGCGTGATCTGGGTACCGTGCACGACCAGGGTGAGCACGGAGCGGCCGTCGGCGTCGGTGCCCAGCAGGTACTGCCAGGACGGGGGCTCCAGGGCCCCGCCGGTCGCCTTGACCACGCTGAGCCCGTCCGGGTCGGCCAGCAGGTCCGCGAAGATCGCGACCAGGCCGAACAGGACCAGCACGATCGCGCCGGACCGGAACTCGCTGTCGCGCAGCAGCCTGCGCCACCCGCTCCGGCCGGATCGGCGTTGCAGGGAACCCGCGGTCACGGCTGCCTCACTCTCGGGTCGAGCACCGGCATGAGCAGGTCGGCCAGCAGGTTCATGAAGATCACCGCAGCACTGAAGAACAGGAACAGTCCCTGCAGCAGCGGGACGTCGGGGCCGCGGGTCGCCTCGTAGGTGAGCCTGCCCAGGCCGGGCCACGAGAACACCATCTCCACCGTGATCGCGCCCGCGACGACGAAGCCGAGGCTCAGGAACAGCAGCGACACGGTCGGCAGCAGTGCGTTGGGCATCGCGTGCCGGCGCAGCACCAGGTCGTCCCGCAGGCCCTTGGCCCGTGCGGTGGTCAGGTAGTCCGCCCGCCGCTCGTCCAGGATCGAGGATCGCATGATCAGCGAGTACTCGGCGACGTAGACGACGGCGAGCACGAGGACCGGCACCACCATGTGCCGCAGCACGTCCAGCCATACCGGCAGCTCGGAGCGCGGATCGGTCATGCCGCCCGCGCCGAGCCCGAAGCGGCTGAGCACCACCAGCACGACCAGGCCTAGCAGCCACTCGGGGGTGCTGTAGAAGGTGACCGCGAGGTTGGACGACCAGCGGTCGAACCTGCTGCCGTAGCGCCAGCCCGCCCGGGAACCCAGCCAGACGCCGATGCCACTGGCCAGCACCAGCGCGGTGCCCGACAGCAGCACGGTCGGCCACAGCCCGCGGAGGATCAGGTCGAGCACCGGCTCCTTCTTGCTCCAGGACCAGCCGAGATCGAGGTGCGCGAGCTGCTGCAGGTACTTGCCGAACTGCACGTTCAGCGGATCGTTGATACCCAGCGTCTCGCGCAGTTGCCGGAGTGTCTCGGGGTCGGCGTTGCGCCCGCGCGGGGCGAAGGTCTTCTCGGGGTTGCCGGGCAGGATCCGGAACAGGAAGAAGTTGGCCAGCACCACGAAGACGAGCGTGGCCAGCGCCGCGGCGCAGCGCCGCAACACCAGCGCGAGGGAGAGGGGACGGGGGCGGCGCGGCGCGCCGCCCCCGTTGGCGTTGCCCATCAGCGGGTCACTCCCGGTCGTCCGCGGTCGACCGGCGGCGCAGCACGACCACGATGACCGCGACGGCGATCAGCACGACGACGCCGACCACGATCGACACGATCACGGCGGTCGGCAGCCCGCCGTCGTCGGTCGCGGCCTTCTCGGCCACCGGCTCGATGTTGCGGTACGAGTAGGTGCCGTACTGCAGCGCCAGGATGCCGCCGTCGCTGGGCTGGGCGACGAACCCGGTGAACCGGTCCGACCGGTACACGTCGGCCTGGTTGTAGTAGTAGAGCATCGAGTAGGCGACGTCGTCGTACAGCTTGGCCTGCGCCTGCTTGACGACCTCGGCCCGCGCGGCCCGGTCGATGATGGTCTGCTGCTTGGCGTAGAGCGCGTCGTAGTCGGCGTCGCAGTAGTAGCTGTCCGACCAGCCGGCCGAGATCTCGCCGTCCTCCTCGGTCGAGCGCTGACCGCAGGTCATCACCGACAGCTGGAAGTCGGGGTCCGGCTCGACGACCCAGCCCCAGTGGAACAGATCGAACTCGCCCTTGCCGAGCACGGTGGTCAGGTTGTCCTCGCTCATCACCGAGACGGTGACCGCGATGCCGATCTCCTTGAGCCAGTCGCGGATGTACTCGGCGTCCTTCTGCGACGACTCCGACTCGCTGCGGGCGAACATCCGGAACTTCAGCGCCTTGCCGTCCTTGGCCCGGATGCCGTCGGCGCCCTTGGCGTAGCCGGCCGCGTCCAGGATCGAGTTGGCCTTGGCCAGGTCGAACGCCCGCTCGTTGGCGCCGGGGTTCCAGTGCAGGTCGGCGTAGATCGGCGGGATCACGCCGGTGGCGGCGGTGCCGTGGTTGCGGATCACCTTGTCGACCAGCGTCTTGCGGTCGATGGCGTGGTCGATGGCGAGCCGGACCTGCTTGTCCTTCAGCGCCGGGTGGCCGTCGCCGATCGGCTTGTCGTCGGTGGTGGCCGCGCCGATGTTGTAGGCCAGCTCGCTGAAGCCGTAGTACTTGGCGTCGTTGACGGTGATGCCGTCCTTGCCGATCAGCGGCTCGAACACGGCCGCGGGCAGGTCCTGCGCCATGTCGATCTCACCGTTCTGCACGGCCTGCGACAGCGCCTCGTCGTCGGTGAAGATGCGCAGCACCAGCTCGTCGATCTTCGCCGCGCCCAGGTAGTAGTCCTTGTTCGCGGTGAACCGGTAGAACTGGCCCTTCCTCGCCTCGGCCAGGCGGAACGGGCCGGACCCGACCGGGTTGCTGTCGTTGGCGTAGTTGGCCACCGCGGTCGCGTCGATCTTCGACCAGACGTGCTCCGGCAGGATCGGCACCGCCAGGCTCACCATGATCGGCGACGGCTGCGCCGTCTCCATGACCACGGTGTACGCGTCCGGCGCGGTGATCTTCGAGATGTTGTCGACGTAGCTGCCGTACTGGCTGTTGGCCTTCTCGTCGTCCTTGGCCCGCTGGAAGCTGTACGCCACGTCCTTGGAGGTCAGCTCGACGCCGTCGGAGAACTTCACGCCCTTGCGCAGGTGGTAGGTCCAGGTCTTGCCGTCGGCCGAGGTCTCCCAGCTCTCGGCAAGCTCCGGCGTCGGGGAGAAGTCCTTGGCGCTGTTGCCGATCAGGTAGTCGTACATGAGCCGGTAGGACTCGTACGCCGCCGACACGACACCCACGTAGGGGTTGAGCGAGTCGATGTCCTGCTTCATGCCGATGACGAAGCTGGTCTTGCTGCGTTGCGCGGCCCCGGGCGACGGCGTCCCGTCGGCCGCGGCGGGCGTCGCGAGCGCGCCGAGCGCGACCACGGCGGCGGCCACCGCCATCGCCACCCGCGCCCGCGCACGCCGCGCTGACTGATTGGTCAACCAGGATCTGGGAGCAGGAGAGGTGCTGCTCATCGGTTTACTCCTTGGTGCCCGGGGGCGTGGCGGGTAGGGTGCCCGTTCATGCCGCACGATCTCGACAACATCGACGTCCCGCCGGTCGCCCCGAGCGAGCCGTGCGAGCGCGAGCTGCACGGCCACCGGTGGACCGACGATTACGGGTGGATGCGCGACCACTCCGACCCGCGGTTTCTCGCCTACCTGCGCGCCGAGCGCGGGTACTACGATGCCGCCGCCAGCCGGCTGGAGGGCCTCCAGACCGAGGTCTTTCACGAGGTGGAGCGACGCCTTCTTCCGACTGATAGCTCAGTCAGTTGGAGACGTGGTTCACGTTTCTACTACACCCGGACCGTCGCGGGAAGTGAGTACGAGCAGTTCTTACAAGCCGGACATGACGGGGAACCGGACCGGGTGCTGCTCGACGGAGCCCGGCTGGCCGGTCCCGACGGGTTCGCCGAGATCGGGTTGCGGGAGCCGAGCCCCGACAACACGCTCCTGGCGTACTCAGTGGATACCACCGGCGACGAGGTCTATCGATTGAAGTTCCGCCATACGGCGACGTTGACTGACCTTTCGGAGGAGCTTCCGCGTACGTACTACACCGGCGCGTGGAGCGCCGACTCGGGCACGTTCTTCTACACCGTGCACGACGAGCTGTTCCGCCCCCACCAGGTCTGGCGGCACGCCATCGGCACCCCGGCCGAAGCGGACGTGCTGGTCTTTCAGGAGGACGACGCCCGCTTCGAACTCACCGTGCACGCCACCCGCGACCTGTGCTGGATCATGATCGAGGCGCGCAGCCGGGACACCGCCGAGTGGCGGCTGATCCCCGCCGACGCCCCGGACACGGCACCCGTGCTCGTCGCGCCGCGGCGCAAGGGCGTCGACTACACCGTCGACCACGCCGACGGGCGGCTGGTCATCGTCACCGACGACGGCGCACCCGAGTTCCGCGTGATATCCGCGCCGGTGGCGACCCCCGGCCCGGAGCACTGGACCGAACTGCTCGCACCACGGCCGGGCGAGCGTGTCACCGCCTGCCACGCGCTGCGCGAGCACTGGCTGGTCGAGCTGCGCCGCGACGGCTTCCCGCTGCTGCGCGCCGTCGACCGGGCGACCGGAGCGGAGGTCGAGATCGGCGCGGGCATCGACGCGGGGCACGTCCGCCTGGCGACTCCGGTGGAGTACGGTGACACCGCCGTCACGGTCGTCGTCGAATCTCTGGTCGAACCGCCGTCCTGGCACACCGCCGACCTCCGCACCGGCGAGCTCGAACTGCGCAAACGCCGCGAGGTGCCAGGGTATGACGCGACGGCGTACCGGACCGAGCGGCGGCACGCGACCGCCCCGGACGGCACCGCCGTGCCGGTGACGCTGGCCTGGCGCGCGGACACCCCACTCGACGGCACCGCCCCCGCCCTGCTCTACGGGTACGGCGCGTACGAGTCCGTGCTGGACCCGGAGTTCGATCCGGTGCTGCCCAGCCTGCTCGACCGCGGCGTGGTCTTCGCGCTGACCCACCCGCGCGGCGGCGGCGAGAACGGCCGCGGCTGGTGGCACGACGGCCGGCTCGGCACGAAAGCCAACACCTTCACCGACCACCTCGCCGTGGCCGACTGGCTGGCCGACGGCATCGCCGACGGGTCCAGGCTGGCCACCCGCGGGCTGTCGGCAGGCGGCCTGCTCCAGGGTGCGGTCTACACCCGACGTCCCGAACGCTGGGCCGCCGTGGTGGCGGAGGTGCCGTTCGTGGACGTGATCACGACCATGCTCGACCCGGATATCCCGCTGACCGTGAACGAGTGGGACGAGTGGGGTGACCCGCGCAAGCCCGACGAGTTCGCCTGGATGTGGGCGTACTCCCCGTACAACCACCTGCCGTCCGGCCCCCGCCCGGCACTGCTGGCCACCGGCGCCCTGCACGACCCCCGGGTCATGGTCCACGAACCCGCCAAGTGGATCGCCCGCCTACGCGCCACCGCCACCCCTGCCGACGGCCCCCTCTACCTGCGCACCGAACTCGGCTCCGGCGCCCACACCGGCCCCGCCGGCCGCTACGCCCACGCCCACTACGAGGCCGAGATCGTGTCGTTCATCCTGTCCCACCTCGCCGCCCGCCCGTCCTAGATCGCCGGACTTGCCTGGCACCTGTGCGTATCTTGAACGGTCTTTCGCACAGGTGCCAGGCAAGTCGAACGACCTTGGTGAGGACCACGCCCCGCCCGACGGGGTCGCCCGACACCGGATCGCCCGACGCCAGGCCGCCCGACGCGGCGGCAGCCGACGCGGCGGCGGCCGGCTGCACTTTCGCGGAAACTGCGGCAATCGGCGGCCTGATTCGCGCACTTTCCCCGAAAGTGCAGGCAGCAGGTGGCGCAACGGCGACGGCGCGGCGGTGGAGGGGGACGGGGGGCGTGACCTGGTGGGTCAGGCCAGGACGGCGAGCTGGTCGGCGCGGATCTCGCCGGACATGGGGCGGCCGGCGAGGAAGTGCTCGACCTCGTTGACGGCGTACGCGCCCAGGCGGCGGGCTTCGGTGCCCTGGACGCCCGCGAGGTGCGGGGTGATCCAGACGTTGGGCATGGCGAACAGCGGGTGCCCGGCGGGCAGCGGCTCAGGGCTGGTGACGTCGAGCAGCGCGTCGATGCGGCCGTCGGCGCAGGCGCGGGTGAGCGCCTCGGTGTCGATGAGCGCCCCGCGCGCGGTGTTGATGACGATCGCCCCGTCGGGCAGCATGGCCAGCCGCCGCTCGTCGATCATGCGCACCGTCTCCGGCAGCTCCGGCGCGTGCAGGGTGAGCACGTCACTGCGCCGGCACAGCTCGTCGAGCCCGACCGGCTCCGCGCCCAGCGCGGCGGCGTCCAGCGGGTCCAGGTACGGATCGCTGACCAGCACCCGGAACCCGGCAGCCCGCAGCCGCACGATGACGCGGCGGCCGATACGCGACGCGCCGACGACGCCGACGACCCGGCCGTCGTTGCCCGCGCGCTCGTTGACCGCGAACGTCGGCTGGCGGCCCTCCGCGTAGCGGCGGGCGAAGGCGAAGGCGCGTTTGCCCGCCAGCAGCAACACGGCAAGCGTGAAGTCCACGACCGGCTCGGCGTTGGCGTCGGCGGCCGAGGACACCGCGATGCCGCGGGCGAAGACCTCCGGGCCGACGTGCAGCTTCACCGAGCCGGCGGCGTGCACGACCGCGCGCAGCCGGGGCATCGCGTCGAGCACTGACTCGTCGAGCGGCGGGCAGCCCCACCCGGTCAGCAGGACCTCCACCTCGGACAGCATCTCGGCGGCGGTCGCGAAGTCGCCCACCGCACCGGGCTTGAGCAGGCGCAACGATCCACCAAGCCGGGTCAGCAGATCGTCGGGGAACACCGCGCCCGCCGCCGGCGGCGACATCACGATGAGCCCGGCAGGGCGGTCCGGCTGGCTCACGGCATCTCCCATGGCGATCTCTAGTAAACGTTTGCTGTACGAATTCAGGACCGTAGCCCCATCCGTTTGCGTGGTCAACACTGGGATTAACCGCCGTTTGCAACGAGATGGAATCGGCGACTTGACGTCGTCGTAGAAAACGGTTTAGTTTCTGTCTCCGCCGGGGCACGGTGATCTGAGCCACTCCCCCGACATCCCGCCCGGGCCCCAGGGCCAGGGCTCTGAACTGCGAAAACTTTCCGCTACGATCCGATTCCCCCCGCAAAGGAGCGGTCATGAAGACCCGATCGATGAAGGCAGCCGCGGCGCTCGCCGGCGCCATGGTTTCCATGGCTCTGGTGACGACCGGATGCGGCAGCGCCGACACCCCCGCCGACAAGCCCGCCGTCACGGAGATCACCTTCTGGTCCTGGCTGCGCGCCTCGCAGGAGGTCACGGACGCGTTCAACAAGACCCACACCGATGTGCAGGTCAAGTTCGAGCAGATCCCGGGCGGCGCCGAGGGCTACGGCAAGTTCACCAACGCGGTCAAGGCGGGCAACGCGCCGGACGTGGCCACGGTCGAGTACGCGATGCTCCCGGACATGCTGGCGCAGGGCAACCTGGCCGACGTCTCGGGTGACATCACCGACCTGGTGAAGTCGAAGTACCCGGCCCCGATCCAGGAGCTGGTGACGCTGGGGGGCAAGACCTGGACCGTGCCGCTGGACGCGGGCGCGATGGTCATGTTCTACCGCAAGGACCTGTTCGAGCAGCACAAGATCGCCGTGCCGAAGACCTGGGACGAGTTCAAGGCCGCCGCGGAGGCCGTGAAGAAGGCCGACCCGAAGTCGCGCATCACCGACTGGAACCAGACCGACTCGGCCAACTTCGTGTCGCTGAACTGGCAGGCCGGCGCGAAGTGGTTCGGCATCGAGGGCGACTCCTGGAAGGTCACGCTGGACTCCCCCGAGTCGCAGAAGGTCGCCGGCTACTGGCAGGACCTGATCACCAACGACCTGGTGACCAACGTCCCGGCCGAGGAAGTGCAGAAGCGCAAGGCCGCCAACCAGGTATGGACCCAGCTCGGCGGCGCGTGGGCCGCGGGCGGCCTCAAGGCGGGCCTGCCCGACCAGGCCGGCAAGTGGGCCTCGGCCCCGCTGCCCTCGTGGGACGCGAACCCGGCCTCGGCGATGGTCGGCGGCTCCTCGTTCGGCGTGAGCAAGACCAGCAAGAAGAAGGAAGCCGCGCTCAAGTTCATCACCTGGATGACCACCACCCCGGAGGGTATCCAGGCCCGCCTGGCCAGCGGCGCCAGCTCGACACTGCCGGCCATTCCGGAGCTGGCCGACGTGGCGGCGAAGAACTTCGACACCAAGTTCTTCGGCGGCCAGGACATCTACGCGGTGGCCAAGGCGGCCCTGCCGACCATCAAGACCGGCTGGGTCTGGGGCCCGGGCATGCGCGGCGTGTTCGACGGCATCGGCGAGCAGTTCAAGCTGGTGCAGACGGGCAAGCAGCAGCTCCCGGCGGTGTACGCGCCGGTGCAGACCAAGACGATCGAGGACCTGAAGGGCCGCGGCATCAACGCGTCCTGACGACCCACCGGGGCGGGCGGCGCTGTTTCGGGGCAGCGCCGCCCGCCCTTCCCTCGTTGCTGAAAGGAGGTGCGCCCATGCCCCCCACCCGCTCCGGCCTGGCCCGCCGCCAGTACGGCGTCGCCGCGCTCTTCACCGCCCCGTTCTTCCTGCTGTTCTTCGCCTTCACGCTCGCGCCCATCGGATACGGCGCCTGGCTGAGCCTGCACCGCGAGCAGACCTCGGGCCTCGGCCTCGGCGGCGAGCCCGACCAGGTCTTCGTCGGCCTGGACAACTTCACCCGGGCACTGACCAGCGCCCAGTTCCTCGGCAGCTTCGTGACCGTGGGCGTCTACTGCCTGGTCTACATCCCCGTCATGATCGGCATCGCGCTGCTGCTGGCCCTGCTGCTCGACTCGGCGTACGCCCGCGCGAAGCGTTTCTTCCAGCTCGCGCTGTATCTGCCGAACATCGTGCCCGGCCTGATCGCCGCGATGATCTGGACCTACCTCTACACCCCCGGCCTGTCCCCGATCATCGACGCGCTGGAGAAGGCCGGCATCCCGTTCAACCTGGGCTCGGACGCCGGGGCGATCGGCGCGGTGGCGAACCTGACCACCTGGATGCACACCGGCTACAACGTCATCATCTTCTTCGCCGCGCTGCAGGCCGTGCCGCGGGAGGTCATCGAGGCCTCCACCGTCGACGGGGCCGGGCAGATCCGCATCGCGTGGTCGGTGAAGGCCCCGATGATCCGCGGCGCGGTGGTGCTGGCCGTGCTGTTCACCGTCATCGGCGCGATGCAGCTGTTCACCGAGCCGTTCATCGTGCGCGACGCGGCCACCACGATCGACCAGGCGTGGACCCCGAGCCTGTACATCTACCAGCTGACCAAGGCGTACGACATGGGTGGCGCGGCCGCGGCCTCGCTGATCCTGACCGTGGTGCTGGCCGTGGCGTCGTTCCTGGTCACCCGATTCTCGAAGAAGGGGGCGGCGCTGTGAGCACCTCGCAGACTCTGACCCGGCCCGAGCCGGTGCTCTCCCCCGCCCCGGCGGCGCAGCCGCGGCGCACCCGATCCGCCTCGCCGCTGCTGTCCAAGGGCGTCGTCAACGGCGTACTGGTCGCCGCCATGCTGTGGACGGTGCTCCCGCTGACCTGGCTGGTCATCGCGGCGACGAAGGGCTACGCCGACCTCTACTCCACCGGCGGGTTCGAGTTCGCCCGCATGCGGCTGTGGGAGAACCTGGTCGAGCTGTTCACCTTCGGCGACGGGCTGTTCCTGCGCTGGCTGCTCAACAGTTTCCTGTACGCCGGGGTCGGCGCGCTGGCCAGCTCGATGATCTCGATCCTGGCCGGGTACGCCTTCGACAAGTTCCGGTTCCCGGGCAAGGAGCGCTGGTTCGGGCTGGTGCTGCTGGGCGTGCTGGTGCCCGCGGCGGTGACCACGGTGCCGTTGTACCTGATGGCCTCTGACCTGGGTCTGACCAACAGCTTCTGGGGCGTGTTCCTGCCCGGCCTGGCCAGCCCGTTCGGGGTCTACCTGGGGCGGGTGTTCAGCTCGGCATACGTGCCGGACGAGCTGCTGGAGGCCACCCGGGTCGACGGCGCGGGCGAGCTGCGCACCTTCTGGCAGATCGCGTTCCCGCTGCTGCGCCCGGCGTTCGCGACGCTGTTCCTGTTCGGCTTCACCGGCGGCTGGAACGCGTTCTTCATGCCGCTGCTGATGCTGTCCGACCACCATCTCTACCCGGTCGGCCTGGGTCTGTTCATGTGGCGCCAGCAGATCGCCGCCGACCAGGACCTGTTCTACCCGCTGCTGATGACCGGCTCGCTGGTGGCGATCCTGCCGCTGATCGTGGCGTTCTTCAGTCTCCAGCGCTACTGGAAGGCCGGGCTGACCGCCGGGGCGGTGAAGTAGAGCTCACGCCGCCGTGGCGCCCGGCATGATCGCCGTTTCAGGTCAAAACCTCGGGTCCCACCGCAGGGGTTTTTCAGAAACGGCGCTAATGC
>NZ_JBEZEB010000007.1:0-349772 GCF_040648615.1 Catellatospora sp. NPDC049111 | reverse complement strand
GCCGCGCCGCCGCCGACGACGACGGCAGCCGGATCGAACGTGTTGATCAGACCGCCGATGACAGCGCCCAGCGCCGCGCCCGCGTCGGCGAGCACCGCCGCGGCGAGCTCGTCCACCCGCCGCGCGGCGGCGACGACGTCGGGCAGCGCGGTGACCTCCGGCAACGCGGCGACATCGGGCTGCGTGACGGCATCGGGCTGCGCGGTGACGGGCTCGCCACGGCGGGCCGTGTAGCGGGCGGCCATCGCCGGACCGCTGGCCACCGCTTCGAGGTGGCCCGGCGTCCCGCAGGGGCACGGCAGCCCGGCGGCCTGCGCGACGGGGATGTGGCCCAGGTGCCCGGCCGCGCCGCGCGCGCCGGTGATCAGGCGGCCGCCGCTGACGACTCCGCCGCCGATGCCGGTGCCGACGGCGATCCCGACGACATCGCTCAGCCCGGCAGTGGCACCGTACGCGGTCTCGCCGAGCACGAACGCGTGCACGTCGTTGACGCTGCGGCCGGGCAGCCCCAGCAGCGCGGCCAGCGTCGCGGTGACCGCGGTGCCGTCCCAGCCGGCGATGTGGTCGGTGGCGGCGTGCACGACGCCAGCTCCGTCGACGACCCCGGCGACCGCGGCTCCGAACGCGACCGGCCGCAGCGCGCTGTCCTCGCGCAGCGCGCCGACCAGCGCTGCGGCCTGCTCCAGCACCGCCGCGCCGTCGGCGTCGACCGGGGTGGGGGCCTGCGCGCGGGCCAGCACCTGCCCGTCGCGCACCAGCGCCACGGCGGTCTTCGTGCCACCGACGTCGATCGCGGCGACGACCTGGCCGGGGCTCACGTGGTCCGCCGGGTGACGGTGATGCGGTAGTGGTAACGGTCGGCGCGGTACACCGACTCGCCACGTTCCACGGCCCGGCCGGAGGCGTCGAAGGTGACCCGGGTGACGCGCAGCGCCGGGGAGAACGGCGGCACACCGAGCAGCGCCGACTGCTCAGGGTCGGTGACCGTCGCGCCGATGACCTGGTCGGCGTGGTGCGGCGACGCGCCCCGGGCAGCGAGGGTCTCGTACAGCGAACCGCCGAAGCGGGCCTCGTCGACCCCGTCGAGCACGGAAGCCACGATCCACACCTGCTCGACGCACATCGGACTGCCGTCGGCCAGCCGCAGCCGCTCCAGGTGCACCACCGGGGTGCCCGGCGACAGGCCCAGGTCGCGGGCAACCTCGGCGCTGGCCGGGACCCGCTGCCAGGACAGCAGCTTCGACCCCGGCGTCAGCCGGCGGGCCTGCATGTCCTCGGTGAACGAGGTCAGCGCCAGCGACTTGGCGATGGTGGCCGGGTCGGCGACGTACGTGCCCGAGCCCTGCTGCCGGTAGACCCAGCCCTCCTCCTCCAGCCGTCGCATGGCCTCGCGGATCGTCGCCCGCGACACCTCGTACCGGCTGGTCAGCTCCCGCTCGCTGGGCAGCGGGTCGTGCGGCTGGAGCACGTTCTGGATCTCGCCCAGCAGCCGCTGGTAGACCACCTCGTGCTTGCGCTCGCCTGGCATCTGCGTCATCCCTTGACGCCCCCTTCACCGACTCCGCGGAAGAACAGTCGCTGCAGCCCCAGGAACACGATGATCAGAGGAAGTACGGCGATCATCGTGCCCGCGGCGATGGTGCGCTGGTCGTTGGTGAAGGTGCCCGACAGGTACTGCAGCCCGATGGTGAGCGTGTAGTTGTCGGGATCCTTCAAGACGATCAGCGGCCAGAGGAAATCGTCCCAGGCGAACAGGAAGCTGAACACGGCGACCACGGCCAGTGAGCCGCGCACGCTGGGCAGCGCCACCCGCCAGAACCGCGACCACTCGCCGGCGCCGTCGATGACGGCGGCCTCCTCGATCTCGCGGGGCAGGGCCAGGAAGCCGGTGCGCAGCACCATGATGGACAGTCCGGTGATCGCGCCGGGCAGCAGCACCCCGGCGAGGGTGTCGACCAGGCCGATGCCCTTGATGGTCAGGAACACGCTCACCATGATCACCTCGAAGGGCACGACCAGGCCGGCGAGCACGGCGGCGAACACCGCGCCGCGGCCGCGGAAGCGCATCCTGGCCAGGGCGTAGCCGGCCATCGCGCCGAACAGGCAGTTGGTGACGACGTTGGCGACCGCAACGATCAGGGAGTTGCCGGCGTAGCGCCAGACCGGCACGGTGTCGGCGACGGTGGCGTAGTTGGCCAGCGTCGGGTGCTGGGGCAGCCAGGTCGCGTCGGCGCCGTAGATCGGCTCCTGGGCGCCCTTGAGGGAGGTCAGCAGCTGCCAGGCGAACGGGCCGAGGCTGACCACGACCATCGCGCACAGCAGCAGGTAGCGGCCGCCGTTTCCGGCGAGCAGGCGCAGGCGGGGGCTCACGCGTGGGCTCCTTCCTCGTTGCGGCGGCGCAGCTTGAGGCTCAGCGCGGAGAAGATCAGCGTCCCGGCGAGCAGGACCAGGCTCAGGGCGGAGGCGTAGCCGATCTCGCCGTCGACGCCGAGGCCGACCTCGCGGATGTAGAACACCATCGACTTGGCCTCGCCGCCGGGGCCGCCGCTGCCGTCGCTCATGATGTAGATCTCGGCGAAGATCTTCGCGGCGGAGATCGCCGACAGGGTGCCGACCAGGACCATGGTGGGGCGTACCAGCGGGACGGTGACCGACCAGAAGCGGCGTACCGGACCCGCGCCGTCGACGGTCGCGGCCTCCAGCACGTCGCCGGGCACGTTGGCCAGCGCCGCCAGGTAGATCACCATGTAGTAGCCCAGGCCCTTCCAGATCGTGACGATCATGCAGCTGAACAGCAGCAGGGTGCTGTCGGTCAGGAAGGGCAGCGGCTCGGTGACGACCTGGAGCTTCAGCAGCACCGCGTTGACGATGCCGTCGCTGCGCAGCACCCAGGTGAAGATGAGGCCGACGACGACCATCGAGGCGACGACCGGGGTGTAGAACAGGGCCCGGAACACCCCGATGCCGGGCAGCTTGCCGTAGACGAGCATCGCCAGTAGCAGCGGCAGCAGCACCAGGCCGGGTACGACGACCAGCATGTAGGTGACCGTGTTGCCCAGCGCCTGCCAGAAGTCGGCGTCGGAGCCGATGCGGGCGAAGTTGTCCAGGCCGTTGAACTGCCCGCCGCCGAGCGCTCGGGCATCGGTGAAGGCGAGCACCGCGGTGTTGGCCAGCGGGCCCCACATCACCAGCGCGGCCAGGGCCAGCGCCGGGGCGAGGAACAGCCAGGGGACGTACCAGCGTCGGCCGGTCATCGGTGTTTCCTTCCTGGGGGTGGGGCCGGCCGGAGTCAGGGCGCTCCGGCCGGCCTCGGGGTGTTCACCGCGTAGGGGCGCGGCGGGGTGGTGCGGTCCTACTTGGCCAGCAGCTTGTTGGCCTCGGTCACGGCCTCGTCGAGGGCGGCCTTCGGGTCGAGGTCGCCCTTGACCGCGAGCTGGATCTTGCCGATGACGGCGGCCTTGGTGCGGTCGTCGAACTGCACCGGGGTGAGGTTCTGCGCCTTGGCCAGCTGCGCGGCGGACAGCTTGCGGGCCAGCGACTCGGGGGTGCCGTCGCTGGTGTCGGTGAAGTAGGGGTCGGCCAGCGACGCGGTCGTCGACGGCAGGATCGTCACGATCTTGGCGAAGGCGAGCTGGTTCTCGGCGTTGGCGACGAACTTGGCGAACTCCAGGGCCAGCCGCGGGTTCTTGCTGGCCTTGGGGATCAGCAGGCCCATGACGGACATGTTGGTGACACCGGTGGGGCCGGACAGCTGCGGGCCGACGACCGTGTTGGCGGCGACGGCGGGCGCGTTCTGCTTGACTACCTTGAGGAAGTTCGGGCCGGACGGGAACAGGGCGGTCTGCCCGGCCGAGTAGGCCTCGGTGGCCTTGGAGTGGTTCTGGGTCAGCCAGTCCGCGGCGATGGCCTTGCTCTGGTAGAGGTCGCGCAACTTGGTCACGTACTGCACGGCCGCGTCGGTGTTGAAGGTCCAGGAGCTCTGGTCGGCGTTGAGCAGCGGCACGCCGAGCTTGGCCAGGTCGGTCATGAACCGGTTCTCCAGCGCCGGGTGCACGCCGTAGTAGGCGCCCTTGCTCACCTCGGCGATCTTCTTGGCCTGCTCCAGGGCCTCGTCGATGGTCGCCGGCGGCTTGGCCGGGTCGAAGCCCGCCTTGGCGTACAGGTCCTTGTTGACCATGGTGACCTCGCTGGTGAGGTACCACGGCAGCGCGAACGCACCGGCCTGACCGGGGACCTTGAAGGTGTCCCAGGCGCCGGGCACGAACGTGGACTTCACGTCGCCGGCGTTGGCCTCCAGGTCGAAGAAGACGCCCTGCTTCTCCAGCTTCTGGGCGAAGTTGGGGTTCAGGTTGACCACGTCGGGCAGGGTTCCGGCCTGCGCGTCGGTGGTGATCTTCTCCTGCGCGCCCTGGAACGGCAGGTCGATCCAGTTGATCTTCGTGCCGGGGTGGTCGGCCTCGAACTTCTTGATCAGGCCGTTGATGTACTCGTCGAACGTGGGCTTGAGCGCCAGCGTGGCGAACGAGATCTCGCCCTTGAGCTCGCCGGCCGGGATCTTCCCGTCCGGGGTGGCCGTCTCGTCGGAGCCCAGGCCACAACCGGCGGTCGCCAGCGCGAAGCTCGCCGTGACTGCCGCGGTCACGAACCAGCGACGGGTTCGCATCATCGCGTCTCCTCATCTCCAAGAACACAAGTGGTACGTTCCATTTCTGCCGTGAACCTATGTCATCGCGGACCAGGGGCGTCAAGGGTGACGACGGTCACAGGGCCCTAAACAGGCGGCTTTTATCTGCTCTTATGCTCAGCTCAGGCGGTGGATGGGGCTACTCGACGGCCCGTCGTGCCGTCCCATGCCGCGTTGACTTATCCGGACCACTTCCCAATGATGTGGCGCAACTCATGGGAGGTATGGACCAGTGTTCCGCTTACCGCACATCGCCGCCCTCACCGCGGCCGCCACGCTGGCCGCCGCGGTGGCCCTGACCACCGGGCAGTCCGCGTCCGCAGCCGCACCCGGCACCCCGCAGGTCACCGCCGCCGACGGCGCCACCGCCGAACTCGACGCGATCAACCCGTCCAGCCGCGCCGCCGGCGTGCTGGCCCTCTACACCCCCGAATTCGGGGCCGAGACCCGCACCAACACCTTCGGCGGCGAAGCCGTTCTGCGCGCCACCGCCGACCGGGCCGTCTACGAGGTCGTCTCCGTCTGCACCGTGTTCGACAAGTGCCCGGCCCCGGGCAACAGCACCATCCCCGCCGACGGGGCCGTGCTGTCGGCGTCGCCGTCCGCCGCCGGCGGGACCGACGACCGCCGCTGGCTGCGCGACCACCTGCGCCCCGGCGACCAGGTCCGCATCGACAACCTGTACCTGCGCACCGCGGTCACCACGCTGACCGCCGTCGACCCCACCGCCCAGAACAACCCCGGCGGAGTGGACCAGACCACTGGGCGGTGCTACCCGGGCTGCCGCGGATCCGAGCAGCTCGTCGCCTACACCGACGCGAGCGGCCGGGCCACCACCGGCACCAACGACTACGGCTACGAGGTCGTCGTTTCCGGCGGCCGGGTGACCGCCCGCGGCGGCAACAACAGCACCATTCCCGCCGGGGCCACCGTCCTGTCCGGCCACGGCAGCCGCGGCTCGTGGCTGGAGACCAACGCCGTCATCGGCGCGGCCGTACGCGTCGACGGGCTGAACCTCGAAATCACCATCGACGCCGACGCCTACCTCACCGACGCCGACAACCAGATCGGCTCGGCCGAGGCCGCCCTCACCGACGCCCAGGCAGCCTGCGCCCGCATCGACGCGGACAGCGTGCGCACCGCCCTCGACCAGGCCCGCACGCTGCGCGGGCAGGCCGCCGCCGCCACCGGCGAGGACGCCGCCGCGCTCGCCCGCCAGGCCCGCCACCAGGCGCAGATCGCCGGCTACCGCACCCGCCCGGCCCGCGCCGCCGAAGGCCGCGGCATCTGGGTGCGCCCGATCGAGACCACCGAAGCCCAGATCACCGCCACCCTCGACCGCCTCGCCGCGGCCGGGACCAACATCGTGTTCCTGGAGACGGTCTGGAACGGCTACACGATCTACCCCAGCACCGTGGCCACCGCCCACGGCATCCCCGCGCAGAAGCCCGAGTTCGCCGGCATCGACCCGCTGCGGATCTGGACCGAGCAGGCCCACCAGCGCGGCATCGAGCTGCACGCCTGGGTGCACACCTTCTACGTCGGCGTCGCCGCCGGCGGCGCACCCGTGCTGGCCGCCCACCCCGAGTGGGCCGCCGTCGAGCGCGAGGACGTCGGCAAGACCGGCCCGCAGCCCTCCCGGATGGAACCCGGCTACTACTGGATGGACCCGGCCATCCCGGCCGTACGCGAGTACACCACCGGCGTCTTCCGGGAGATCCTCACCGGCTACGACGTCGACGGGCTGCACCTGGACTACATCCGCTACCCGGTCTCGCTGCCCTACGGCGCGGACTTCTCCTACAGCGACCACACCCGCCAGCGCTTCGCCGCCGAGCACGGCGTCGACCCATACGCCCTCGACCCGAACTCGGCGCTGTGGCCGACCTGGAACCGCTGGCGTGAGAACGTCATCACCACCTTCGTCGAAGGCGTGCGCGCCATGACCGACGAGGTCGCCCCGCAGGCCAAGCTGTCGGCAGCGGTGTTCGCCGACCCCACCGACGGGCTCAACAAGAAGTTCCAGAACTGGGGCGCCTGGGCCGACAACGGCTGGCTGGACTTCCTCACCGGCATGTCGTTCGGCACCTCCGCCACCTCCGTCGGCGCCGACACCGCCGTCATGCGCACCCGCGTCGGCGACCTGCCGCTGTACACCGCCACCTACGGCCCGCTGCGCGGCTCCGCCCCCGACCTGGTCCTCGACCAGATGCAGGCCGTCGTCGACGCAGACTCCGACGGCGTCGCCCTGTTCGCCTACAACCAGCTGTCCGCGCTGCAGCAGGAGGCGCTGCGCGAAGGACCCCAGCGCAACCGCGTCCCGGTCCCCCACGCCGACTACGCCCACGCGGCCGCCACCGGCATCGGCGCGGCCCGCGCCGAAGTCACCGCGGCCGGGGCGTGCGCGCCGGTCGCCGTCAACGCCCGCGTCTCGGCCCGGCTGCTGGCCGCCCAACTCCTGGCCGGCGCACCCCTGGGCGCGGGCCGCGACGCCGCCGAGCGGCTGCTCACCCAGGCCCGCGCTGACCTGGCGGCCACCGGCGTCCAACCCGCCTACGCCGCCCGGATCCGCCGCGATCTGGCCATGTACCAGCGCTGGCTGACCCTGTCCGCCCGCTGACCCACCGGGGCGCGGCGCAACGGCGCGCCGCGCCCCACCCCCTTCCCCGGTTCACCAGAGAGGCTCGACGATGCGCCACCGAACCACCGGAACCCTGCTCGCCACCGTGGCGATCCTGCTGGCCGCGGCCGCCCCGGCCGCCGCCGACACCACCGTGCCCGACACCGGCTGGGCCGCCGGCTCCCCCGCCGGACCCGGCGGCACCGTCGCCCTGGCGAACCTGCGCCAGCTGCCCGGAGCCGTCACCGGCAGCCCGATCGTCGTCAGCAACAACCCCGAGACATTCACCGGCAACGGCTGGCTGATGCTGCACTCGCGCACCACCCCCGCCCGCGGCGGCGCCGCCACCCCGCTGTCGGGCACGTTCCCGCTGTACCTGTACCACCAGAACGGCACCTCGACCACGCGCTACCTGCACGTGCTCATCTCCAACCCGAACGCCGAGCCGGTCACCGTCACCATGCGCGGCGCGGCGTACACCAACGCGCAGAAGCCGCTGACCGCCGACCCGGCCCAGCGCGCGGGGACCGGGCCCTGCTACGCCGTCGCCGACGCGTGGACCCGCGGCACCACCACGACCTACCTCAGCGGCACGTCGATCGCCTCCGGCAAGGCCGTGCAGCCCACCCGGATCACCATGGCCGCCTCCAACATCGCCGACGGCCGCTTCGAGATCACCGCCAGCGCCGGGGTGTACGTGTACACCGTCGTCACCAGCGACGGCAGCACCACCACCGCGACGAACCTGTCCCAGCAGAACGCCTCCTACGCCCCCGGCAACATCGCCTCCGAGTCCCCGACCACCTACGGCCGCGAAGCGGGCGTGTACTCGACATCGGCCTGGGACACCGGGCAGGTCACCCTGCCGCTGCCCGCCGCCGGACGCCACCTCGGGCTGGCCGTCAACACCACGGCCAAGCAGGAGCCGGCCCTCGACCAGACCACCGCGGGCACCGCCACCATGGGCGACTCGTCCACCCGCAGCTGGGGAAACTACGGCCACCGGTACACCATCCGGCTCGTGCTCCAGAACCCGAGCACGTCCGCTCGCACTGTGAAGGTCACGTTCGCGTCCAACCTGGTCGCCGCCACCGACGTGCCCGGCAACACCTGGAACGGCCCGGCCACGGTGACCGTCGACGGGTCCGGCGCCGTGCAGACCCTCTACACACGACCGACAGTGCCGCTCGACCAGATCGGCACCTACACCGTCGGCGCGAACACCAGCCGCACCCTGACCCTGACCTTCTACGTGCCCGGACTCATCACCGCAGGCCAGCAACTGCTGCTCCAGACAGTCTGAGCAGCCGTCCTGAACACAGGAGCCGCCGTGGCCGCGCCAGGCCCGGCGGCTCCGTCGCACCGACCGGAGTCACCATGCACCACACCGACCCGCAACTCGACCACCGGCCTGACGTGCGGCCGCCCGCCGACTGGGAGAGGTTCTGGCAGGACACGCTCGCCGAGACCGCGCAGCATCCGCTCGCGCCGGTGCACGAACGCGTCGACAGCGGCCTGCGCCTGATCGAGACGTACGACACGGTGTTCGCCGGGTTCGGCGGCGCGCCGATCCGGGCCTGGCTGCACCTGCCCGCGTGCGAACCCGCCGACCCGCTGCCGTGCGTCGTCGAGTACATCGGCTACGGCGGCGGCCGGGGCATGCCCCACGAACGTGTCATGTGGGCCGCCGCCGGCTACGCGCACCTGGTCATGGACAGCCGAGGGCAGGGCGCGGTGTGGGCGGCCGGGCACACGCCCGACCCGGCCCCGGCGGGCGGCCCGGCGCACCCCGGCTTCGCCACGCGCGGCATCACCGACCCGCACGGGTACTACTACCGCCGCCTGTTCACCGACGCGGTGCGGGCCGTGCAGGCCGCTGCCGCGCACCCGCGCGTCGACGCCGGGCGCGTCGCCGTCGCCGGGTCCAGTCAGGGCGGCGCGCTGGCACTGGCCGCCGCCGGGCTGCTACCGGGTCTGGCCGCCGCGCTGGTCGACGTGCCGTTCCTCGCCGGGATCGGCCACGCGCTGCGGTCCGCCACCGAGGGTCCCTACCTTGAGATCATCCGCTACCTCGCCATGCATCCCGGTAATGAGCACGCCGCCCTACGGACGCTGTCGTACATGGATGGTTCCGGCTTCGCAGCGCGGGCCGACGCGCCCGCACTGTTCTCCGTCGGGCTGATGGATCCGGTCTGCCCACCGGCCGGTGTCGACGCCGCCTTCCTGGCCTACCGCGGGGCCAAGACGATAGAGGTGTACCGCTACAGCGGCCACGAGGGCGGGCACCGTGCACACGAGCACAAACAGCTCAGGTGGCTACGCGATGTCTTCGGCCGGCCGCGCCCACAGCCCTCGGTGCGGCTGCCCGGCTCCACCGCAGGCTGACGAATCGCCGCATGAATCGACGCAGAATCCAGGACCTGCGCCCCTGCTCTCCGCCCACCGGCGATGCTCGAACGGAGACGACCATCCGAGCAGTGCGCTCGCCAGGAAAGGACGGCGGCCATGACCGCGACAGTGCATGACGACGTGCAGATCGCCGACTTCGGCAAGGAGATGTGGGACTTCCTCACCAGGAGGCACGCGGCCATCTCCTACAACTTCCGCAGCATGGAGGTGCACGTCCCTCGCCGGACCGGACCCGACTCGCCCCGAGCCACCTGGGTCCTCAACGGCACACTCGAAATCAGCACCAGTGACCACGACGACGCGGCACGCCGCTAGCGGTCGCCGGCCGGGTAGCCCGATCCGGATCTCCGGCGGGGTCGACCTCACGATCCACGCCGGAGACCGGCAGACCACCGGTCGCCTCGACGCGGCGCCGGGGAAGCCGCTCATCGTGAGTTTCGCCGATCCGGCGCTCGCCCTGGCACAGCTGCCGCAGCTCGCGATGGTGCGCGCCGCGGCAGCACCGCTTCTCAGCGCGATCGGACGCGTCGAGGTCCGCCGTGCCGACGGCACCTGGCTGCTGCGGATCTACTGGCACGACGGTCGGGTGCACCGCTGGTGGAGCACGGCCGGGCTGCGCCTGCTGCCGCGCGCCGCCGCCCTGCGCGTGCTCGCCCGCCGCACGTCCCGTCGGTGACCCGGCCGATTATCAGCTCCGCGATCCGGTAATACCCGGTGCATGAGCCAGCCGAATCTCGATCCCACGCAGTATCCGCCGATCGATCCGTCCGAACCCGTGCCCGACGATCCCGGCGTGCTGCTGCCGGACACGCAGGAGGTGCTGCCCGCGGCACCGGTCGAGCCGATGCCGGGAGACGAGGACCCCGGCGGAGACCCGGGACGCGTACGCGAGCCGGCCTGAACACGGCGCGTTGGTCGGTCCTCAGACCTTTCGCGCAGTGACGACGATGTTGTCCCGGTAGTGGCGGGCAGCCCTGTCGAACGGGCCACCGCAGGTGATCAGGGTCAGGCGCGGCGTGCCGTCGCGGGCGAAGTATCTGTCCAGCGGGATCCTGGTCTTGCGGTACTGCTCCACCGCCACGACCCGGAAGGCCGCGGAGCCGCCACGGGCGTCCCAGACTGTCATCGGGTCAGCCTCGTCGAGATCCCGCAACCCGAAGAAGGCTCCCTTGCCCTGAGTCGCGCTGTCGACGTGTCCGGCGATCACGATCGACCCGGCTGTCGCCTCCAGCCCTGGTCCATACCGGTACCAGCCGACCCGGTCGACGCTGGGCGGGACCGCGAAGTCACCGGTCCGGGCGTCGATGCCGACCGCCTCGACCCGGGCGCTCAGCGACATGGCGGGGATGGCCAGCCTGGCCGGTGCGATCGTCGGCCCGCCCGTGGGCAGCACTCCCGGTTGCACGGGGACCGCGACGTCCGGTGTCAGCGCGGTCGGTGACGATGAGTCGCCGAGCAGGTCGTCGACTGCCGGAGCGGGGTCGTCGGCGTCGGCGCGGCAGCCCGCGGCAGCCAGCAGCGACATGCCGCCGAACAGGTGCAAGGCGTGGCGGCGGGTGATGCCGGGGCGGCGCGCCCCGCGGATGTCGCGGGGCGCGCCGTAGGGACGGTGCACGGTCATCGCGTGGTACGCCGGGTCGCGATCCGGACGCCGCCGCCGACGGCCAGCAGCAACGCCGCAGCCGCCGCCGCCAGCCACCACATGCTCATGCCGGACTCGTCGGCCAGGCCGCCGTCGCCGCTGGGAACGCCACCGGGAGCCGAGTGCAGACCGGTGATCACCTGGGCGACGACGCCCAGGTTCTTGCCCTCGGCCGAGCCGGTGGCGTACACGATCGTCGCCGTTCCCTCCTTGAGCGTGACGTCGGTGGCCGGGATCGCCACGGTGGTGGTGCCGGCGAGCACCACGTCGGCGCTGACCGTGCCGGCGGGCAGGTCGGCCTTGGCCTCTTCGGGGTTGGTGAGGCCCTTGAACACCGGCGTGCCGCCGGCGCGCACGTCGACGGCCGGAGCGGCGGCGGTGTGCCGCACGATCAGGCGCGCCTTGCCCGCGCCGACCTTGCTGACGTCGTTGACGAACGGCGTGATCTTCGGGGTGCCGGCGGCGTCGAGATGCGCGACGATGCTGATGTTCGCCCCGCCGGGGACCTTCGCGCCGTCGACGGACAGGATCGCCTTGTCGATCGGCTCCCCGGGCTTGGTCAGGTCGAGATCGTAGCTGCCTTCGGGCAGGTCCAGCGGGCCCGCGACGTCACCGGGCTTGAAATCCTTCAGGGTCACCTTGCCGTTGACCCACACGTCGACCGGTGTTGCGGGGATGCCGTGCACGACCGACACCTTCGACGTGGCCGCATACGCCGGTGTCGCGGTGGCCAGGCCGGCGGTCGCGGTCACTGCGGCGGCCACCGCGCCCAGCGCCAGGGTACGGCGGATGTTCAGGCTGCGCATCGCTTCTCCTTGGATCGTCGTCTGCTTCGGACGGCTGAACTCGCCGTCATCGGGGGCTACGACGCCCGCGCCGACGGTGGATGCGGCCAGTGACATTCACGACCGGATGCATCCAGCGGGGTGCCACCGGTCGTATCAGGCGTTGTAGGGGTGTGCACGACAGGCCGGGAAAGGCGTGGTGGCCGTGGCGGGTACAGTCTTGGCGACCCGATGGAAGGCGGCCTGTCCAGTGACTGCGCAGCGCGAACAGGCTGCCGCCGTCGTCGCTGACGACGTGGCGGTCCGGTTCGCCGCCGGGGACGAGTCCGCGCTGCGGGAGGCCTACGACCAGTACGGGTCCGCGGTGCTGCACCTGGCCACGCGGCTGCTGCGCAGCCGCGCCGACGCCGAGGACATCACCCAGGCGGTGTTCGTGTCGGCATGGCTGGCACGCGACACGTTCGACCCGGCCCGCGGCAGCCTGCTGGGCTGGCTGCTGGCCATCACCCGCCGGAAGGTCATCGACCTGGTGCGGGTGCAGCAGCGGGCCGAACGGGTCGAGGACGCGATCCGCCGGCAGCCCGAGCCGCCGCCGGCCGCCTCCGCCGAGGAGGTCGTCGAGCAACTGGTGGTGGCCGACGAGCTGGCGAGACTGCCCGACGACCAGCGCAGGGTGCTCGAACTGGCTTTTTACGACGACCTCACCCACCAGCAGATATCCGAGACGACCGGGCTCGCCCTCGGCACGGTGAAAAGCCACATTCGCCGCGGCATGGCGGCGATCAAACGGCGATGGGAGGTGGACGGTGCGCCATCTGGACACCGAGCAGCTGGCTCTGCTCGCCTTTGACGACCCGTCGGAGCAGACGGCCGCAGCCGCACACCTGACCTCCTGCGACACGTGCCGCGACGAGGTGGCCGAACTGCGGCGCCTGGCCGGCGTGGTAGCCCACACACCACGACTGCGCGACCTGCCGCCACCGCCGCCTCGCTTGTGGAGTGCCATAGCCGCGCAGGCCGGCCTGGCCGAGGCCGCGATCGGCACCGCTGCCGCCCCGTCAGGTCGATCGTCTGACGCGACCGCATCACCTGACGCCGGCGCCGCGCCGCGCGGCACGGTCCGCCCCACCGACAACCGTCCTCCCACCGCCGCGGGTCCAGCCCGGCAGCGGCGCGGTCTGGCCAGGCTCGCCGTCGCTGCCGGCGTCATCGCCGCCGTAGCCGCCGGCGCTGTCGCGGGCGTCTGGTGGGGCAGGCCGCCGCAGGTGCCCGCGCCCGCAGTGCTCGCAGCGGCGGCGCTGACTGCCTACGGCGACACACCCGCCTCGGCGACCGGGCGCGCCGACGTCGTCGCCGGGCACCGCCTGCGCCTGCACGTGGCCGGGCTGCCCGCGGTTGACGGCTACTACGAGGTATGGCTGATCGACCCGGACACGATGAGGATGTTCTCCGTGGGCACCCTCGGCCCCGGCGCCGACGGCGAGTTCAGCCTGCCGGCCAACGCCGACCTGGCGGCGTACCGGCTGGTCGACGTGTCCGCCGAGCACTTCGACAACAACACCGCCCACTCCGGTGACAGCCTGCTGCGCGGATTGCTCACCTGAGCCCACGCGGCAAGCTCGCGTGGGAGCTGCACAACCAGCTCATGCCGTGGCGTCCTATAGAACCGCCGACCGGGCGTGGCCCGCTGCGGCCTGGGTGAGGTCGGGATGGGCCTGGATGGACAGTGGCCGGTGGGCGGCGAGCACCTTCGTCAGGAACGGCAGGCGCGCCGCACCGCAGACCCAAGGATCTGACCTTCTGCTGCGATGTCGACCGTTCGGCGTTCGCCATGGTTCGAGAAGTCCGCAATGGTCACGTTGTCCTGGCCAGGGTGGCGCGCTGAACGGGTGAACCCCTCACTCGGGAGTCACCAACCGGCGGTGCCGGGCCCGCCTTTGAACGGGCCCGCGACGTCTCGGGTGATCCAGCCGCCGTAGAAGTCACCGGCCTGCGGCATGACAGGTTCGCCGTCGACGAGGCACGTGTCGAGTTTCGACGGGTAGAACGCGAGCAGGCCGGCGAGTTCCCGGTAGCCGGCCGTCGGTGCCTCGTACGACCAGGCTGCCTGCGGCACGACGACGTCGCCGACGACCAGGTCCCAGTAGTTTGCGGCGCCTTTGAACTCGCAGTGGGTGCTGCGTCCGGACGGCCGCAGTGGGAGCAGCACCGCGTCGCGCGGGACGTAGTAGACCGGCGGGTGCGAGGTCTCCAGCACTCTGACAGCCTGCCGGGTGTCGAAGACGACCCGCCCTCGGTGCGTGGCGGTGATCCGGCGGGCGCTGCGCTCCCAGCGCGGTGGCCGCGGGTAGTCCCACACGTTCTCGGCTGCCGGGCGGGGTCCGCCGACGCCGCGCCCAGCGGGTGCGGTCGTCATCGCAGCACCGGTCCGCCAGGTATCCGCAGGTCGTCAGGTCGGGTGCCGAGCTGCGCGGTGGCAGGCGAATCGGCGGGGACGACGCGTTCGAGCACGGCCGCCGCCGGGCTGGTCTCCGGCGACGTCGGGTATGCCGACCAGTACGAGGACACCGCTGCCATCGCCTTGGCCTCGTCCTTGGCCTTCTCGCGGATGGCGTCGTCGCAGGCCGACAGCCAGGTGGTGTAGCCCGTGAGCTGCCAGCGCGAATTGTGCGTGATCTTGCCGACCAGTTCCATCGAGCGTCCGGCGCACCGGCGGGACAGGTTGCTGATCTTCTCGTCGATGCCCATGACTTCCTCCGGCTGCGAGTGCCTGCGGCCGTGATCGCCGGCCATGTCTTCATCGTCACTGCCGCCGGTGGGCAGCGCGACCCCTGGCCCACGATTGCGTCGATTTGCGCGTCGAATATTGGCCCGGCGGCGGCCGGGCTCAGCGCGGCTCGGGGCGATCGGCGCGGGCGGCCTCCCGCGAGGCGACGATCGCGCCGGTCATCCGGCGAATCACCTCGGCGGCCACCAGCAAGTCCTCGGTCGGCAGGTCCGCGAGGGCTTCGGCCATACGCCAGCCGAGGGGTTGGAAGAACTCCCGTGCCATCGCGAGCGCGGTGTCGTTCATCGACAGGGTGAGCCGGCGGCGGTCGCGCGGGTCGCGGATGCGCTCGACGTGCCCGGCGCCTTCCAGCCGGTCGATCAGCGAGGTGGTCGCCGAGGCGCCCAGGCCGAGACGTGCGGCGAGTTCGCCGGCGGTGAGCGGCCGGCCCTGCTCGGCGCTCGCGGCGATCCACATGATCGCGTTGAGGTCGCTGCGGCCCAGGTGGTGGGCTCGGGCGAACACGTCGACGAACACGTCGCTCTCCACGGCGCTGACCTGTAGGGCCCTGGCGACCTCGTCGAGCGCGGCGGCCCGATCGGGGGGCCCCGTTTGCTCTCGCATGGCGAGCACTATAGCATTTCGATCGTCGAACCATTCGACTATCGAACCTTTGCATCCTCAACGAGGATCTCCCGAACAGGAGCCCAGATCATGGGTGCGCGTATCGCCACGTGGATCGCCGGCCGGGTCGGCGCAGCCGTCATCCTGCTCGCCACCGCGGCAGTCGCCACGCTGGTGTTCCTCACCAGCCCCGCCCAGCCCACCGCCGGGCCCACCGACGGCCTGCCCGAGGGCAAGCAGTCGACCCGGGTCACCGAGCTGATGGACCGCTTCGCCAGCGGCCGCGCCGAATCCGCCATCATCGTGTTCGAACGCCCCGGCGCGGCGCTCACCGAGCCCGACCGCCAGGCCCTGGCAACCCTGCGGACGGCCGTGGCCGATCGCGAGCACGTCGGCACGCTGCCGCCCATCGCGTACGCCGACGACGGCCAGGCCGCGCTCCAGGTCGTACCGCTGCGGGCCGACCTTTCCGACGAGGCGCGTGACAGCACCGTCGACGGCCTGCGCGCCCTGCTACGCGACGGCACCGGCCTGCCCGACGGGATCAGCGCACAGGTCACCGGCGGTGCGGCCTTCGGCCGTGACATCTCCGCCGCGTTCGCCGGCGCCGACGTCACCCTGCTGGTCGCCACGGCGATCGTGGTGGCGCTGCTGCTGCTGATCACCTACCGCAGCCCGATCCTCTGGATCGTCCCACTGACCGTGATCGGCCTCGGCGACCAGCTGGTCGCCAAGCTGCTGCCGTGGATCGGGCACCTGATCGGCGAACCCACCGACGCCTCCGTCGCCGGCATCGTCTCGGTGCTGGTCTTCGGCGCCGGCACCGACTACGCCCTGCTGCTCATCTCCCGCTACCGCGAGGAACTGCGCCGCACCACCGACCGGCGCGCCGCGCTGGCAGCCGCGGTGCGGGCAGCAGGCCCGGCGATCGTCGGCAGCGCCGCAACGGTCATCCTGGCCCTGCTGACCCTGGTCACCGCCGTGCTGACCAGCAACCGGACGCTCGGCATCGCCGCCGCCGCGGGCGTGGCCGTGGCCCTGGTGTTCGGCCTCGTGGTGCTGCCCGCCGCCCTGGCACTGCTGCCCCGCGGCGCGTTCTGGCCACTGGTGCCCGTCGCCGGCAGCGCCGAGACCAGCGAGACCGGAATCTGGGCCCGCGTGGCAAGGCTCGTCGGCCGTCGACCCGTCGGCGTCCTGGCCGCCGCCGCCGTCGTTCTCGCCGCGCTCGCCGCCGGACTGCTCACGACCACGATCGGGCTGTCGCAGACCGAGCAGTTCCGCACCGAGGTGGAATCGGTCCAGGCCCAGCAGACCCTGGCAGCCCACTTCGCCGCCGGTTCGTCGCAGCCGCTGCAGGTCATCGTCTCCACTACGAACGCACAGCAGGCCGCCGACATCGCCGCCCGCACGGCCGGGGTCGCCGCCGTCGGCCGCCCGGAAGCATCCACCGACGGCACGCTGACACTGCTGCCGGTGCAGCTGGCCGACGAATCCGGCACCGCCGGCGCCGACCGCGCCGTCACCGCACTACGGCAGGGCCTGTCGGCAGGAGCCGGAACCGACGCCCTGGTGGGCGGGCAGCCGGCCGCCGACCTGGACCAGCGTGACGCCAACGCCCGTGACAACGCCGTGGTCGCCCCGCTGGTCCTGGCCGTGGTTCTGATCGTCCTGATCGCACTGCTGCGCTCGATCGTGGGGCCGCTGGTGCTGCTGGCCACGGTCGTGCTCAGCTACGCCGCCAGCCTCGGCGCGGCCAGCCTGGTCTTCGCCGCCCTGGACATCCCCGCGCTCGCCGCCAGCGTGCCGCTGCTGGCGTTCCTGTTCCTGGTCGCCCTCGGCGTCGACTACAACATCTTCCTGGTCAGCCGAGCCCGGGAGGAGACCGCCGCCCGCGGGGACACCCGGGCGGGCACGCTGCGGGCCCTGTCGGCCACCGGCGGCGTCATCACCTCCGCCGGAGTGCTGCTGGCGGCGGTCTTCACGGTGCTGGGCGTGCTGCCGGTCATCGTGCTGACGCAGCTGGGCATCATCGTCGGCATCGGCGTACTGCTCGACACGCTGCTGGTGCGCACCCTGGTCGTGCCGGCTTTGGCGCTGCTGCTCGGCGAGCGGTTCTGGTGGCCGTCGCGCCCCGCGCCGCGCCCAGCGGAGATCAACACGCCGCGTCCGGCGCACGATGCCGATCTCCAGTGGAAGCGCGATCCCGCCGCGAGCGGACGCTGACCGGCTGCTGCCGGAGGGGGTCCACACCCCTTCCGGCAGCAGCCGCGTTTATCTCGGTGCCCACCGCGTCCAAGGCCCTCAACGGGCACAGCGACATCTCCGACGTAACCCGACGCCACATCGAGGACCGGCTCACCTCCTACGGATACCAGCGGCCACGAGCACTTCGCACCAGCTACCACCGGGCCCGCCCATCGACTCGTCATCAACAAAGTCGACTCCGTCGGGAGCCTGTCCATGCTCACCGGGGTGTACGAGGTCCTGGAGGCGGCGGGCCTCGCCATGGTCGTCACCTGCCCGTCCGCTGCCACCCGCCACGCAGGCGTTCGAACAGCAGGCGTCCGAGTGTCCCGAGGAAGGCAAGGAACAGCAGGCAGCCGACCACCACCAGCACCCAAGCGAACCGGGCCGGGTAGGTGATGATCCTCGCCGCGCCGTCGGTCACGACGACCGGCTGTTCGCACACGATGCTCGCATCCGCCGCTGTCGTCAGGTCGAGCCCGGAGACACCCGCCCACGCCCCCGTGTCGCGGGACATGTCGACGGACGTCGTCGTCGCACCGTCGGTCAGCTCACAGGTCGTGCCGGACGCCTCGCTGTGCAGGAAGACCGTTCCCTCGCTCCACGCGTACGGCGTGCCCGCGGCCAGGTCGGTGCCCGCCCGCCGGGCGAGGGCCGTCAGCGCGCACGAGGCGATGAACACGACCACGAACATGACGAACAGACGGGTCGCCCGCCTGCTCAGCCTGTCGGCGATGAGCCGGTCAGGCAGCAGACCACCGGCACCGTCGGTCATCGCGAGCCGTCCTGTTCGATGGCCGCGCGGACGGCCCTGCCGTAGTCGAACCTCTTCGCCCTCTCCAGGTTCGCCAGCAGGAACGGAGCGTACGCCGACGAGGCGGCCAGCTCCCGTGCGGTCACCGTGCCGTCTTGGAGCTGCCGACCGATCTCGCGGGCCGTCGGATCCGTGCTGCGGGCCAGCGCCTCGGCCGTGAACCGCCTGCGGTGCCGCGGGTCGCTCACCTGCTCGGCGACCCGGGTTGCCAGGTAGCGGGCGACGATCTCCCGGCGGGCTTCGACGTCGTGCGGGCGGTCGTCGGCGGTCATCGCTGCGCTCCTTGAACTGCTGCCGGCACGGCGGGTATCCGTTCGGTAATCCGCTCCGGCAGCACGCCTGCGATCTTGACGTTCGAGCCGTACCTGTCGACGATGACCTCGACCTTCTGCATCGTGCTGATCAGGTCGTTCATGCGTTTTATCGCCTGGATGACGTCAGCGATCGCCAGCGCGCCGAACACCACCGGGCCGACACCGGTCTCCGCGGTCGCGACGCCCAGCACGGCGAAGGTGGCGGCGTCGATGACGTCCAGCAGCAGCAGCTCGCAGATCTCTTCGAGTTCCTTGACCTCTTCGCAGACGTCGCGGTAAGCGTCGCGGCACACGCCCAGCGGCTGGTCGGCGAGCTCCAGCGCCCTGCCGAGGTCGCGCAGCTGCAGCCAGGCCGCGTCGGCGGCATTGCCCTGCCAGCACGCGTTGACGCGGATCTCGGCCCACTGCGTGTTGGCCGCCAGATCGGCCGTCGCCCTGCGCAGGTTCTCCAGCGCGTCGCTGCACGCCCGCATACCCGACCAGTTGCCGACCAGATAATTCGAGATCATGTCGAGCGGATCGTAGACCCGGTCGGCCACGCCGAGCTGGACGGCGATCCAGTTCGCGCCCATGACCACGTCCCGGCAGATGCCGGCGGGGCTGACGAGGTCGCTCCACTCGGGTTCGTGCGGCCACTGCGGCAGGTAGTCGGGCACCGGCGCGAGGCGATCGGCCGGTTCCAGCAGCTCCGGCTGGGACGCCTGCACTACCTCGAGCCGCAGCGCCGGGTACCGGCCGGCGGTGTGGTCGTAGGTCATCGCGGGCAGTTGCGCGTCCAGCCCAGCCGCGGTCGCCAGATCCGTCTCGTGGTACATCACCAGCGACTCGCGCACCGAGCGCGCCAGACGGCCCGCTCGCCCGGAGACGGCCTCATAGAAGGACGCCACGTCCTCCCGTGCCTGTGCGTGATCACCGCGTACGCGGTTGAGGACACCCGGGCCCCAGACGAAGTCGAAGGCCTGCTTGGCGTAGTCGCAGCACCGGCGGGCGTCCTCGGCGAGCCGGTCCAGCATCTCGGGCACCTCGTACAGCGCCTTCATGTCGACAGCGAACGTCACGACGGCCTCCCCCAGGCATGGACGACCGTGAGCGTACAGAAGGTCGCCAAGGGTGTCGATCGCATGCCGCGGCGCAGATGCGATCGTCGGACGACGTGCCACTCTTCGGCCGGCGGCAGCCTCCACTCGTCCGGCGACGACCGTCCACATGGCATGGAAAATGAGTTCGACAACGGTCGCGCGTGCCCGATCCCTTGCGGGTCGATGTCAACCGGCCACCGCCGTCAGCGCTGCCCGGCAGGCACGGAGGAGGCGTTCGTCGTCGACGACCTGGGCCGAGCTGTAGCCGCCGTCGACGGCGTTGTGCCTGCGCACTCGGCTCAGTTCGGCTTCAATCAGCGGCCTGGCCGAGGCGGCGGCCAGGCCCATGTCCCACCACACCTGCGCGATCGCGGTACGGGTGTGCGGGTTGGCGTCCCAGACACCTTCGAGCACCGGCGTGACGGTCGAGGTCTCGCCCGCGACCTGCCACAGAGCCCGTGCCGCACCCAGCCGGAGCCAGCCGTGAGGGTCCTTGCGACGCAGGAGCTTGCGGAGCTGCCCGGCATACGAGGCTGCCTGAGGCCCCAACCGGCCGAGACCGTCCACGGCGGCGCGCTGCTCGTACACGTCCCCCGTGAGGAACCGGTCGTAGACGGCCAACGCCCCTGCGGTATCACCACCGACGGCGTACAGCGCTTCGGCAGCCGCGGCGGCCACCAGCCTGTCGGAGGCGACGACCTGCTCGCGCAGGCAGGGCATGGCCGCAGCCGCGGCCGGACCGATGGCGGTGAAGGCCCTGACCACTGCCAAGCTCGCGGGCAACTTCATCAGGTCAGGGACCGCGTCACCGGCAGCCGGGCCCACAGCGGCGAGCGCGTACACGAGGTCGTCACGCCGCTCGTCGTCGCGCAGCTTGCGAAGCCGCCGCCGGACGACCGGCACGAGAAGGGCGGCCTGATCGCCGTATCCGGCGATGAGCTGCCCGACCTCGCGTGGCAGCTGACCGTGTTCGAGCACCCACTGCAGCATCGGCAAGGCCCGCAGGTCACCGGTGCCGGCCAGCGCCTTCAGCGCCGGTCCCACGGTCGGCGGACCCTGCGCCCATTCCACGAGCCACGGCAGCTGGTCGGTCCTGCGCGAATGGCGGGCCACGCGTTGCGACTGGGACAGGCCCGCGAACAGCGGGTCCGCGGCGGGGCGCGCCAGCTCGCCCAGATTCTCCAGAACCTGCGTGGCGCGGGGCCGCAAGCCAGCGTGGTCGCCGTACAGAAGGTCACCGATCAGGGCGACGAGCTGCTCGTACGGCCCACGCCATCCGTCGATGAGGTTGCCCGCCGGGAACACGGCGTCGATGCGGCGCTCCCAGTCCGACGAGGCCAGCAGCGTCGACAGCAGGGCGATGCGGTCATCCACCCGGTCGGCCAGACTGTTGCTGATCGCGCGCACCAGCTGGTCTGCCTGTGGTGCGCGGCGTCCGGCAGCCGAGGCCTCGCGCAGGCGCCGTACCGATCCGATGAGGGTGCCGGTCGTGAATCCGGCCGGATCGGCGACCGGCGTTTCCTGCGTGTACGCGGCGTCGAGCAGTTCCAGCGCCGTCCGCACCCGCACCGGCGGCACACCGGGCTGCGCGGGAAGCCGCGCCGATGCGGCAAGCGCGGTGATCCGCACCTGCACGTCCTCGTCGCGGGCGAGCAGGTCGGCGATCCACACGCCGGTCGCCTGCGTGGCGGTGCCCCGTTTCGCGAGTTCGGCCGCGGCTTCGACGATCGCCACCCGTACCCGCTGGTCTTCTTCCGTCGCGAACCGGTCCCGCAACAGATCGACGCAGTCCGTCGCCTGCTCGGCGCAGACCGGCAGCACCGCGGGCACGGCGGCGCGGACCTGCGGATCCGGGTCGTGGGCCAGCGCCGACCACAGTGGATAGCCGGCCGCGACGGCTTGCCTGGCCCGCCGGTACAGGCCGGTCCGCGGTTCGGGATCGTCCGCGCCACCGATGCTCGCCAGCAGTCCGACCACCTCGGCCCGGCCCGGCCTGCCGACGTCCGCGGCGATGCGCAGCAGGAACGGGATCACCTCGATGGTGCAGGCGTACACGTCGCCCTGGTGGTGGATGCCGCCGTACATCGCGTCGAGTGCGGTCTCCCGCACCGCAGGGTCGGCGTCGGCCAGGCCGCGCAGCAGCTCGGGCACCTCCACCGCCGGACCGTACGCGTGCCGCATCCGGCTCCAGCGGACCTCGTCGACCCCGGCGAGCAGTTCACCCACGTCCATCACGCGAGGATCATGCCGAACACCACCGACATTCGTCCGGCATCTCACCGGTCTCTCGGGCCGCGTCCTGCCGTCACGGAGCCACGAACCGGGCCACAGCCGGTAATCCGTTGACTCCCTTGCTGCTCCGAGGCACCGTTGCCCGATGCGGGTGGGTTGGCGACTGCAGCACCACGGCTGGGCCGTGTGTGCCCTGCGTGACGATGCCGCGTACGGTGAAGCACTGGTCTCCTACGTGACGGATGGACCTGAGGAGTTCCTGACCGCGGTGGCTCGCATCGTTCTCGGCCAGACGCACAGCCGGGTCCAGTTCGAGGCCGAGCCGGCGGCGTACCGGCTGAATTTCCAGCGCGACCGGTCCGAGGTCGACATTCGTCTCAGCCACGTCCGCACCCGTGACCTGCCAGACGAGGCAGGCACGACCGTATGGACCAGCCGTCAGCCGCTCACGGTCCTGGCCCGCGCCGTGATCCGGGCCTTCGACGCGGTGGACGCCGAGCACGGCGAGGCCGGCTACCTGTCCGCATGGGGGCGGCCGTTTCCTCGCACCGAACTGTCCGCCCTCCGTTCGGCGTGGCACGGCATACGGCGTCAGCCGGCTGCGGACCGCTCCGGTGCTGTAGGCGCGGCGAAACTCTTCACCGCATCCTGAGTTGCCGGTTGGCGGCTGAGGCGTCAGCGGCTCGCGAACCAGATCGTCAGCTCTCTGGCGATCTTGTCGCGGTCCGTCTCGACGGTCAGTTCGTGGAACCGCCGCTCGAGGTGTTTGCGTTCGACCTCGTAGCGGCCGTCGTCCAGCAACGAAACCGACGCGTACCAGGCGGGATCCTCGCCGGGCGGCTCGACGATGACAAACGTGTTGTCGGTCGTGTCGAGGTCCTCGATCAGCATGTAGAGGGCGTCCTCGGACGGGTCGTCGATGTGGTCGCCGTTCTCGGTGTCTGCGTGGTAGTACCCGGCTGCCATCACTGTCCCCCGTCGCCGCTGGATTCCGGATGCTGACGGCAGCCAGTATCCGGTACGCCGATTCCAGGAACTCACCGGCTTCGACCTTGATCTCACCGAGGACCCGGTGATCGTGTGGTGGCTGCTGAACCGCCGCACCCGACCGGCCGGCTCCGCCGGACGTTCCGTTGCCTTACTGTGCGGCGCTATGTACTGTAGCTCGCATGGTAGATGGCCCCGTCGGGCAGTTGCCGAAGCTGGAACAGGACCTGCGCAAAGGCGTGCTTGTCCTGGCAGTGCTGTCGCAACTGCGAACCCAGCAGTACGGCTACTCGCTACGCCAGGCACTGGCCGAACGCGGCATGCCGATCGAAGAGGGCACCCTCTACCCGCTCCTGCGGCGCCTGGAAAGCCAGGGACTGCTCGCCTCCGTGTGGCAGGCCGACGACGGCCCCCCGCGCCGCTACTACACGCTCAGCGCACACGGCGCCGAGATCTACCGCGAGCTGACCGGGGCCTGGCGGTCGCTGACGTCGGTCATGGACCTCCTAGTGGACGAGAAAGGCTGACATGGACCCCAAGGCCGTCATCGAGACATACGTCGGCGACGTCGTGCGCCACCTTCCGCGCCGCCAACGCCACGACGTGGGCTTCGAGCTCCGCTCCCTGCTGAACGAGGACCTCGACGGGCGCGCAGCCGACAGCGGCCGGCCCGCCGACACGGCCATGGCGCTGGAGATGCTCACCGCGTTCGGCCACCCGCAGGAGGTCGCCGACCGCTACCGGCCCGCCGGCTTCACCGTCATCCGCCCCGCCGACGCGCCGCGGTTCGCCCGGCTCGCACTGGGCGGCCTGGCCCTGCAATGGGCGATCACACTGCCCGCGGCCCTCACCGGCCCGGTCCGGGCCGACGGCTGGATCTACGCCGGCACCTGGTGGGGGCGGTTGACCACCTGGTGGCTCAGCTGGGGACTGGGCTCGTTCTGGTGGCCCGGCTTCCTGATCACCCTCACGCTGATCAGCGCCGCGCTCGGCCGGCACCGCACCGAGGCCAAGCCGTGGACACCACGGCGCACCGTGGACCGCGACCACGCCAGCCGACCGGCGATCGTGCTCGGGCTCGCCGCCGGCGCGGCCGGCGCCACCCTCATGATCGCGCTGCCCTGGCTCGCCGTCTGGGCCCCCGGCCTGCCGCAGCCGCTGCTCGACGCGTTCACCTTCGATCAGCAGTTCCTGCTCCAGCGGGCAGCGTGGGTGCTGCCGATGTGGGCCGCGGGCTTCGGCGTGCTCATGGCCGTGCTGATCGCCGGACGCTGGAACAGGCGCACTCGCCGCATCAGCCTGTTCCTGAATCTGGGCTGGCTCGTACTGCTGAGCTGGTGGCTCGCGGCCGGACCCGTCTTCGTCGCCGAGGCCGCCGACGGCGCCGCGAAGTTCGGGCTCCTACTGGTCGTCGTGTTCGTCATCGTCGACATCGCCGTCACCCTGCGCCGCACCTCCGCCGCGATACGACCGCCCGTCGTGCAGGCCTGACGGATCAGCCGGCCGGCAAGGCGCAGCACCGTCAGCGCGTTGCCGGACTGGCGGCTCGGCCGGACGGATCTGGTCACCAGATCCTCCGGAGGATGCGCCGGCCTCATGCCGGGGCGGATTCCGGACTCGCGCGTGGTGGGACGAGAGCAGCCGATGCGCGTCGGGCGGACTGGCTGTTGTTGTCGTACCACGCCACTACAGTGGCCGCCGTGAGCACGCAGCCGAGCCAGGGCACCGGGCACGCCCGGTACACCTATCGGCTGCGCGTGTCGTCCACCGCCGAGAAGCTGCTCAGCAGCGAGTGGGACCGCTGTCGGTGGATCGGGAATGAATGCGTCGCCAAATCCCAGGCCGTCCACGCCCACAACCGGGAGCATCCCGAAGACAAGCTGACCTGCGGCCCGGCGCAGCTGGACAAGATGCTGACCGAGGCCCGCAGGACCACGCCCTGGCTCGTGCAGGGCTCGTCGGTCGCGCAGCAGCAGGTCATCCGCGATTTCGGCAGATCGCGTGCGAAGGCGTTCAAGGACATCGAGGCCCGGCTGCCGATGGCACGCCGGGCAGGGATGCCGAAGTGGAAGAAGAAGCGTGAGGCCCGCCCTTCCCTGAACTACACCCGGCGTGGTTTCCGGCTCAAGGACGGCCGTCTGCACCTGGCCGGGAACATCGTCCTGACGCCTGTGTGGTCGAGGCAACTGCCGGCCGACCCGTCCTCGGTGCGTGTCTACCAGGACGGCATCGGGCACTGGTACGCCAGCTTCGTCGTCGGCACGCGGGCCGAACCGCTGCCCGCCACCGGCTGTGTGATCGGCGTGGACTGGGGTGTGAAGGAGATCGCGACCACCACCTCCGACGCCCACGACCTGCCCCACCCGCAGCACGGCCGCAATGCGCAGGCGAGACTGACCCGGTACCAGCGGATGATGGCCCGGCGTAAGCCGCCCAAGGGCAAGCCCGCGAGTAAGGGTTACCGGGCTGCGAAGCGGCTGGCGGCGAAGCTGCACAAGAAGCTCGCCCGGCAGCGGCAGGACACCGGCCGCAAGTGGGCGAAGACCGTGGTCCGCGACCATGACCGCATCGCGGTGGAGGACTTCCGGCCGAAGTTCCTCGCCAAGACCACCATGGCCCGCAAGGCCGCTGACGCCGCCATCGGCGCCACCAAGGCCGCACTGGTCGAGATGGCCCGCAAGCACGGCCGCGATGTCCGGCCCGTACATCCCGCGTACACCACGATGGACTGCGCGCACTGCATGACGAGAGCCAAGCATGCACTGCCGCTGGGTGAGCGCACCTACACCTGTACCACGTGCGGAGCCGTGTCCCCGCGGGACAAGAACTCCGCCCGCGTGATGCTTGTCAGGGCTGGTCTGTGCCCTGCTGGCGCTGAGGGCGCAAGACCACCCGAGCCGTCGGCTCCAGTGGCTGCCTGAGCCAGAAATCCCCACAGCCTGAAGACGGGAAGATTCCCCCGCCTTCAGGCGGGGGAGCAGTCAATTGATCTGGTTCGAGTGGTCCACGGTGCACTTGTTGAGCCGCTGGATCGGGTCGTTCGGCGCAGCCACGGCGGTGAACACCGTCGCGACGCACACCTCGTCGATCCCGCGCAGGAACAGCCCGTCGAACCCCTGCTGCTGGGCCCACGGGGCCACCACGTTCGACTTGTTGGGCTTGGTCGAGCGGCGCAACTCCTCGGCCAGCGACTGGTGCTGGGCCCCGCTGAGGCTGGGGATCCGCTGGGCCAGGTTCTGCGGGTCGATGGTTTCGATGGAGGTCACGGGCAGGAGGTTCTTGCCGGTCAGGTCCACCTTGAACACGAACTCGCCGTAGGCGGCCGCCCGGCACTGGCAGAAGGCGAAGTAGTTGCCCTGGCCGTAGCTCTTGCCGTAGCCGCCGGGTGCCGCCGGGTTGAAGCGGCGGTCGGCGGCGATCTGTGCGGCGGCGCCGGCGTCGGTGCCGTGGAACCAGGCGATGTCCTCCCAGGGCCGCCGCGGGCCCGGGAACACCTGGTCGCCGAACGGGTTGGTGTTCGGGACGATGAATTGGATGTCGCAACTCGGCACGTTGACGACGACGACGTTGACGAGTGGGTTGGGCAGCATCACGGCCTCCGGTCTCGGGTGGATGTGCCGTGACCGTAGCCAGTGCCGACGCGGCCGGTCGAGGCAAACGTCCTGTTCTCGGCACTGTGTATCAGGACGGCGTCGGCCTCCTCGTGTCGTCTCCCGTGACGGTCAGCCGGGCTGGAACACCGATTTCGTGGTCTCGCCGTCCACGCTTGGACTGGCCAGGCAGTACAGCAGCCAGGTGTCCTGGTCGATCTGGACCGGCCAGGCCTGGCGCAGCCAGTTCGCGGTCGTGGCGCCGGGCCTGGTTCGCTGCGCCACGGCCTGCGCGGAGCAGAAGGCGACGACATCAGCCCGGTTCGCGAACTCCTCGGGCTCGAGGAACTCGGCCCCGGCCGGCAGAGTCCCCACGATGAACGTCTCCCAGTAGTGCGGCTGATCGCAGGTGATCCGCCTCGGCCGGTGCATCGTGCTGCCGATCGTGGTCAGGCCTCCCCAGCACTCGGGCGTCGGCGGGCAGGCGGCCGTGCCGCAGGCCACATACCCGGCGGGGACCCGCTGATCGGTGGTGGGCCCGGTCGGCCCCGTCCACTCCGGCGACGCGTCGTCCCGGCCCCACACCGCCCAACCGGCGAGGCCGCCGCCCGCGAGCACGACGAGCGCTACCGCCGCCGCGACGAGAGTCGGGATCCGGCGGCGCGCGGAGATCGTGCCGGATGCGCGGCCCGGACCCGTGCCCGTGGCCCGTAGCGGGGCCCGTAGCGGGGCCGACGCCTCGGGCGCTGCGCCGTCCAGCACGCCGAGGGCGGCCTCCGCCAGTGCGGCGGCCGACGGCCAGCGCAGCTCTGGATCGACCGCGAGTGCCCGGTCGACCAGGGCGGCCACGGGCGCGGGGACATCGTCGCCCAGCGGTGGCGGTGGCTGCCCGACCCGCTGCATGGCGACCGCGAACGGGTTGTCGCCGGTGAACGGTCGGTGTCCCGCCAGGCACTCGTAGGCCACGACGCCCAGCGCGTAGACGTCGCTGCGGGCATCGGCCGGTCGGCCGAGCACCTGTTCCGGAGCCAGATAGGACGGTGTGCCCAGGATGCCGCCCGGCGTGGTCAGCGAGGTGTGCTCCTGCGCGCGGGCGATGCCGAAGTCCGTCAGCACGACGGTGCCGTCGAGGCGTACCAGCAGGTTGCCGGGTTTGACGTCGCGGTGCACGATGCCCTGGTCGTGGACGGCCTGCAGCGCCTCGGCGGTCTGCGCGAGCATGGCCAGGGTGGACTCGGCGGTCAGCCGGCCGTGCCGGGCGAGTGTCTGCGACAGCGACTCGCCCGCGACGTGCTCCATCACCAGGTACGCGCCATCGGCGTCGCCGTGGTAGTCGTGGATGGTGACCACGCCGCGGTGGCGCACACCGGCCATCGCGCGTGCCTCGGCGAGGAACCGGCGGACGAACCCGGGATCGTCGAGCAGGGCGGGCAGCACGGTCTTCACCGCGACGACCCGGCCGAGCACCGTGTCGGTAGCCCGCCACACCTCCCCCATGCCGCCCGCGCCGATCCGCTCGTCCAGGCGGTAGCGGCCGCCGCCGAGGAGCGCTCCGGGACTGTGCATGGCCTGCCTCGCTTTTCGCCGTGATCGGGTCGCCGGCCGACGATAGCGCCGGGCTCCGACGCCGCGGCACGCGCAGGCGGCGTCCACCGGTCGGCGGACGCCGCCTGTCTCAGGGCTCGGTCAGGCCGGTGCCGGCCTACCGGTAGGTGATGTCGCTCTCCTTGACCTTGCAGTTGCTGTCGTTCCAGCCTTCGCCCAGGTAGGACGGCTCGCTGCCCTTGGGCACGCCCTTGTACTTGCCGCACACGGTCGCGCTGGAGCTGTTGATCAGGGTGACCCGGGTGATGGTCGCGATGTCACCCCAGTTGCTGTTGATGCCGGCGACCATGTCGATGTCGTCCAGGATCACATTATCGATCTTGACGTTGCGCTGGTACGAGCTGGAGCAGTTGCCACAGGCCCGGTACAGCTTGCCGGCGGACTTCAGATAGAAGTTGCTGATGCTCACGGTGCCGTTGCCGTTGTGCTGGAACACCTTGTCACTGCCGGAGCGTGCACCGCCGCCGATGACGTACGACGTGCCGCCGCCGGTGCCCTTGAACGTGGCGGCGTCCTCACCGATGTCGTTCCACCACACGTTGCGCAGCGTGCAGGTGCCCTCGCAGTGCACGCCGTCGCCGGCGGGCGAGCCGAGAATGACGTTCTGCAGTGTGGCACCGTTGGCCAGCTTGAACATCGGGTCCTGGCTCTCGCCCTGGCCGCCGTCGCCGATGCAGCAGTATGTCTTCATGCCGCCGTCGAAGGTGCCGGAGACGCTGATGGTGCCCGAGATGCTGACCGACCCGGCCGAGGACGGCCACGTGGTGCTCGGACCGCCGCTGCCACCGGTCGGGCTGGGGGCGGGCGTCGGGTTGCCTCCGCTGCCCACCTTGACGAGCCGGAACTGCTGGTTCGTGCCGTTGAGGTCCTGGTACTGCGAGATCCGGGCCCCGTCAGCCGACGACCATTCCCACACGTCGAGCGACTTGCCGCTGTTGCGGTTCTTGAACCGGACCACGTTGTTGCCGTTGTCCAGCAGGGAGAACTGCTGGTAGTAGGCGGTGCTGCCGGCGCCGGAGGCCATCTGGACGGTCGCGCCGTCGGCGGTGCTGCTGCCCGCGATCTCGATGACCTTGCCGCTCGCCTTCGACTTGAGGCGGTAGTAGCCGCTGCCCATGTCGAGGAACTGGAACTGCTGGTTGGACGCCGAGCCGTCCGACGTGCGCTGCACGACGGCGCCGCCGCTGCCTTCGATCGCCTTGCCGCTGAACACGTTGACCAGCTGGTAGTAAGCGCTGGTGTCGATGGTGGCGGCCGAGGCCGGCATCATCGCGGCCAGTGCGACGCCGCCGACGACGGTCGCGACCGTGGCCATCGCGAGTGTCAGGCGTAGCCGCGGTCGCCGCTTCCGGGCCGTTGGGAATGTCTGCATGAGGCTCCTCCGTAGGGTCCGCCGATGATCCAATTCGGCGGCGAGGATGGGACGGTGCGTAATCGGGTAAGCGCTTACCAAGGCGTACCGTAGGGCATCAGCCCGAGCCAGTCAATAGGCGACTCTCGATTATGGGAGCGTTCCCGTAATCTGGCAGCTTCCAAACTCACCATTGTTGACAAGGCCAAACGTGCACCAGCAGGTAAAGAGCACGTCAGACGCGGAGCGGAGAGCGAGAGACGGAAGGACCCGATGACGGTTACTCTCCGTAGGTCCGAGATCGCTTCCGCCGGGGACGATGAGACGCGTCGGCCGGCGTGGCGGCGCACCCGGACGCAGGCGCGGCGCGGGCTACGCTCGGCGGTCATGACCGAGCGATCGCTCTTCGGCGTACGCCTGTGGCGGCTTCTGTCGGCACGACGGCCGGACGCTCTCAAAACGATCGAAGCGATGACGGCCGACCTGGCGCGGGCGGCCGCCGTGCCCGACGCCGACCTGGCGGCGATCCTCAAGGGCGCGGCCCCGAGCCCGGATCTCCTGCACCGACTGGTGCCCGCGCTGAACATCCACGTCGCCGACCTGTTCGTCATCGCCGGCCTGCCCGTGCCGCCCGAGCTGGCGTCGGCCTGGCCGACCAGCCCCTGGAACGTGGGCACGATCCTCAGGTACGCCATGGCGCTGAGCCCGGAGCGACGCAGCCGGCTGGACGAGGCGATCCGCTCGCTACCGGCCGAGCCCCGCACCGAGACCGCCCCCGACGACGGCTTCCCCGACCAGCCCGGCGCGCTGCTGATACGGCTGCTGAGGAACCGCAACATCCGCCCCAACGCGCGGCTCCTGGCCGAAGTCGGCGACGGGCCGTACGTGGCCGATTCCACCGTGGCGATGCTCGGACCGGGCAGGGTCGTGGTCACCCCGCGGTACGTGACCGCGTTCGCGCACCTGCTCGGGTACGCACCTGCGGACCTGGTGGCGCTCACCGGCGTCGGCCCGGTGCACGAGCAGGCAACAGCTCACCCGGCGAGCGCCGAACTCGCGGCACTGGCCTGGAACGCCCGGCGGCTCACCAGCGCCCAGCTCTCCAACCTGGTCCACCTGCTGGAGGACACCAGGCGGCTACGGCCGACCACCTCCTCATCGGACGATCGCGGCTAGGAGCGCCAGCCCATCGTCGGCTCACCTGGCCGCGGCGACCGGAGTCCTGACCTCGGCGGTCTCCGGGACCGCGCTGTTCGGCAGGCGGCGCATGGTGATCGGTCCGACCACGGCGATCGCCGCCGCCAGCGCGGCGGGGACCATCAGCGCGACCGTGAGGTCGGCGGCGTCGGCGATGTATCCGATCGCGGCCGGACCCAGCAGCATGCCGGTGGAACCGCTGATCGAGATCAGCGCGATGTCCGACGGCGAGCCCCCGGCTTGGCCCATGGCGCTGAACAGCACCGGAACGATCAGCGCGATCCCGCAACCGGCGAGCAGCCACCCGGCCCACGCCAGGCCGAGGCCGCCGACCGCGCCGGAGGCCAGGACGAGGGCGTAGCCGGCGGTGGCGAGGGTTCCGGCGCCAAGCATGGCGCGCCCGGGGCCGAGCCTGGCCCGGATCGGGTCGCCGAGCAGGCGGAACACCGTCATGGCGCAGGCGAACACCGTGTACGCCAGCGGCGCGAGCGCATCGTCGGCGTCCAGCACGCGGGCGGCGTGCAGGTTGGCCCAGTCGATGGCGCCGGACTCGATCAGGTGGCCGCCGAGACCCAGCACGAACATCGCCCCGAGCATGATCACGCCGAGGCGGCCGGCTCTGGCCGGGGCGGCGCTGTCGCCGTCGGCCCGGCCCGGGGGCGGTAGCAGTGGTCGGGTGAAGGCGGCGAACGCGGCGGTGCAGGCCAGCGCGGCGATCACCAGGATCGACTGGTTGCCGAGCCCGAGGGTGAGGCCGAGGGAGGTGAGCGCGCCCGCGGCGGCACCGCCGAGGCTCCAGAACCCATGGAAGGACGAGACGATGGGCCGCCGATAGTGGCGTTCGAGTTCGACGGAGTGGGCGTTGAGGCCGACCTCGACGAAACCGACGCCGATGCCGTAGAGCGCCGCGCAGACCAGCAGCGTCCGGTAGTCGGGGGCGAGCGCCGGTGCGATGAGGACCAGCTGGGTGGCGGGGCCGGTCCAGCGCAGCAGGCCGCGGGTCGTGATCCGATCGGCGATCTTCCCGGCGATGATCATGGAGGCCAGGCCGACGACCTGGATGAGCAGGAGCAGTGTGCCGAGGCGGGCCGCGCCGAGGCCGAGCCGGCGGTCGACGGAGGGCAGGGCGGCGGCCCAGGCACCCATGACGAACCCGGAGGTCGCGAAGGTGCCGAAGACGCCGCCGCGGGCTCGGCGCAGGGCGGTGGTGTCGGGGCTCATGGCCGTCCTAGCGGGGTCGATGATTTTGTACGCGACAAGAACTTAACAGCGCGAGCCGCCAAAGTCGAGATTTATGTCCTCGTCGTGAACATTTTCGGTCGGCAGGTGATAATGCCTGGCATGCCGCAGCTGCAGACCAGCGCCGACCTCCGCGTCCACAACCAGGCCCGGCTCCTGCGCGCCGTCCACGACGCCGACGAGCCACTCACCCGCGCCGGCGCCGCCCGACTGCTCGGCATCGGCCGCAACACCGCCGCCGCACTCGTCGGCGAACTCCAGGCGGCCGAACTCCTGCACGAGATCCCCGCCGAAGCCGCCGGCCGAGGCCGGCCGACCAGCCTGCTCCTGCCCCACCCGCACGGACCCGTCGCCTTCGCCGCCGACATCCGCGAAGACACCTGGACCCTGGCACAGCTCGAACTCGGCGGAAGACTGACCACGCTCGAAAACGGCGAACATGACCGCACCCCCGCGGTGTTCGACACACTCCGCGCGGCCACGCGCCGACACGCCACCGGTCAGCTCGCCTGCCTCGGCATCGCCATCGCCGGGCCGATCCGCGACCACCGCCACCTGCACATCTCCCACCTCGGCTGGGACGACGTGGATCTGCACGCCCACCTCGGCGACGACTGGCCGCCGACCGTCGTCGACAACGACGCCCGGCTCGCGGGCCTCGCCGAGGCCCGCCGGGGAGCGCTGCGCGCCACCGGGACCGCCCTGCACTTTCACCTCGACTTCGACATCGGCGGGACCCTGCTGCTGGGCGGGGACGCCCAGCGCGGCGCGCACAACGTGGCCGGCGAATTCGGACACATGCCGCTCACCGGCTCGGACCTGCGGTGCATGTGCGGCGTGCGCGGATGCTGGAGCCTCGACGTGGGAACCAACGCGCTGCTGCGCCGCTTCGGCAAAGAACCCGGCTACGGCGCCGGCCGGCAGCTCGGACGCGAGATCCTGGCCCGAGCCGAGGACGGCGACGCCGAGGCCGGCCGAGCCGTCGACGACAACGCCACGGCCCTGGGCCGCGGGCTCGGCGCGCTGGCCAACGCGCTCGACCCCGAGGCGATCACCCTGTCCGGGCTCGGCGTGGACCTGATCCGGCTACGGCGCGACCTCATCGAACAGGCCTGCGCCGAAGGGCTGATGGCGTTCCGGCGCGCCGCCCCGCCCCGGATCCTCGCGGCGACCGTCGGGGAGATCGGCCCGCTGCGCGGCGCGGCCGAGATCGCCTTCGACACGATCCTGCAACCCGAGTGGATCCGTGCCCGAATCTGAGACCCAGTCGGACAGTTCGGCCTCGGCCCCGCGTTAGCGTGTCGCCATGCTCGCTCATCCCGATCCGGTATGGCCGGTGGCAGTGCTGGCCCTCATTCAGCTCGTCGATGCGGCATGGTGCGTCAAGCCGGTGCGGTTCGTCGCCCAGTGCCTGGAGGGGGTCCGCTTCCCGCGGCGCTACTGGCGCCTGCTGACGCCGCTCAAGCTCGCCGCGGCGGCGGGACTGCTGGCGGGCCTGTGGGTGCCCTACCTCGCGGCGGTCACCAATGGCGCGCTGATCGCGTACTTCCTGGTCGCCATCGGCATGCACATCCGTGCGCGCGACTTCGGGCGCAACCTCTTCGTCAATGCTTCCGGCATGCTCGTGCTCAGCGCCGCTGTCTTCGCGTACGCCTTCGGCTGAGTCTGGGGGGCACCGCCGGCCGAGGCTCCGTTCCCACTGCCGGAGCAGCAAAAACGGAGCCTCAGGTCTACATCCGAGCACGTCCGGGTGAGCAGCGCGGGCGGCGGCTCACAGCCGCGACGGCCGCAGCTGCCCCGGCGTGATGTAGTCGATCCAGACCACGTACCCGTCGTCGAGCCGGAACGCGACCCGCGCCCCCGCGGGCACCCGCACCGGCACCGTCGCCGTGGCCGTGGCCCAGGCGGTCGCCGAACCCTGGTTGGGCAGCGCCACGGTCGTGGCCGCGACCCCGTCGACCAGCACCGTCAGCTTCACGTTGTCGGTCGTGGTCGCATACCGCACCGTGATCTCGCGGGCCGGGCGCAGGCCGTCGAACTCCAGCGCCGCCCCGTGGGCGTAGACCAGCGCGGTCCGCTCCCCCGACGCCGTCACGTCGGCGACCGCGATGCCGGTCGTGCCGCCTTGCGGCAGGTCGGCGTACTCGCCCTCGGACCGGCCCGCCGCCGAGAAGTCCGGCACCGCGAACGGCCGCGGCCGCCCCCGTTGCCCCGTCTCGAACAGCCCGCTGCGCAACTCACCGCGGAACCGTTGCAGGATCAGCGGATCGGCCTGCACGCGGCTGTCGCCCCAGTAGCCGTTGGGGCAGCTGCCCGGCACGCAGTTCCACATGCTCTGCGACGACCAGTGGGTGTTGATGTACGAGACACCCCGGATGATGTCCCGGTTGGCCCGGATGTAGTCGAAGAACGGCTGGTACCACCCGTCCCAGACTCCTTCGGCCCCGACCGGGACGACCGGGTGCGCGCCGCCGGTGGCCTCGTCCTTGAGGATGCAGCCCGCGGTGTGCTCACCGACCGCGCACGCCTGCGGGGCGGCCTCGGCGACGAAGACCGGCTTGCGGTGCCTGCGGGCGAAGGCCAGCAGCGAGTCCTGCACCGCGAGCGGCGCGGCGGCGACCCGGTCCAGTGCGCACTCCCACTGGTGCGCGGCATACCCGCTGCCGTAGAAGTGCGACATCCCGGCCCAGTCGACGTACTCGTCGCCCGGGTACCACAGGTCCCAGTGCCCGGCCGCGGTCGGCGCGTAGGGCGCCTGCTCGGCGTGCGGCCAGGCCGCCGTCTGCCACACCGTGGCGATGCGGTCGGCGCGTGGCCGGTCGATGCGCCCGGCGATGTACCGGAACGCGTCCTTGTACAACTGCGGCTCGTAAGCGTTCCACGTCCCGTCGAACTCGTAGCCGATCCGCAGGAACACCGGCCTGCCGGTGCGGTCCAGATAGGTCAGGAACTCGTCGAGCCAGCGGCGGTGACGGGCGGTGCTCGCCTCGTCGGCTACGCCGGCGTACGCCCGCAGCGGCGACTGCGCCGCCGGGTCGGACAGGAACAGCCCCACGGCCAGGCCACCGCCGTACTCGGCGAGGGTGGCCGGGAAGTCGTTCTCGCCCGCCCCATAGTCGGTCGGCTGGAACATGCCGCTCATCGGCGCGCCGACGAGGTTGGTGTAGAGCGTCACGCCCGCCGGGCGGGGGAAGCCCGGGTCGGCGTCCAGCACGTCGGTGGCGAAGTCCGCCAGCGTCGTGCTGTCCTGGCCCAGGTAGAACAGCACCTTGCCGTTCGCGGGCAGGTTGCGTGCGGTGAGCCGGCCGTCCGGCCGGGCCGCGGCCGGGGACGCCCCCGGCAGGAATACAGCAGCCGCCAGCAGGACGGCGGCGATAAGGCGCGGAGTTCTGCGCACCATGTGCTCCCGAAATTCGCAGTGCAGACACCGGAGCCACGGCGGCCGAGACCACACGTCGTCGACCGCCGCGGTACGGCGTTCATCTCACGGCCCGGGGCGGCGACCGGACAATCCTTTGCGCAACGCCGACCTGCCCGACCGCCTCTGCTCTGGGCTAAGTCGCTGTCAGCAGATCGCCTTGGTACACCGCACCCCCGGGCCTGATCGTGGAGAACGAACAGCCCGAGGAACAGGAGTGCACACATGGGTGTCACCGCCACGCTGGACGACGAACTCAGCAAGAGACTGCTGCACGAGCGCATCATCGTGCTCGGATCCGACGTCGAGGACGAGATCGCCAACCGGATATGCGCCCAGCTGCTGGCGCTGTCCGCCGAAGACCCGCGCCGCGACGTCGCGCTGTACCTGAACTCGCGGGGCGGGTCCGTGCTCGCGGGGCTGGCCGTGTACGACATGATGCGGCTCATCCCCAACGACGTGATCACCGTCGCGATGGGGCTGGCCGGGAGCATGGCGCAGTTCCTGCTGTGCGCCGGCACGCCGGGCAAGCGGTTCGCGCTGCCCAGCGCGCAGATCCTCATGCACCAGGGGTCGGCCGGCCTGGGCGGCACCGCCGCCGACGTGGAGATCTACGCGGGGCAGCTGGACCGGATCAGCAACCTGATGAGCGCGCTGACCGCCGAGCACACCGGCCGGCCGGTGGCCGACATCGTCGAGGACGGGCAGCGCGACCGCTGGTTCAGCGCGCAGGAGGCGCTCGACTACGGGATGGTCGATCACATCGTCGAACGCCTCGACGACATCCGCCCGCGCGTGGTCAAGCAGCGGATGGGGGTGTAGGGCGGTGGGCCAGTACACGATTCCCACGGTCGTCGAACGGACCTCGCGCGGCGAGCGCGCCTTCGACATCTACTCCCGGCTGCTGTCGGAGCGGATCATCTTCCTGGGCACGGAGATCACCGACGACGTCGCCAACGTGATCATCGCGCAGCTGCTGCATCTGCAGTCCGAGAGCCCCGACCAGGACATCGAGTTCTACATCAACTCGCGAGGCGGTTCCTACAGCGCGCTGACCGCGATCTACGACACGATGCAGTACGTGCGGCCGGACGTCGCCACCCTGTGCATCGGGCAGGCGTCCTCGGCGGCGGCGGTGCTGCTGGCGGCGGGGACGGCCGGCAAGCGCTCGGTGCTGCGCCACGCCAAGGTCGTGCTGCATCAGCCGTCGACCGAGGAGGGCTCGTTCGACGTGGCGCAGGGCACGCTGCCGGACCTGGCGATCCGGGCCCGCGACGTGTCCCGGGTGCGGGCCGAGATGGACGACATCCTCAGCCGGCACACCGGTCACCCCACGCAGAAGATCCGGCACGACCTCGACCGGCACAAGACGTTCAGCGCCGCCGAAGCCGTCGCGTACGGCCTGGCCGATCAGGTCATCTCCACCGTGAAGACGACGCCGGAAGGTTAGGCGGCCAGGGCGTAGGCGTCGCCGGCTCGCCGGGTCGGCGGCGCCACGTCGAACCGTCCCGCGGTCATCCGCCGGACCGGAAGCACCGTGGTCGCGGTGTTGCTCGCCGAGATGTGGAAGGCGACGGCGACGAGCAGCTCCGACAGGTCGACGCCCAGCGCCGCGCACAACGCCGCGAGCACCTCGGAGGAGACCTCCTTGAGCCCGCGCTCGACCTCGGACAGGTACGGCATCGAGATCCGCGCCGCCAGCGCGACCTCGGCCAGCGTACGGCCCTGTTCGAGGCGCAGGCGCCGCAGTGATTCGCCCAGCGCCGAGCGCAACAGCACCCGACGCGGAGCCGCCTGGGCGTGTGCCCGCTCCGCCGGATTCGACATGGCTCCTTTATAGCCAGGCGCGCGGCTGCCCGACAGCCCAGTTCGCTACCGGCAGAGCCATGGGCCGGAGTGCGGTGCGGATCCTGGTAGTCTCGTGATCATGTCGGTTCTGGTCGCGTTCTCCGTCTCACCGGTCGGCGCCGGGGAGGACGTCGGCGCACTGGTCGCCGAGGCGGTCCGGGTGGTCCGCGCCTCCGGCCTGCCCAACCGCACCGACGCCATGTTCACCACCGTCGAGGGCGAGTCCTGGGACGAGGTGATGGCCGTGATCAAGGCCGCCACCGAGGCCGTCAAGGCGAAGTCGCCACGCGTGGGCCTCGTCCTGAAACTGGACTGGCGCGACGGCGTCAGCGGCGCGCTGCACACCAAGATCGCCACCGTCGAACGCCACCTCGCCGCGGACTGACCGGCCGGGTCGCGGTCGGGCGGGCGTGAACCTGCCGTGCGGCTCGGCTGAGCCACACGGCAGGTCGCGGCGAAGGCCGCCAGGCAAGACGTCAGACCTGGCTGCGTTGCCAGTGCTGGTTGGTGCCGGAGCCGCAGGTCCACTGGACCGCCTGGGCGCCGTCGGTGGTGGCCGCGTTGAGCACGTCCAGGCACTTGCCGCTGTGGCGGGCGACGAGCTGGGAGTATCCGCTGCCGACGTCCTGGATGCGCCAGTGCTGGTTGGTGCCGGTGCCGCAGGTCCACTGCACCACGCGCACCCCGTCGGCCGTGGCGCTCGCGCCGCCGTACACGTCTAGGCACTTGCCGCTGTTGAGGCTGACGACCTGGTAGTAGCCGCCGCCGACGTCGCGGAACTGCCACCGCTGGTTGGACTGCCCGTTGGCGGCCCACTGAACGGCGTTCGCGCCGTCGGTGAGGGCGGCGTTGTAGACGTCGAGCAGCTTGCCGCTGTGCCGTGCGGTCAGCGTGTAGGTGGGGGTCGGCGGCGGCGTCGGGGTGGTGGTCTGCGTCGCGATGCGGTAGAGGCCGGAGCCGTGGGCGGGCAGGGAGCGGCTGAAGGTGCCGGTGGCCGTGCCCAGGTTCGCGCCGGACCACAGGTCGGTGACGGTGGCCGAGCCGACGCCGAGTTCGGCGAGGTTGGCCGTCACGGTGGCCGTCGCGCCTTCGCGGTTGAACAGCGCCAGGTAGCGGTGGTTGGTGCCGGGCACGTCGGCGGCCCAGACCTGCCGGGTGCCGGCGGTGATCTGGCGGTTGTTTGTGCTGTTCTGGTCGACGGCGAGCACCGCGGCGTTGGTCATGAGCGCGAGTTCGGCGGCCCGGTTCTCGACCAGATTGCCTCCCCACATCAGCGGCGCCCGGTTGATGACCCACAGGGTCATCAGGGTCCGCTGCTCGTCGGCGGTCAGGCCGGAGTAGCGCGGTGAGCCGACCGGCCCGTACTTCGACAGCCGACCGATCGGGATCATGTCCGGGTCGGGCCAGGCTCCGGTGGCGCGGTACGGCGTCCAGGCGCGCAGCGGGTCGAACAGCGCGTCCAGCGCGGACCAGTTGTCCCACAGGTCGTTGACGATGCGCCACATGTGCGCGTTGGCCTGCACGTGCGAGCCGCTCGCGACCGGTGTCGGGCCGGGCGACAGGCTCAGCACCATCGGGCGGCCGCTGCGCTGGATCGCCAGCCGGTATCCGTCGACCTCGGCCTGCCGGTAGGTCGGCGCGGCGATGTCGTCGACTTTGACGAAGTCGACGCCCCAGCCGGCCAGCAACTGGAACACCGAGTCCAGGTAGGCCTGCGCGCAGCTGTTGGACATGTCGAGGCCCCACATCAGGTTGAGCCAGGCCGCGGTGGTGCTGTTGTCGATCTGGTTGGCACGGCAGCTCGTGCCGAGGATCGGCACGTTGTCCGCGACCGCCTGGCGGGGTATGCCCCGCATGAGGTGTACGCCGAACTTGAGGCCTTGGGCGTGCACGTAGTCGGCGAGTGGTTTGAAGCCGTTGGCGCCCGTCGCGGACGGGAATCGTGTGGTGTCGGGCAGCAGCCGGCCGTTGGCGTCCATGCGCAGCCGGGGCTGCAGGCTCGCGTCCTGGTTGGGGCTGTTGTTGTGCCGACCCGGGTAGTACCACGCCCAGTCGATCACGATGTACTGCCAGCCGTGCTGGCGCAGGTTGTCGCGCATGTAGTCGGCGTTGGCCCGGACGTCGGCCTCGGTGACGCTCCAGTTGAACGCGTCGTAGCTGTTCCAGCCCATCGGCGGGGTGGACGCGACGCCGTTGTCCCACGCCAGGGCGCGCTCCTGCGGATGGACCACGAGTCCTCCGGTGACCAGCAGCGTCACTGCGGCCAACATCGCCAGAACCAGTCGGCGCCGCTTCGCCGGTCGTGTTCGAACACGGCTCATCAGACCCTCCACGAGGGGTTCGCGCGGCGAGAGCCTATCGGACTGCGTAAATGTTAGCGATCACATCGCAGAAGTCAACCATGCCCGCCTTTGCCATTGCACTCAATTGATGGGAATGGTTCGATTGGTGCTGCCTGGCAAGCTACGTCCAGAACGGGGAACTTCATGTCAAGGCGTACGGTCCTGCGTGTCGTCGTTTCCGCCGCACTTGTGATCACGTCGACGGTGGTGATCAGATCCCCGATCGCCCAGGCCGCCGCCGCCAACCCGGTCGTCGTCTGGGACGCCAACGCCCAGCAGGCCATCTGGGACGTCGCGCAGCAGCAGCCGAACGAGCAGGCGCGCAGCTTCGCGATGGTGCACGGGGCCGTCTACGACGCCGTCAACGCGATCGCGGGCACGCCGTACCGGCCATACCTCGGCGCACCAGCCGCCGACGGAACGGAGTCAACCGAAGCTGCCGTCGCGACCGCCGCGTTCCAGATGCTCGTCTCGTTGTTCCCAGCTCAGCTGGCACGGCTCCAGGCCCAGTACGACGCCGCGCTGGCCGCGATACCCGACGGTTCCCCCAAGCAGCGCGGTGTGGCGGTGGGGGCGCAGGCGGCGGCTGCGATGGTCGCGGCACGTCGTAACGACGGCGCGTTCGGGTCGCAGACCTGGCAGGCAGGCACCCAGCCCGGCCAGTGGCGCCCGACACCGCCGACGTTCGCCTCGGCCGGCGCGTGGACAGGGCACGTCAGACCGTTCCTGCTCCCCAGCGCGTCCATGTTCCGCACCTCCGGACCACCCGCACTCACCAGCAGCGCCTACACCCGCGACTACAACGAGATCAAACGGCTCGGCGCGGTCGACAGCTCGGCGCGCACCGCCGACCAGACCTCGGCCGCGATCTGGTGGCACGACCGGCGGCTCACCGAATGGGAGATCAAACGCCAGGTCGCGACCAGTCGCGGACTGAACACGCTGCAGGCCGCGCGCATGTTCGCCATGGTCGACATGACCGAAGCCGACGCCCTCATCGCCTGCTACGCCGAGAAGGAGCACTGGAACTTCTGGCGGCCGGTGACAGCGGTCCAGCTCGGCGACACCGACGGCAACCGGGCGACCGCGGGCGACCCGAACTGGATGCCGCTGCTCGTCACACCGCCGTTCCCCGAGTACACCTCGGGCCACACCTGCTTCACGTCCGCGTCGATGGCGACCCTGGCGTACTTCTACCAGCGCGACGACATCTCCTTCAGCGCGTACAGCCCCGCCGCCGACGCGACACGGCACTTCCCGAGCTTCTCGAAGGCCCTGGCCGAGGTCGTCGAAGCGCGCATCTGGGGCGGCGTCCACTTCCGCTCCGCCGACAACCAGGGCGTACGGATCGGACTGTCCGTGTTCGCGTACATGGCCGCAGGAGACTTCTTCAAACCGATCAGGCACCCGTAGCCGCCCGAAACCGGCCTGGCCGCAATCATCGCGGCCAGGCCGGCCACGCCCCCGGGGCGTGGTCGACCGTGATCGCATAGACACGGCGCGGTCAGCCGTGGCGGTTACTCACGATGTAGTCGATATGGCGGATCGTGTCCGCGCGATCCTGCGCGCTGATCGAGTCCCACAGGTCCGCCAGCCAGTAGAGCGAACCCGACAGCGGCCACGCCCACCCGCGAACCCAGGTCGCCTCGTCGAACCCGAGCGCCTCCCGGTAGGCGGCCCGCGCACGGGCATCGAACAGGCCCCAGGCCGGCCGCACCTCGACCGCCGGATCACCCCGGCCGAGACCACCGAAGTCGATCACCCCGCTGAGCCTGCCCCGGTCGTCGACCAGGAGGTTGCCTTCCAGGAGATCGCCGTGCAGCCATACCGGTAGTCCGGGCCACTCGTCCACGGCGAGCGCCTCGTCCCACGCCGCGGCCACCGCCCGCCCGTCAATCCGGTCCCCCAGCACGCCGATCGACCAGCGGGTCACCTCGTCCCGCTGCGCCAGCGGCGCGCCGCGCTGGATGCCCTCCTTGAGCGGCCCGCCCATCGGCTCGATCGCGATCATTGACCGCACGAATCCGGCGAGGTCGACGGCCAGGTCGATGTGGTTCTGCCCGGCTTGCGGATTGCGCCCGTCCAGCCAGCGGACGACAGTCCACGGCCACGGGTAGTCCCCGCCCGGCCGGCCGGTCGCGATCGGCACCGGCACCGGCGCCGGCAGGTGCGGCGCCAGTCGCGGCAGCCACGCCGTGTCGGTCGCCACCTGGCCGACCGCCCATTCCGCCCGGGGCAGGCGCGCCGTCAGGCAATCACCCAGCCGGAACAGCGCGTTGTCGGTGCCGTTCAACGGCTGCGCGACGATCGGCAGGTCCGACCACTCGGGGAACTGCTCGTCGAGCAGCGCGCGAACCTGCTCGACGGTGACGACGATCTCTCCGGGGCGCATCGCGCGACCCTAGAACCCGCTCGATCACCCCGTCAATCAAGTTCGAACGACGCCGTCCGTCATGTCGGTTGCCGGTACCCGCTCACCAGCAGAAACGAGGTCGGAACACGCTCAGTGCCAGGCGAGGCTGCTAGGGTGACGGCCGTTCACCAGCCGAACCCGGAGCGCTCCGCTGTGAAGTACACCGTCTCGATCGAGATCGCCCTGCCGCGGGAGCGGGTGGCCCAGCTGCTCGCCGACCCGGCGCACCTGCCGATGTGGCTGCGGGGCATGGTGCTGCACGAGCCGCTGAGCGGGGTGCACGGGCAGGTCGGCACCACGTCGCGGGTCGTGCTGCAGATGGGCCAGCAGAAGATCGAGTGCACCGAGACCATCACGCGCCGGGAACCGGCAGACCTGCACGGGATCCCGAAAGACAGCGTTGTTCACTTCGACCGCGAGATCGTCGGCGAGGGCATGTGGAGCGCCGCGCGCGAACGGCTGACCGAAGCCGGCCCGGCGACGACGCTCTGGGTGAGTGAGAACGAATACCGGTTCGACAACGTGCTGATGCGGCTCGTGGGACTTCTGCTGCCCGGCGTCTTCCGCAAGCAGTCGCTCCAGCACATGCAGGACTTCAAGGCGTTCGCCGAGCAGGGCAAGGACGTCCGCGAAGCGAGCAGCTGATCTGCTTGCCGATGTCGGCGTTAGTCTGGCGCGATGGCTCACGCGTCTGCCGGCGGTCTCGACTCGACCAGAGCGGTATATCCCGGGACCTTCGATCCCTTCACACCCGGCCACTTCGACGTCGTAGACCGGTCACGCCGCATGTTCGACCACGTCACCATCCTGGTCGCCGTCAACGCCGACAAACAGCCGTCCCAGACTACTGCGGCACGGGCGACGGAGATTCACCGCCTGCTACCTGCGGACTGGGCAAACGTCACGGTGGCCGGCTGGCACGGGTTGACCGTCGAGTACTGCCGACACCATGGATGCGGTGTCATCGTCCGCGGCGTCAGGAACTCCACCGACTACCAGCGCGAGCACGAACTCGCAGCGACGAATGAGGCGCTGGGAGTCACCACAGTGTTCGTGCCCACCCGTCCGGAGCTGGCGAAGATGTCGTCCACCGCGGTGCGCGCACTGCGCACCTGAACACTCACCTCGAAGGGAGCGGTCTGTTGGGAGACGGAGGCGCGGGGACTCCGGACACGATCGTCTGGGCCGACCAGCTCGGCGGGCAGCTTGCCGAGCTTCGCCAGGTCGGCGAACGGAGGACACTCCGCATCGGTGATCGCCAGACGGTGATAGGCCCGGAAACGACAGTCCGCCACCGCGGCAGTCTGCGTAGGCGACAACTCGTCATCGAGCAGCCTGACGCCGCGACCTTCACCTATCGATATCGGGTGCCATGGCGGCTCGTGTTCCTGTCCTGGTACGACCCGACATTCGACCGCTTCGACGCGGAGGCCGACGACCCCGGACTCGTGCTGACCCATCTACTGGGTGGCACCGACGACTGGAGCTGAGCGGGCTCCGACGGCGTGCCGGGCACGCCGCCGGACCGTACTCGCGGGGTCGGCTCAATCGTCGGAACCCTTTCCGTGACGGTCACCGCCGTTGTCGTCAGCAGGGCCGCCGTCGGTGCCCTGGCCGCGGCCGCCGTGGTCGTCGACTGACTCCCTGACCGGGTGATCAGCGCCCCCGGGTCTCCCAGACCGGGTGCTGGGGCTCGTCGTTGTGCACGATGATGTCGGCCCGATCGGTCGGGCGGACCGCGGCGAAGTACAACCGCTGGGAGGGGATGTATCGCTCGCGCCAGCGCCGTTCGACTTCGGCGCGTGACGACACCCCACGTTCTCGGATCACGGCACGGTCCAAGGTTCTGTCGAGCTCGGTCGACACGAATACGCGCAGGTCCCACCGATCGACGAGTTCCGGGCGCATGAGGAAGACGCCGTCGAAGACGAGCACGGCGTCGGCGGGAGCCCGCTTGACCGGCGGGGACAGCACGGTGTCCGCGGTGCGGTCGTAGACCGCGTGCTGGAAGCGTCGATCTCCGCCCGGACCGAGCGGATCGAGCAGAACCCGGTTCAGCGCGTCGTGGTCATGGGCGTCGAGGTAGCAGCCTTCGGCCGAGTACTCGCCGCGCGGATAGCGCCGTGCCCGGGGGAAGACGAAGTCGTCGATCGTCGCGCGGATGACCTCGCGGCCCCGCTTGCGCAAGACGTCGGCCAGCTCGTCGGCGAGCGTGGTCTTGCCGGCCGCGGGCGGCCCGTCGATGGCGACCCGCGTCGGGTGTGCGACCGTGACAGATCCGACCGCCTCCGCCAGGCAGTCGAGCACGTCGTCGCGGGTGCCGTGGTCCATGTCCTGCCCGTCCTGATCTCACGAAGGCCGCCGTGCCGAGCCGACCGTATGACCGTAATCCCCAAGTTCACCGGTGACACCGCCTGCCGGACCTGCCCATGCTCAGCAGGCAGGGTCACCCGGCTCGCCCGCCCCGCCGGCATCGCGGCGGGGCGGGATCGTACGGTCCGTACGCTGTCACCAGTTCTTGTACGCGACCTCGCCGAGGTCGCAGAAGGTGCAGCCCGACCTGAGGAAGTTCTCCGTGCGGCGGAACTCCTCGTCGGCCAGGTGCCATCGCAGCCAGGCGGTGATGATGTGCTGGGAGTTGCGGGTCGCCATGATGTGGTCGGTGTTGTCGAGGATGTTGAACCACACCGGCACGCGGGTGTTGGTGTAGTCGCGTTCGACGTTCGACGTGGCGAAGTCGTCGTCGCCGCCGATGAAGAGTGCCGGGTTGCGCAGGTTGTTCGGTCCGTTGCCGTCGAACGATCCGCCGGCCACGTGGATCGTGGTCGTCAGCCGCGGCTCGTTGGCCACGTCGAAGGTTCCGATCGAGCCGCGGGAGTGGCCGCCGATACTGCGACGAGGACATCTACCTCACCTCGCGGCTGCGGGAGGACTTCGACCTGGCCGTCTGCCATCCCCTCGACGCCCGCGCCCTGATGGACGGCTTCGACGTCGTCGCCGTACGCAACAGCGGCCCGGTCCTGTACTACCGGGCCGAACACGACGCGTTCCGGACCGCGGCCGCCGACGCCGGAGTCCGGGTGTTCACCGAGCTCACCGGCAAAGGCGACATGGCAGGCAAGCAGTACCTGCTCGACCTGTTCGCGGCCGGCCACCCGGTGATCCCGACCGTCGACCGGTTCGCCGACCTCGGCCGCCTGCCCGACACCGAGACGTACGTGGCCAAGCCGAAGTTCGGGGCGGACTCCGTCGGGCTGACCTTCGTGCCCCGCGCCGACCTGGACCGGCTCGACTACACCGACCTGCTGGTGCAGCCGCGCATCGACTTCCGGCACGAGGTGTCCTTCTACTTCGTCGGCCGCACGTTCCAGTACGCCCTGTACGCGCCGCACCCGGACCAGCGGTGGGTCCTCGAACCCTACGAACCCGGCGACGACGACCTGGCCTTCGCGCAGCGTTTCGTCGACTGGAACGACGTCCGCCACGGCATCCAGCGCGTCGACGCCTGCCGCACCCGCGACGGTGCACTGCTGCTCGTCGAGCTGGAGGACCTCAACCCGTACCTGTCACTCGACCGGATCGGTGCCGCGGAGCGGGACCGGTTCGTGCATGCCATGAAGATCTCGCTGACCCAGCTCGCGAACGCACCCGCCCCCTGACGTTGCCGGGGCGGGTTGTCACTCGACCGTCATCCCCTCGGTGACCTGCTCCAGTCCCGCGATGACGATCCGGTCGCCTTCGGCGAGGCCCCGCAGGATCTCCCGGCGGTCGTTGCCGACGGCCCCGGCCTCGACGAGCTGCTTGACCGCCTTGCCCGCGCGCACGAGCCAGATGAACGTCTTGCCGGCCTCTTCGAACAGCGCGACCGCGGGCACCGACAGCGCCGCGGCGGTGTCGCCCAGCGGTAGGCGGGCGGTGCCGGTCATGCCGGGCAGCGGTGCCGGGTCCAGCGGGCCGTGCAGCGTGAACACGGTGCGGTACGACACGCCGCCGCGCGCCGCCGCGGTGGGCAGCACGTCGATCGAGGCCACCGTGGCGTGGTAGCGGGTGCCCGGCGTCGCCTCCAGGGACACGTCAGCCTGGTCGCCCGGCTTCACTGACAACACATCGGTCTCGTCGACCTGGCCGACGACGGACAGTTCGCTCATGTCGACGATGGTGACGACGGCCTTGCCCGCGGTGACCGGGTCGCCTTGTTGGGGGGTGGCGTCCACGCCGGGGTCACCGGCGCCGCCGGTGCCGATGTCGATGCCGGTCAGGCCGGGCAGCAGGGTGGCCAGGGGGCCTTGTGGCAGGCGGTCGGCCAGCAGTGAGGCGATGACGGTGTTGCTTTCGGGGCCGCCGAGCTGCACGGTGCCCGAGATGGGTGCGCGCAGGGTGAGGCCTTCGACGGTGAGGCGGGCGGCGTCGCAGGCGGACTGGGTCAGCAGCCGGGTGACGGCGTTGATGCCGACGAGGATCTCGTCGATCTTTTCGAGGTTGTCGTCGACGTCGTCGGTGAAGTCCTCCAGGTCGTCGATGGTGTCGTTGAAGGTGCTCTGCTGCTCGTTGATCTGGTCGATGGTCTGCTGGCGCAGCTGCGGGAACGGGATCAGCTTGGCGTTGTCGCGCGCGGCGTTGTACTGCTCGTTGCCGGCGTCGCGGCGGTCGTCGATGAGGTCGTCGAGGCTGGCGGGGTCGATCTTCTTGATGTTCTTGACCCGGCTCGCCGCGGTGCAGGCGCGCGCCAGCCGCTGCTGGGCGAGGGGTGAGGAGATGACGCCGAGGACGTCGCCTGCCTCGACCAGTTGACCCGACTCGACGGCGAGGTCGGTGAGCGTGCCGCGGGCGGGGGCGCGCAGGGTCGCCGCGTTGCGGGCGTTGACCTGCGCCGGAACGTCGATCGTGTCCGACACGTCGACCCTGCGCACATCGTCGAGCACGATCGACGGTTCGGGCTCCCGCACGGCGCCGGCGGTCAGCGAGAGCGGCAGAGCCGCAGCGGTCAGGCCTAGGACAGCACGGCGGGCGGGGGTCGGGCGGATCATGATTGCATGATAGGGGTGATATGCACTATTAGTTCTTATTGGATGCCTTGCGATATTTCATGTATGCGGCGTCGCCAGGAAGATCTACCTTATTGCCAGTACTTTGCAATAAGGTAGATCGTGATGGAAAAACGCGACGCGGCCTCGTACACCGGAAGAACCACTCCGGCACTCGTCGACCGCACACTCACCGCCCTGCCCGATCTGGTGATGGCATGGGGCCACGGCTGGGCGGACTCCCGTGGCGTGCCCCGCCCGGCCATCGTCCCGGGCGGCTTCCGGGCCGAGGTGGGACTGCGCGGTCACCGCGTGCGGTACGTGCTGCACACCTGGGATCGCGAGACGTTGGCAGCCCTGGACCGACAGGTCGCCGCACCCGGAACCTGGATCAAAGTCAGCGGAAGGCACGCCGACCTGCGCGAAGCCCTCTCGGCAGTTTGGACCATGGACACCACCGGCTACCTGATGAGCACCCGGTTCACCGCGGGCGCCGCCGAAATCGGGCAGCCCTATGAGATTCAGGTCGCGACCGCCGGTGGGGTCGTCGTGGCGACCGTCGTCGACCCTGCAGGCGCCACGGCGGCTTCCGGACGCCTGGCACCCGCCGGCGAGTTCGGCATCATCGACCAGGTGGAGACCGCACCGGCGCACCAGCGCCGCGGCCTGGGCACCGCCGTCATGCGGACGCTGAGCGACCACGCCGCGCGCAACGGGATGACCACCGGGCTGCTCGTGGCCACCGACGATGGACGGCACCTGTACCGGTCACTCGGCTGGCGGGTGCGGTCCGAGGTCGCGGCGGCGTTCGTCCCCGAGGACTGAGCCACCGGGCCTGTCCGCGACGAGACGGTCGACCCGGGAGCCGGTGCCGTCGCGGATCAGCAGGTCCAGGTCCACGTAGAAGCGGCCCGACTCGCGCAACTCGCCCAGCAGCACACGCCGGGCGACATCGGCGACGAGCGCTCCCCCGAGGCTCACGCCGGAGGCCAGCTGCGGCCAGCTGCTCAAGTCGACGCCGATACGCGGGATCGACGCGGCCAGCTTCGGGCTGATCTCGCCGATCATCTTGAGCACGCTGTCGATCACCTCCGCGCGGCTGAGGTCGGCCAGGTCCGCCGAACCGATCGCGCCGAGAACGCCGTGCAGCAGCGGCCGGTCGGGCTCCAGGTCGAAGCGCTCGATGTCGAGCATTCCCCGGTCGTTGGTGTCCATCAGGACCGGGATGCGGCAGGTACGCGCCCATTCGCGGGCGGCGAGCTTGATGCGCGGCTCGTCGCACTCCTCGACCAGCAGGTCGATCGGGCCGCTGCCGCCGAGGAAGAACCGCTTGATGTTGTTGTCGTGCAGGCCGTCGGGGTAGACGTCCACGTCGAGGTACGGGTCGAGCTCGAACAGCTGGCGGGCCGCGATGACGGTCTTGTTGACGCCGAGCTCGTGCACCCCGGCGCGCAACCGGTTGAGATTGGACAGGGCCAAGGTGTCGAAGTCCGCCAGGGTGAACGCGGTCGCGATCCCCTCGGTGGCCAGGGTCAGCGCCGCGCTGTTGCCGACCGACAGCCCGATCACGCCGATCCGCCGTCCGGCGAGGCTGCGCTGCTGCTCCCGGCTTATCTTGCCCCGGTTGCGGTCGGTGCGCAGCAGCCGGAAGTCGTCGCGGTCCAGCAGGTGCACCAGCCGCCCCGACCAGGGATAGAACACCCACGTGCCGGCCCGCCACGGCTCGACGCCGCCCAGGTAATCGGCCGACAGCTGCGCGAGCTGGTCACGATCACCCTTCAGCGGCGGATGCAACGTGGCGACCAGGTCGGTCACCTGCTCGGTGAACGTGTCGCAGACCTCGCGCACCCGTCCGGAGACCAGCAGTTGCCCGAACCGCCGCCGGTCGTCCTCGCCACCCGGCCGGAACAGTTCGGGACGCCAGGCGAGCACGTCGCCGTCGCGTTCCCGGTCGGCCAGCAGTTCCGGGATGCTCACCGGTCCTCCTTCCACACGAGCCCGGCCGGGCCGGAGGCCGACAAAGCAGCCGGGGCGGTCGACTCCATGATGGACACCTCAGGCCCGTCCGGCTTCCACTCGTGGGCGAGCACGGAGTAGCTGACCACGTCGTGCCAGACCCCGTGGGTGTGGAACAGTTCCCGCATGAACCCCTCCTGGACCAGGCCGAGCCGGGTCATCCGCTCGTGCATGCGCAGGTAGTCGGTGCGCCTGCCGCCCCAGATGCGGTGCAGGGCGAGCGGGCCGAACCCGTACGCCATGAGCAGGCGGGACGCGGTCACGCCACGGCCCACGCCCGGCGATTCGGGGATCACGATGAGGCCGCCCAGCATCGCGTTGCGGCCGTACTCCTCCACCAGCAGCCGGACCACCCCGACCAGGTCGGGTGCGCCGTCGACGGTGATGGCCAGGGTGTACTGGGTGCGAGGCGTGCGGCGGGCCGCGGCCAGGTGCGCTCGCAGGGCGTCGGGCACCTCGTCGGCCGCGAGCTTGTCGAAGCCCATGAACTGGGTCAGCTCGGGATCGGTGTAGAGCCGGGTCAGGGGCGGCAGGTCCTGCTCGCACAGCTCCCGCAGGACGATGTCGCCGCCGTCGATGGTCACCGGAAAGGGCACGCGGAACCCCTCGTGGTCTGATGATTTCATGGCCGCGACTTCGATGTCCGCCGATCTTTTCGGAGCCTATGGGATGCGGCGGAGAACCCGCCTCAGCCGCCCGGATAGGGCCATCGAGCCACGTCGACGCCCCGACCCGGCCGCGCAGTCAACGCGCCTGCGTGACGGCCCGCCCGCAGTGCCGAGTGACAGATTTCAGCCACGACGGCAACGAGGTCAGCTCACGTCCGCGCGCAGGGTGCGCCAGACGAGCAGCACGGCCAGTGCCGAGGCGGCGCCGGCCAGCGTCACGACCAGGCTCGGCGCGAGGACCTCACCCAGCGCGCCGCCGGCCGCCGCGGCGACGCCCTGCAGCGTCATCGTCCCGGTCGCCGCCAGGCCGAACGCCTGACCGCGATGAGCCTGCGGCACCGCGTCGAGAAACCTTCGGGCCAATCCCAGCTGGTACGCGACGCCGAAGCCGGACGCGGCCAGCAGCCCCGCCGCGGCGGCGGGCCGCCGACTGGCCGCGCCTGCGTACGGTGCTCGAACGCGACCTCGTACGCCGCGCCGGGCACCTTGCCATGTACGGCTGGGCGGCCGCGCTGTCCGACCTCGACCCCCGGGTGAGCTGGCACGCCGACGGCCCCACCGGGACCATCGAGGTGCGCACCGGCCCCCGCTCGCAGCGGGAGCGATACCGGCTCGACGGCAAGGGCCTCCTGCTGATGCCCACCGTCTTCGGCACACTGATCAGCTATGTCGAGCCGCCCTGGCCGTACGCGCTGGTCTACCCGGCCCGTGGCATCGCCGACCTGTTCGGCCCACCGTCGGGCGCGGCCGCGCCGCAGGCCCTGGACCGGCTGGTCGGACAGCACCGGGCCGACGTGCTGCGGGCGCTGGCCGTGCCGGCGACCACCACGCAGCTCGTCCGCCAGCTCGGTCTCAGCCTCGGCACGATCGGCGGCCACCTGGCCGTGCTACGGCAAACGGGACTGGTGACCGGGATACGCACCGGCCAGTCCGTCCGCTACCAGCGCACGGCCTTGGGCGATGCCCTCGGCGGCTGAAGCCCCCGGTCCGCCTGGATTCACCACCAGTAGTTGTCCTGAGGCGCGTAATGCCTTTCCAGCTCGGCGATCTCGGCGTCGGTCAGCGCCACATCCAGAGCTGCGACAGCGTCGGCGAGGTGACCCGGTTTGGTCGCACCGACGATCGGGCACGACACCACCGGTTTGGACAGCAGCCAGGCCAGCGCCACGTGAGCCATCGGCACCCCGCGGGCTTCGGCCACGGCCTGGACGGCGTGCACGACCGGCTTGTCGACGTCGCGGTCGAAGGCACGGGCGACGTCGTCCGACGAGCCGCGGGCGGTCTGCGCGCCCCAGGGCCGGGCCGCGCGGCCCTTGGCCAGCGGCGAGTACGGAGTCAGCCCGACGCCCTGATCCAGGCACATCGGGATCATGTCGCGCTCTTCCTCCCGCTTGAGCACGTTGTACTGGTCCTGCATCGCCGAGAATGTGGTCCACCCGTTGAGTTCCGCGACGTGCTGCAGTTTCGCGAACTGCCAGGCCCACATCGACGACGCGCCGAGATAGCGCACCTTGCCCGCCTTGACCAGGGTGTCCAGGGTCGACATCGTCTCCTCGACCGGTGTGGCGGGGTCGAAGCGGTGGATGTAGTAGACGTCGACGTAATCGGTGCCCAGCCGCCGCAGGGAGCCGTCGACCTGTTCGAGGATCGCCTTGCGGGACAGGCCGCTGCCGCCGGGCCCGTCGTGCATCCTCCCGCTGACCTTGGTGGCCAGCACGATGTCCTCGCGGCGGGAGAACCTGCTGATCGCCCGCCCGACAAACTCCTCCGAGCTGCCGCCCTGGTAGACGTTCGCGGTGTCCCAGAACGTGATGCCCAGCTCGGCGGCCTGCCTGAAGAACGGGGCTGCCGCGTCCTCGTCCAGGGTCCACCGGTGCAGACCGCCTGCCGGGTCGCCGTAGCTCATGCAGCCCAGACCGATCCGGCTCACCCTCAACCCGGTCAGCCCCAGCCTCGTGTACTCCAAGGATCAACCTCCGCAGCTGCCTGGCTCCGACGCGATGGGCCTGATCCTGGCAAATGCGCGCTGTTCCCGCCTTGGCGGGGTGGTTCAGCGGGTGGTGATCGCGGAGCCGGCCGGGGCGACCAGCCACCACAGGGCGCCGAAAGCGTCCAGGCCCTGGCCGTTGGTGTCGCCGGCCTTGGCGTCCTTGACGAAGTAGTACAGCGGGTGGTTGTCGTAGACGACCTGCATGCTGCCGTCGGGGCGGGCCACTGTCTTGAGCTTGTCCGCGCTGACGCCCGAACCCGCCTGGGGCGCACCGGTGGTGACCAGCGGCGGCCAGGCGGCCGCGCAGGTGCCCTCACACGTGGAGGTCCCCGCGGTGTCCGCCGCGAACAGATACAGCGACCTGCCTTGGCCATCGGTGAGGTAGGTGCCCATCGGGCCTTGTTTCGTTTGAACGGTGACCTGTTCAGCGGCGAGCGCGGTCATGCGGTGACCGGTGACGCCGCTCTCGGCGCGGGCCGCCGCCGGGGCGACGAGCGCCGCGGCGAGGAAGGCCAGTGCGATGACCGCTCGGCGCGGCCCGGTCGACTTCGTGGAGCCCATGTCAAATCCCTTCCGTGAGGCAGGTCCTGACCTGGGCAATCCTAAGTCGGCCGGGCCTGGGCTCGGGCGAGTTCGGTGCTATCGCCGCCGGGCTGCGACGCCCATGTGCGTGGCCTCCTCAGTTCTCCGACGAGGCCAGGGCCGGTACCACGGCATAGCCCGGAACCGAGGGCAGTTGCGGAAGAACGCCGTTCGCACGAAGGTGAACGGCCGCGTCCACGGCCGCGCCGAGGGCCAGCCGGAACAGCAGCGAGCCGAGGCTGACCCGGCGCACCCCGAGTTCTGCGAGGCCGGTGACCGTGGACGGCCAGGTGGTGGCCGGCATCGGTGTCGGTGGCGCGCCGTCGGGCGACCTCGACGAGCAGTACGCCGCCGGGGGCGCGCCAACCCTGCGCTGAGCGGCGTGGCCGGGCCGCGGGCAGCGTGCCCAGGGCCCGGTCAGTCGGCCATGGCGGGGCGACGGGTCAACACCTGGGGCCCCGAAGCCGTGATGGCGACCGTGTGTTCGGAGTGCGCGGTGCGTGAGCCGTCGGCCGAGCGGATCGTCCAGCCGTCGGCGTCGTACTTGACCCGGTCGGTGGACTGGCAGAGCCAGGGCTCGATCGCGATGGTGAGGCCGGGGACGAGTTTCACGCCGCGGCCGGCGCGGCCGCTGTTGGCCACGTGCGGGGATTCGTGCATGGTGCGGCCGATGCCGTGGCCGCCGAACTCGCCGTTGACGCGGTAGCCGTAGGAGTGGGCGACCTCGCCGATCGCGTGGGAGACGTCGCCGAGACGGCCGCCCGGCTGGGCGGCGGTGATGGCGGCCTCCAGCGCGACCTCGGTCGCCTCGATGAGTTTCAGGTCGGCCGGGTCGGGGGTGCCGACGACGACCGACAGCGCGGAGTCGGCGACCCAGCCGTCGATGCCGACGGCCATGTCGATGCTGAGCAGGTCGCCGTCGCGCAGCACGTAGTCGTGCGGCAGGCCGTGCAGCACCGCGTCGTTGACCGACAGGCACAGCACGTTGCGGAACGGGCCGCGGCCGAACGAGGGCGCGTAGTCCCAATAGCAGGACACCGCGCCGCGTTCGGCGATCCGGCGGCGGGCACGGTGTTCGAGGTCCATCAGGTTGACGCCGACCGCCGCGGCCTTGCCGAGCTCGGCGAGCAGTTCGCCGACGAATTGGCCGGTCACCGCCATGCGGCCGATCTCCTCGGCGGACTTGAGCTCGATCACGACAGCCTCCCCTGCGTGGTATTTTTATGCGGGTATTTTTATACCACACAGGCGCGGCGGCCTACCGCAACGTCCGCAGGCCGGTGCGGACCTCGTCGACGAACGCCGCCGGCTGCTCCCAGGCCGGATAGTGGCCGCCCGCGGGCAACCGGCGGTAGTGGACGAGATTCGGGTAGGCACGCTGCGTCCAGCTGCGGGGCGGCAGGTAGAGCTCGTCGGCGAAGACGCTCACCGCGACCGGGAGCTTGACGCCCTTGGCGGCGAAGAACGAGAACCGGTTCTCCGCGTACAGCCGTGCCGAGGAGACGCCGGTGTTCGTCAGCCAGTACAGCGTGATGTTGTCGAGCTGCTCGCACGCGGCCCGCTCCTGCTCGGACAGCCCGGCCGGCAGGTTCGCCAGCGCGTCGGCGGCGCCGACGACGTTCTGCTGGAACAGGTTGTCGATGTCGGCGGGCACGACGCAGGCCATGTTGGTGTGGATGCCGACCAGGCCCTCGACCTCCTGCGCGGCCATCAGATCGGTGATGATCGCACCCCAGTCGCCGCCCTGGGCGACGCATCGGTCGTAGCCGAGCCGCTTCATGAGCTTGGCCCAGGTGCGGCCGATCCGGTCCGGGCCCCAGCCCGGTTCGGTCGGCTTGCCGGAGAACCCGTAGCCCGGAAGCGACGGGATGACGACGTGGAAGGCGTCGGCGGCGGTGCCGCCGTGGGCGGTGGGGTCGGTCAGCGGCTCGATGACCTTCAAGAGCGCGGCCACCGAGTACGGCCAGCCGTGCGAAATGACGATCGGCAGGGCGTCGGGGTGTGCGGAGCGCACGTGGAGGAAGTGGACGTCGAGCCCGTCGATCTCGGTGACGAAGTTGGGGTACGAGTTCAGCCGCTGCTCGCAGCGCCGCCAGTCGTACTGCTCGGCCCAGTAGCGGGCGAGTTCTCTCATCGTGGCCAGCTGCGGCCCCTGGGAGCGGTCGGTGACGGTCTCCCGTTCCGGCCAGCGCGTGTGCAGGATGCGCGCACGCAGGTCCGCGAGGTCGGCATCGGGGAACTCGACCCGGAACGGCCGGATCGCCGTCATGTCGGTGTTCGCTGTCATGGCGGAGTGTTCCTTGCTGCTCGGGTTCGGGCGATGGAGGCGATCCCCGAGGTGACCGGGCGGCCGGCGTACGGCCGCCCGGTCACCCCGTTCGCTCAGCGCAGCGAACGCAGGCCGGTACGCACCTCGTTCACCAGCGACTCCGGCTGCTCCCAGGCGGCGAAATGCCCGCCCTTGGGGAGCCGGTTGTAGTGCACGAGGTTCGGGTAGGCCTGCTCCGCCCAGCTCCTGGGCGCCTGGTAAAGCTCGTCGGGGAACACGCTCACCGCGACGGGCAGCTTCACGCCCTTGACACCGAAGAAGGAGAACCTGTTCTCGGCGTAGAGCCGCCCGGACGACACACCGGTGTTCGTCAGCCAGAAGTGCGTGACGTTGTCGAGCACGTCATCGCGGGTCAGGCCCTCGGGAACGCCGTCGAACGTCCGCGAGATCAGGGCCAGGCTGCGCGGATCGTGGTCGAGCAGCCACGCCGCCAGGAAGACCGGCGAGTCCGCGAGCCCGGTGAGGGTCTGCGGCCGCGAGGCCATCTGCAGGGCGTAGGCGACGTGCTTCCAGGTGAAGTCGAGCTGCTCGCAGGTGGCCCGCTCCTCGTCGGACAGCCCGGCCGGCAGGTTCTCCAGCGCGTTGGCCGCGCCGATGACGTTGCGCTGGAACAGGTTGTCGATGTCGGCGGGCACCACACCGGCCATGTTGGTGTGCAGGCCGACCAGACCTTCGACCTCCTGCGCGCCCATCAGGTCCACGACGATCGCGCCCCAGTCGCCGCCCTGGGCGACGTACCGGTCGTAGCCCAGGCGCTTCATCAGCTCGCCGTAGGCGCGGGCGATGCGGTCCGGGCCCCAGCCGCCCTCGGCCGGCTTGCCCGAGTATCCGTAGCCCGGCATCGACGGGATGACGACGTGGAAGGCGTCGGCGGCCGTGCCGCCGTGCGCGGTGGGGTCGGTGAGCGGCTCGATGAGCTTCAGCTGCTCGACGACCGAACCCGGCCACCCGTGGCACACGATGATCGGCAGGGCGTTCTCGTGCTTGGACCGCACGTGGATGAAGTGGATGTCGAGCCCGTCGATCTCGGTGATGAAGTTCGGGTACGAGTTCAACCTGTCCTGGCACCGGAACCAGTCGTAGTCGTGCGCCCAGTACTGCGCCAGCGCCTGCATGGTGGCCAGCGTCGGGCCCTGCGACTGGTCGGAGACGGTCTCCTTCTCGGGCCAGCGCGTGTGGGCGATACGGGCGTGCATGTCCTTGAGATCGGCCTCGGAGACCTCGACCGTGAACGGCCGGATCGCCGAACTGTCGTTGGTGACAGACATGAGAGCTTCCTTGCTGTACTCGATGGGAAGGTGGGACGGTTCGGTCCCCACCAGGAAGGCGGCAGTGCCGCTTGCTTTCTCACGGCGGAACCCCGGATTCGGCGGTTCCGCGCGGACGTGCCCTAGTCAGGCATTGATTGCCCCCATCTGCGGTGATTTTACGTCCGAGCGTCCTGCGCGGATACGCCCGTCTGCGGCTCCGGCCCGTCTGCTCGCACCGGGCTTGTCCACGATCGCCGCCAGGCGGGCGCTCCACCCCCGTGCCGACCCCCGGTGCACCCCCGGGTCCGCCCCCGGCGCCACGGTGCACCGTGAACTTCGCAATCAGGCACCAACCGCGCGGGAACACCGTTTCAGGCCGATCGCGAGCCGCCGCTCGGCCACCCACCCACGCTGCTACCTGGGACAATTCAACCTATGGGCGCATCCGTCGCCGGAACCCGGGCAGGCCTGCGCGGGCGCGGTCGCGAACTGGCCGAACTCGACCGGGCGCTCGCCACCGCACGGGCGGGAACCAGCGCGGTGCTCGTATTGCGCGGCGAGGCGGGTATCGGCAAGACCGCCCTGCTGAACTACGCCGAAGAGCACGCCACCGGCTTCGGCCTCACCGGCACCATGGCCGTCGAGACGGAGATGGCGCTGCCCTACGCCGGCCTCCACCAGGTCTGCGCACCGCTGCTCGGCAGGCTGCCGCTGCTGCCCGCCCCGCAGCGCGACGCCCTCTCGGCCGCGCTCGGCCTGCACGAAGACCCGGCGCCGAACCCCTTCCTCGTCGGCCTGGCGGCGCTCAGCCTGCTCTCCCGCACAGCCGAGGAGAGGCCGCTGGTGTGCCTGCTCGACGACGTCCACTGGCTCGACGAGCAGTCCCTGCAGGCCATCGCCTTCGTCGCCCGGCGGCTCGCAGCCGAACCCATCGCGATGATCCTCACCCTGCGCTCCCCCGGCGACCGCGGCGAACTGGCCGACCTGCCCACCCTGACCGTGCCCGGCCTCAACGACACCGATGCCCAGGTCCTGCTGACCTCGGCCGCGCACGTCCCGTTCGACCCCCGGGTACGCGACCGCATCGTCGCCGAGGCACACGGCAACCCGATGGCCCTGCTCCTGCTCCCCCGCCTGGTCCCGCCCGCCGAACTGGCGGGCGGACTGTGGCTGGCCGGCCGCCGTCCCGTGGCCGAGGACCTGGAGGAGGCGTTCCACCTGTGCTTTCGGCGGCTCCCTCCGGACACCAGACGCCTTCTGCTCACCGCCGCCGCCGAGCCCACCGGAGACGCCGACCTGCTGTGGAGGGCCGCCGAGCGGCAACACCTCGCGGCGGGTGCGGCCGCGCCGGCCGAAACCGCAGGCCTGATCACCTTCGACACCGTGGTGCGGTTCCCGCACCCGCTGGCCCGCTCGGCGATCTACCAGAAGGCGTCGGCACCCGAGCGCCGCGTCGCCCACCACGCCCTGGCCGAGGCCACCGACCCCCGCAAGGACCCCGACCGCCGGGCATGGCACGCCGGCCAGGCCACCACCCGGCCCGACGAGGCGCTGGCCACCGAACTGGAGGACTGCGCACGGCGGGCGTATCGCCGCGGCGGAGCCGCCGCGGCCGCCGCGTTCATGCACCGCAGCGCGCAACTGACCCCCGACCCTGCACGGCGCGCCACCAGAGCGCTGGCCGCCGCCCAGACGAGCATCGACGCGGGCGGTCTCGCCCAAGCCCACGCCATGCTCACCACCGCCACCGAAGGACCGCTGGACGAACCGAGCCTCGCCCAGCTCGAACGGCTGCGCGCCCGCCTGCTCTTCATCCAGGAACGCGGCACCGACGCGCCCCGGATGCTCCTGGACGCCGCACGGCGGCTGGCGCCCCTGGACGCCGCACTCGCCCGCGACACCCTGCTGGAAGCCCTCGGCGCGGACGTCTACGCGGGCCGGCTCAACACCGGACCCAGCCGCCCGGACGTCGCCCTGGCCATTCGGGCCACCCCCGCAGCGAGCCCGCCGCGGACGGTCGACATCCTGCTCGACGCCGTCGCTACCCTGATCACCGACGGCCACCGCGCCGGGGCCGACCCGCTACGCCGGGCACTGCGGGCCGTCCAGGACGACCAGCGCTGCGCAACCACCGGCGCGGACCTGCGTTGGATGTGGCTGGCCTGCCCGGTGACACCGGAACCACTGGCACCCGAGCTCTGGGACGACGACGCCTGGCACGAACTGGCCACCGGCGCCGTGAACCTCGCCCGCGACGCCGGCGCCCTCGCGCTCCTGCCGATGGCACTCAGCTACGAAGCCTGCTACCGCGTCCACACCGGCGACCTCGCCACCGCGACCGCCCTCGCCGACGAGGCCACCGCGATCTCCACCGCCACCGGAGCCGCCCCCATGGCCTACCCGGCCCTGGTCCTCAGCGCCTGGCGGGCCCACGAGACCCACGCCCGCCGGCTCCTGCAAGCGGTACGCGGCGAAGCAGCCACCCGGGGCGAAGGACGCGCGCTCGCCATCGCCGACTACGCCGCCGCCGTCCTGGACAACGGCCTGGCCCGATACGACGACGCCCTGGCCGACGCGACCCGGGCCTGCCAGTACGAAGACCTCGGACTGTTCGGGTGGGTGCTCGTGGAGCTGATCGAGGCCGCCGCCCACAGTGGCCACCCGCAAGCCGCCGCGGCCGCGCTCGACAAGCTCGCCGAACGCACCCAGGCGGGAGCGACCGAATGGGCCAGAGGCATGGAGGCCCGCTCACGGGCTCTGGTATCCGACGGCCCCGACGCCGAAACGCTCTATCGCCGGGCGATCAAGCACCTGGACCGCTGCCGGATCACCGTCCACCAGAGCCGCGCCCGCCTGCTGTACGGCGAATGGCTGCGCCGGCAGGGCCGCCGCGCACAGGCCCGCGAGCAGTTGCGCGTCGCCTACGACACGCTCGCCCGGGCCGGGGCCGACGGCTTCGCCGAACGCGCCCGCAAGGAGCTGCTCGCCACCGGCGAGACCGTGCGCAGGAGGTCCGTATCCGCCCTCGCCGAACTCACCGGCCAGGAGGCACAGGTCGCCCAGCTGGCCCGCGAAGGACGCACCAACGTCGAGATCGCCGGCCGGCTGTTCATCAGCCCGCGCACCGTCGAGTGGCACCTGGGCAAGGTGTTCACCAAACTCGGCATCACCTCGCGCAAGGACCTGCGCACCGCGTTCAGCGCGCCGCCCGCGGACGGCATCCGATCGACGAGCACAAGGTGAGGGGGCCGGCCCGGACTGCCTCATCCGGACCGGCCCCCTCTTTTCTGTGGGAGATCAGGCCACAGGCTCTACCCAGATGTTGCGGTAGAACAGGTTGGCTCCCGGGTCACCGTGGTCCTGGAACCGCAGTGGACCGGGGGCCGAGGTCTCCGCCGCGCCGTTGCCGGTCGGGCCGTTGATCTCGGCGTTGTTGATGACCGTGACGCCGTTCCAGACGACTGTGACGCGGGCATTCTCGGTCTTGGTGGTCCCGTTGTAACGGGCCGCCCGGAACGTCACGTCGTAGGTCTGCCACGTCTGCGGCGCGGTGGCCGCGTTGACCGACGGTGCGATCTTTTCGTAGATCGCGCCGCACTCGTTGTTGGCGAGGGTGGTGTCGCCGTACGAGTCCAGCACCTGCAGTTCGTACCGGTCCTGCAGGTAGATGCCGCTGTTGGCCCGTTGCTGGCCGGTGACGTCGCCCGGCAGCAGCGGCAGCCAGAACTCGGCGTGCAGCTTGAAGTCACCGAACGCCTGCTTGGACTTGATGTCGCCGCCGAGGACCTCGACGCCGCCGTTGCCCAGCGGCCAGGTCACCGGGGTGCCGTTGGAGTGTTGGAAGTTGTCCATGTTGGTGCCGTCGAACAGCACGATCCGGGTCGGCTGGGTCGTGCTGCCGTACGCCTCGAACTCGTAGATGCGCGCGGCGCCGTTGCCGTCGCTTGCCGGGGTCGTGATGTTCAGCCTGATGTAGCGGGCCGATGTGGCGGTGATGTTGTGCGTCGTGACGCTGGCCGTGTTGGCTGTGACGGTCGCGGCCGTGGTCCAGGTCGTGCCGTTGGTGGACGTCTGGATGTTGAAGTCGCGGGTGTTCCAGGCGGTGTTCTCCCCGCCTGCCCCGGCGTGCCTGACGACGAACTGGGCCACGGTCTGTGCCGAGCCGAGGTCCACCTGCAGCCACTTGGTCGCGCCGAGCGAGCACCACTTGTCGGCGTTGCCGCCCGAGACACTGCCGTTGACCGCCTTGGCGGGGCCCTCGGTGGTGCCGCAGGAGCTGTCGGCGGTCGCCGTCTTGTTGAGGGCGAGGTTGCCCGTCGGCGGCGCGGTGCCGCCGTAGACCTCCAGCTCGTAGATACGGGCCGCGCCGTTGCCGGTGGTGCCGCCCGCGGTGATGTTCAGCCTGACGTACCTGGCCGAGGTCGCGGTGATGTTGTGGGTGGTGGTGTTGGCCGTGTTCGCGGTGACGGTCGCGGCCGTGGTCCAGGTCGTGCCGTTGGTGGACGTCTGGATGTTGAAGTCGCGGGTGTTCCAGCCCGCGTCCTCACCGCCGGCGCCCGCGTGCTGCACGACGAACCGGTTGACCGACTGCGCCGAGCCGAGGTCGACCTGCAGCCACTTGGTCGCGCCGAGCGAGCACCACTTGTCGGCGTTGCCGCCGTTGACCGTGCCGTTGAACGCCTGGGCCGGGCCCTCGGAGGTGGCGCAGGAGCTGTCGGCCGTGGCCGGCTTGTTCAGCGCCAGGTTGCTGGACGGGGCCGCCCCGGGGATGTTGTTGAGGGTGTACCAGACCTCGGTGTTCCACAGCGACTGGCCGTTGGTGGAACCGAACGGCCGCGGCGAGCGGATGTGCACGACCCGGCCGGCCTTCAGGCCGTTGATCACCAGGGTGACCTTCTTGCCGTCGGCGGACAGGGTCGCCGAGGACACCGACAGCGTCTCCTCGTCGATCTTCGGGCCGCCGTAGGCTGCGGTCGGGACGTAGCGCCACTGCTTGACCCGGTACTTGGTGGCCAGGCTGGTGGCGGTCGCCGCCGACAGCGGCTGGGTGTACTCGATCTCGAAGCCGTTGGACAGGGCCTTCATGTTGAGCATGTCGAAGGCGTTGTTGCCGTTCGGGATCAGCTTCTGCAGGCCGAAGTTCAGCTTGCCGGACTGGCCCCAGTTGCCGCCGCCGCCGATGCCGCCGACGTAGATCGCGCCGTCGGGGCCGACGTTGACCTCGGAGATGCCGGCTTCCAGGCCCTGCGTCATGCGGAACAGGGCGCCCTGGTACTCGCCGTTGATCTTCTCGACCGCGGCGCGCTGCAGGCCGCCGTAGGTGACGTCGCCGATGACGAACTGCCCGGCGTACAGGCCGCTGGTCATGTACTTCGGGGTGCTCGGCGAGTTGCCGATCTCGTTCTGCGGCAGCCAGATCACCGGCGGGGTGACCGGGGCGCTGTCGAACGGGCCGGCCGGGTTGAGGTAGTGGTTGAAGAACCGGCCCTGCTTGATGTGCACCAGCTTGGAGGCCGGCTGCCAGCCGCCCTGGTTGTCGGTGACGAACAGGCCGTTCTCCGGGCCCCAGCCGATGCCGTGCGGGGTCCGCAGACCGCCGGCGACGTACGTCCAGGCACCGGTGTCCTTGTTGATCTTGATCGTGGTGCCGCGGTTGCCCACCACCTGCGGGTTGGTGGTGTTGCCGCCGTAGTCGATGCCGACCGACAGGTTGAGGTAGAAGAACGGGGCCTCGTACATCAGGCCGAACGCGAACTCGTGGAACGTGCCACCGTACGGCCAGGTCGCGACCTGCTGGTACTGGTCGGCGACCTCGTCGCCGTTGGTGTCGACGAGCCTGGTCAGCCGCATCTTCTCGGACACGTAGATGACCCCGTCGACGACCTTCAGGCCCATCGGCTCCTTGAGGTTGCTGCCGACCCGCTTGGTCGTGACCGTGCTCGGGTTGGCGTTGCCGCTCGTGTTGCCCAGGATCCAGACCTCACCTGCCTGCGAGGTGCCGGAGTCGTTGGTGCCACCCCAGGTGCAGATCACCAGGCGGCCGTCGGCGAGCCAGTCCATGCCGGTCACCCGCGGCTCGAACCCGCTCGGGCGCAGGTTGGCGAGGTTGAAGTTCGGGTGCACGGAGGTCAGCGGCAGGCCGTCGCCCGGCGAGTCACCGGCGCCCTCGCACTCCTTCTTGCCGGGCGCGGTGACCCGCACGACCCCGGCGTCGGTGCTCAGCACCGAGTTCGGCACGGTCACGAACGACGTCGAGCCGGGCGTCTGCCACTGCAGCGTCAGCTGCTGGCCGCCGCCGGCCTCGAAGAAGTCGACGCGCAGCGCGTGGTAGCCGGTCGTCAGGGTGACCGCGCCGTCCTTGGCCGTCGCGCCGTGCAGGCCGTCGTGGTTGATGACCACGTTGTCATCGATCAGCAGCCGGGACCCGTCGTCGCTGATCAGCCGGAAGGTGTAGCTGCCCGCGGTGGGGATGTTCACGTAGCCCAGGGCTTGGGTGTAGAAGTTGTCCTCATACCCGAACTGGGCGGACGTGGTCCAGTCGATCGTCGACATGAGCTTGTCGACGTTGGGGGTCTGCGCCGGCTTGAGGTTGCAGAGCGCGCTGAGCGCGACCTGCAGGTCGAAGGTGCGCAGCGTGATGCCGGGTGTCTGCGGGGGCGGGGCGGCGGCGGCCGCGGTGGCGGGCAACCACCCGGCCGCGGCAATGACCGCTGTGGTGAGGGCGCTCGCCAAAGTCAGGCGCGCCCATCGGGACGGATGGAACACTTTTCCTCCAGTGTGAGCGGGACTGGGTGCGCGACGTCCTCTGACGTGGCAACCCGCTCACGGCGGCGTGCCAGGACATTGGACGATTGCGCGGTCTGTCCTGAAGCGACCTGGCACGCCGATGCCTGGCATGGACACCATAAAATTCTTTTTTCGAGATGTACAGATGTATTCGAAGTTTGGTCAGAACTTTTGACGATCGTGGCAAAAGTTGTGGGAGCAGCTCGACGAGCCCGGTGACGGCGAGCCGCGCTCGCTCACGAACCGGGCGGAAAATCCCCCTTGACCTCGCGCCATTGCGCCATCTGCGACTCATGTTTGTCAATGGCTGGTTCGTGCCGACACGCCGCGCGGTCACATCACGCCCGCACGAGTGGCGCCTGGAACGGGCAATACGTCGGCCGCATAACGGAAGATGGACCGCGTTCGGTTCGGAGATCAAGGAGCGGTGAGATGCGCAAGCTGATAGCAACGGTGTTCAACTACTCCCTCGACGGCCTGCTCGCCGACGAGGGCACCGACTTCTGGGACTTCGCCTTCGGCATACCGGAGAACAGTCGGCCCGACGACCCGGCGCACCTGGACTTCCTCCGTGGCGCGTACGCGCACGTCATGGGCCGCAGCGCCTATGAGGGCATCAAGGCCGGCATGACCACGGCCACCGACCACCCGTTCTCCCCGATCCTGACCGACGGCCGCAAGATCGTCTTTTCGCGGACGCTGCAGACGGCCGACTGGACCAACACCACCATCGCCTCCGGCGACACGGCAGCCGAGGTGGACAAGCTCAGGGACGGCGACGGCTACGTGGTGGTCTGGGGCGGCGTACGCCTCTGGCGGTCCCTGTTGCAGCTCGACCTCGTCGACGAGCTGTGGGTGTCTCTGTATCCCTACATCGCGGGCGAGGGCACCCGCCTGTTCGACGGCACACCCCGGTCCTACGGGCTCGAACGGATCTCCAGCACCGCCAGCGCCGGCGGCATCATCGAGCTGCGCTACCGCCGCCGGCGCTGACCCGACGGCCTACACCGTGGCTATCTCGAAGTGCACCGGCGTGCCCCGGTCGGCCGGCCCGCCCAGCACCAGCAGGTCGACGTCGGTGGGCTGGGCCCGCAGGCCGGTCAGCGCCCGGCTCAGCGGGTCGCGGACGTCCAGGCCGACGGTGAGGAACGAGTGCAGCCCGTGCAGCCGGTTGCAGGCGTGCCTGAGCAGGAAGCGCAGCGTCGCCGCGTCCGGCGCGCACGGATTGGCCACGGTGCGGTAGCTCAGTTCCCCACCGGTACGCGGCAGGCCGGGTACCCGCAGCAGCGGGGCGGCGACGTTGAACACGGCCCGCACCGCCGCCATCCGGGGCGAGTATCCGGTGACCCGCATCTGCTTGATGCCGTGCTGGTTCCACAGGCCGACGAACCCGGCGAGCTCGCCGCCCGGCCGCCGGGCCAGCAGGTACTCCAGTCCTGGCCGCGCCATCGGGAAGGAGTCGCAGACCGGCGCGAACTGGCGGAAAGCGGCCAGCCGCCGCCACAGCTCGACCATGTCGGGCTCGTCTGCCGGTTCGGCGACCGACACGGTCAGCCCGCTCGGCGGGATGCGGCGGCGGGTCAGCAGGTCGATGCTGTGCGACCTGATGGTGGCCCGCCTGCGCACCCCGGGTTCGACCTGCCGGCGCAGCATCTCGACGGCGTCGTTGCCGGCCAGGACCGTGCCGATCAGCGGCGCGTCCGGGCCGGCCAGCTCCCGGGCGGCCGCCTGCGCCCACCGCGCCAGGACGCGGGCGGCCCCGCGCCGCCGGTGAGCGGGATGCACCTTGAGATCGCCGACGTAACCGAGCAGGGCCGGGCGGCCGTCGACGAAGGCGGGCCGCAGGGCGGCCGCGACGCACGCGATCGGACCGTCGTCGCCGTCCACGACCCCGACCCGCCAGCCGTCGCCGCCGATCCTGTTGAGCGCGAAGAAGTCGGGCCGCCGGTCGATGCACAGCGACAGGTCGCCGTCCATCGCGCAGCGGCTCGCCAGGTCGACCAGCGCCGCGTTGTCCTCCGGCTGGGCGTCGCGGACCCTCACGGCATCACCTCGCAGAGCGCGAAGCGCCGCTGGCACAGGCTGCGGTCGGTGCGCATCAACTGCTCGCCCCGCGACCGGTCCTCCCGTACGGCGTCACGCCAGCGCGGCGGCACCTCGGTCCAGCCGACGAAGTTGCGGAAGACCAGCCGGGCCCCTGGCCGGGCGGTGCGGACGATCTCGGCGAACAGCTCGTCGATCTGGTCAGGGGTCAGCCATTCGCAGATGTTGGACAGGGCGAAGCCCGCCATGCTGCCGTCCGGCCGACTCCGCAGGTAGTCGGTGAACGCGCCGTCGACCAGGCTGAGGCCGTCGACCGGCACCTTCGCGCTCAGATACGGCGGCAGGCAGTTCGCCGGGTAGCGGCCGGTGAGCAGGTGGTGCAGGAAGTAGTTGCCGCTGATGTCGAGCTCGGTCAGCGTGTGCTCGGCGACCTGGCGGAAGTGCCGGGCGTAGCTGGGATCCTCGACGTGGGCGAAGAACCGCTCGTCGTAGGTGCGCCGCAGCACCAACCGGTTGCACAGCGTCTGGAACAGCAGCCGCCAGCCGGCGGTGTCCCACTCGCGGCGGTAGAACTCCCGCTGCTCATCAAGGGTCCGCAGGGCGAGCAGCGTTTCGATCCGCCGGCGGGGGTGGATGACACGCAGGGACCGGGCGATCAGGCGCATCAGCCGTTCGGTGACCCCGGCCTGCAGCACTCCGGCGTCGATCGCCTGGGCGTGCGCGTCCCAGTGGTCGCGTGCCCCTGGCGTGAGCACGTCCCGGACCTGGGTGTACGCCTGGCGCCGCGCCGCCGAGGCCATGGGCGCGCCGCCGAGCAGGCCGAGCGCCGGGCCGGGTGCCAGTGCCGCGACCGCGGCCGCTTTCAGTTCCACGAGGTGGTTCTGGGTACGGTTGACGTCGACGCCGATCACCTCGGCGGCACCGGCGGCCAGCAGTGACAGGGCCGTGCAGCCGGCTGAGCTCACCACGGCGATCGGCCCGTTCCACCGCCCGGCGAAGGCTGCGATCTCCAGTCGCGGGTCCTCCCGGACCTGGCCGAAGTACAGCCGGTCGTCGACGGCGCCGGGCAGTTCGGTGCGCCGTACGTGCGGCTGTGTCTGCTGTGGCAGGTCAGTGTGCTGCGACACGGAAGCTCCTCTCGATCAGGTCGGCGCACGCCGCCTCGACCACGGCCGTGGCGTCCTGGGCCTGGTAGCCGGGCCACGCCGCCCGCAGGCGGTCGGTCCGGAAGTGTTTGGGCAGGTAGAGCTGTTCGGCGAACGGTGCGACGGAGGCGAGTGCGGGCTGCAACGGGCCGCCGCGCAGCCGCCGGGCGGCCTGGGCCATGTCGTGGAAGCTCGCCCGGTCGCACGGGATCGGGCGGGGCAGCATGCGCCGGCGGAAGCCCGGGTCCCGCTCGAACACGGCGAAGGCGGTGTCGATCGCGGTGCCGAGTGTCACCGGGCCGGCGCAGAGCTGATAGATCCCCGGTGGCGCGGTGAGCAGGGCCGTCACGCCGGCGACGGTGAACTCGGCGGTAGCCAGGCTCAGCGGCGTCGCCGGGTCGCCGGGCAGCAGGGTCAGCAGCCCGGAGTGGTAGAGCCGCATCGTGTGGTGGAACGCGTTGTACTGCGCGACCTCGCCACCGTCGTCCTCGGCGATCACCGTCGGCAGGCGTACCACCGTCACCGGCAGCCCCGGCGGATCGAGCAGGCACTCCTCGGCCGCCCACTTCGACCACTCGTAGTGGTTGACGAACCCGGCGTCGTCGTGGCGGGTCTCGTGGACCTCGCCTCGGCGCCGGCCCGCGCTGTACAGGGTGGACAGCAGCATCAGCCGGTCGAGCCGGTCGCAGCGCTGCGCGAACTCGCGTACGCGGGCCGTCCCGGACGCGTTGACCCCGTCGGCGGTGTCCCGGCTGACGTCGAAGCGGATGACGGCGGCGGCGTGCACGATCCGCGTGACGGACCGGGGGTCCACAAGCGCAAACGGGTCGGCGTCGCGCAGGTCGACCGGCACGACCGGGGCCTCGGTGACCCGGGCCAGCCGCGCCCGTTTGCGCTCGAGTTCGGCCTGGTCGGTGCACCGCACCGCCAGGATCAGGTCCTCGCCGCCGAGCGCGGCCACGATGCGTCGGCCCAGGTAGCCGTCGGCTCCGGTGATCAGGGTGGTCATCGGGCCGCCGCCTGCCCGGCCGCGGCGAGCAGGTCGGGCCAGCCGCCCGGCTCGGTGCCGTGCCGGTCGACCAGGGCGTACAGCCATCGCTCGACCCCGAAGGCGAGGCATGCGGTGGTGGCCGGGGCCCCGTCGCGGGTGACGCCGTACGCCGACCCGAAGTGGTCGTGGTGCAGGTTGGCCGAGGCGAGGGCCAGCGAACCGCCGTACGTCGCCTCGTGTTTGACCGGCTGGATGCGTTGCAGCAGGTGGCCGGGGTGCTGTTCGGGGCGGAAGAACGGGTCCGTCGCCGATGTCCAGTCCACCGGCAGGTCGATCAGCACGGCGAAGCGGTCCACGGACGCGCGGGCCTCGGCCAGGAAAGACGCGGTCTCCTCGGCCGTGCCGAGGCACACGATCTCCCGCATGGCGAAGGTCCACTGCCGGCGCAGCGGCTCGTAGCTCGACTCACGCCGGAAGCAGGTGTTGCGGGTGGTGACGTACGTGGCCGAGGGCAGCTGCTCCCCCTGGTGTGCGTGGTAGACGTGGTGGCAGGCCGCCGGGGTGAGCACCGCGGTCACCGGGGCCGTGCGGGTCAGTGCGACCGCGCCGTCCCGGTCCAGCACCGGTCCGTCGGCGAACGCGGCGAGGTTGTTGTCGGTGGAGTCGAGCGCGGTCGCGAAGGTGACCTGGTGCGGGAACGACCGCAGGTGCCCGCGCAGGGCCGTGGCGGGCAGCGTCGCCGGGTACGCCTCCTCGCGGCAGCGCCACCGGCTCGCGAGGCGCTGGAAGGCGCGGTCGCAGTCGTCGGCGAGCGCCAGCAGCGGCCCGGTGAGCCCGGCCTGGCCGCTGGGGTCCCAGCGCAGCCCGATCCCGGTCAGGTCGGTAAGGGTGTTCACGGATTGCCCCCGAATCTCGCCACCATGGCGTCGATGCCGTCGAAGTCGCCCATCCGCAGCTGCTCCACGTCGATGGGGGCGCCGCGCAGCCGCTCCAGCAGGATGATCAGTTCGGGCAGGTGCACCGAGCGCAGCACGCGCAGCGTGAACAGCGGCATGTCATCGGTGACGGCGACCTGGCCCGCGTGCCGTTGAACGAACGTCCGCAGCTCCGCGCGGATCTCGGTCTCAGAACGCATCGACCGGCTCCTCGGTGAGCACACCCGCGGTCGCCAGGAAGCGCAGGCAGTCGGCCGACACCCGCCGCCGGTGGGCCCGCTGGGCGGGCGCGGACCAGGCCGTCTCGGCCAGCTCCCACGGGTCGTCGAGCCCGGCGTCGGCGTACACGTCCGGGTGGTAGTAGCCGCGCCAGGTCGCGGTCACGAACCGGCCGAGGTCGTCGCGGATCTCGGCGACGGTCCGCGCATCCCACTGCCCCGCCTGCCACAGCGCCGTCACCAGCCGGCGGCCGAACACCAGGTGCCGGGCCTCCTCGCGGTGGTGCTGGTCGTTGATGAAACGGGCCAGCGGATGCAGCCGCCCGTCGCGGGCCTGGACCCGGTTGTAGTGGTCCACGATCTCCTCGAAGATCAGCGTCTTGGCGAAGAACAGCAGGTCGTCGACGTCGCGCGGCCGGTCGGTGCGCAACGGGGCCTGCCGGCTGCGGTGGACCCGCGCGTACCGGGTGCAGAAGCCGCCGAAGTAGACGCTGTGCTTGTTCTCCTCGTCCAGGAAGTGGTGCAGGTAGCCGGCGGAGCCGGCCAGGTCGCTGCGGTAGAGCCGCGCGGCCAGGCCCTGGATCAGCGCGTTCTCGCCGTGGATGTTGAGGCTGAAGAAGCCGGCCGCCTCGTGGAACGCGACCCGGCGGCGGGCCGTGTCGTCCAGGCCCTCCCACACGGGTGTGCCATGCAGGCTCACGTACTCCGGGGTGCCGAACCAGTCGCGCTCGGGATCCACCGCCGAGGGCCAGTCGACCAGGGTGTACGGGTTCTGGTGTGCTCGGGCCGACAGCCGGCTGAGCCGGTCCGCGGTCTCCGACACCTGCGCCAGCGCGGTCGCCAGGGCGCTCATCGCCCGACCACCTCCAGCACCGCGCACTGCCAGTTGAGCCCGAACCCGGCCATCGGCAGGGCGATCCGCTGCCCTGGCCGGGCCCAGCCCGAGTCGAGCAGCGCCGACAGGTTGACGAACGGGTCGGCCGAGATGACGTGTCCGACGTCGGGCAGGGTCGGTGCCCATACCCGGGCGTGGTCGATGCCGAGCAGCCGGGCGAGGATCTGCCAGGCCTTGTCGTTGGTGTTCTGGGTGACGACCCAGTCCAGTTCGGCCGGGGCCAGCCCGACCCGCGCGGCGGTCTCCCGGACCAGCCGGTGGGTGTAGGCGAAGTAGGTGCCGACGGTCTCGTCGTCGCCGGCCCGGCCCAGGCCGCCGTTGGTGATCTGGTGCACGGTCAGCAGGCGGCACACGTCCGGCTTCCGCCCGACCAAGCAGGCCGCGGCCCCGTCCGAGATGAGGTTGTACGCCTGCTCGTACCAGGCCCCGGCGGGGAACCGGTCGGCGGTCACGCACAGCACCCGCCGCCAGCCCGGTTCGGTCGTCAGCAGCGCGCCCGCCACCCGCAGCGCCCCGAGCGCGCCGGTGCAGGCCTGCTGGTGCAGCCCGACCACGATCGCCCGGGACAGGCCGAACTCGGCCTGCAGGCGGCCGGCAGGGAAGTCCATCAGCTCCTTGACGTCGCGGACCGGTCCAATGCCGGTATCGCCGCCGCCCGGCAGACAGGTGGCGTAGACGATCGCGTCGACGTCGGTCAGGCCGCCGCGGGCCGCGATCTCCGCGACCGCCGCACGGGCCAGGTCGTACGCGGTGTCGTCCGGTTCGCAGGTGTGGTGCCACCGGAAACCGGCCGCCGCCAGGTCCTCCGGAGCCGACCGGAGCAGTCCCGCCTCGGCCGACTCGCGTAGATGTCGTTTCCGCGCACCGAGTGCGTGGGCGAATGATCCGATATAGAGCCCGTCCATGGATCCCATGCTGGTCGCGGCAGGTCGGCCGCGCATGAGCGCACGTACTCAGATCTCGCTAGGTCGATCACCCGATGCGCCTGAGTCGCGGGACGCCTCGTGACGACGGCATCCGGAAAGTGATATCACTATGATACCGTCATGGCGGCCGACCACCGAACCCACGTCAGATGGAGTGCTGGCCATGGAAATGCCCCTCACCTCACAGGTCTACCTGCTGGCCTACAACACCGACAAAGGCAAGCTGACCTGCAACGGCTACCTCGGTTACGTGCTGCGCGCCGCCGCGCTCACCGAACTGTGCCACCTCGGCGCACTGTCCGATGCCGATGGAAAGCCGCGTGCGACGAACACCAAGGTCACCGATCCGGTGCTGGCCGAGGTGCTGCACGAGATCGCATCCGCGGCCAAGCCGAAGAAGTGGTCCTGGTGGGTCCACCGCGGCCAGACCCCCATGTTCCGCGCGGTCCAGCAGCGACTGGTGGACGACCGCGTCATCAGCACCGAGCGCTACCGCATCCTCGGCATCTTTCCCGCCACCAGGGTCAAGATCCACGAGCACCGTACGGTGGCCCGGCTGCGCTCCACCGTCAGCCACGCCCTCCACGGGGGCACCGCCGATCCGGTCGACGCCGCACTGACCGCGCTGGCCGCGACCGGTGAGATCCGCATCGCCATCAGCCGTGCCCAGGTGCGCCAGCAGGCCAAACGTCTGGAGTCCCTCACCCGGCAGGCAGGCCCCGCATTGCCCGCGCTGCGCAAGGTGATCCGCGACCACCACGCCGCCAACGAGTCGACCGGCTGAGGATTCGCCTGCGGCTCGGAGCCGTGGCACCGGGCGCTCGCCGGCTCTGGCGGCGGGACCGCGCAGGTGGCTCGGCCTGGGACCGTAGGGGGACGGCGCAACCGGTAAGGTGCGGCATCCCTCACGGATCACAGGAGTACAACCTTGAAACGCCTCGTACCACTGGCCGTCGCCGCCGTCATGTTCGCAGGCGGCTGCAGTGCTGCCGCACCGGACGCACCAGCCGGGTCCTCGGCGCCGTCGGTCTCCCCCACGGCCGCCGCCCCGTCTCCGACGCCCTCCTTCAGCCCCTACCAGCTCATGGAAACGGCAATGATCACCGATGAGCTCCTGCTCTCGGTGGTGAAGCAGCCCGGCCGGCAAGAACGCGCGGTCGACGACCACTGGTGGAAGGGCTTCCCCGCCGGCATCGTGACCGCATGCGGCGAACGTCCCGCCTCTTCCAAGGCCGATGCGGACGATGCCCTGACCCACGTCCGGTCCTGGATCCTCGCCGCGGATCCGTCCGCCGAGAACTTCCGGGTCGTCGGTCAGGAAGTCCTCGTGCTGCCGAAGGAGAAGGCCGAGGACGTCGTTGCCAAGGCCGAATCCCTACTGGCGAATTGCAAGTCATACCGTGAGGACAAAGTCACCCACACCAAGACCGCGATCCGGGACCTCGACATGAAGTCGACCGCCTACCGCGCCACAGCCGCCTGCTTCATCAACAGCGCGGACAAGAAGGTGCATTGCTCCATGTACTTCGGGCGCGGAAGTGTGGCTGTCGTCATCAACATCTATGGTCTGGACCAGAAGTCGACTGAGGCCCTGGCAATCGACGTCAAATCGGCCGTCGAGCTCCAGCTCGCCCAACTGCCCGCATGAGCACACCGGCCGCCGGCTCGCCCGGCGGCCGGTGCCTTCACCCTCAGCCGACCCGCGCGGGCAGAGCGCAGCGGCTCAGCCAGGCGGCGGCCTCCGGTGCGGGCAGCTCGCCCTCGACCTCGATCCCGGGTTCCAGGTACGGGTAGACGCGGGCGGTCTTCCAGCTGCGTTCCACGGTCGGCGGGTCGATGACCACCACCCGCACCCCGTCGACGGCGGCGATGTCGGCGGGAATGCCGTTCCACACCCTCTCACCGGCGGCGTCGTTCAGGATGATCGTGCCCGTCATGGGTTCGTCCAGCTCGATCGCCTCGCCGAAGGAAGCCGCGAGGAGTTCACTGTCGGAGGGCCGCCGGCCGGGCAGCCGACCCGGCGACTCCGGCCCGATCAGCAGCCCGGCCAGCAGGGTGTGCAGCTGCCGGTGGTCGCCGACACCGGTCAGCCGCAGCCGGAAGCCCCGGCCGGTCTCGCGGTGCAGCACGATCAGCGGCTCGTCGTCGAGCACGTGCAGCAACCCGTGCAGGAAGTGCGCCTGCTCGACGAAGCGCCGGGCCACCCCGACCAGCTCGGTGAGGCGCTCGCGCTGCGGGAGCGCCGCCCGGACCGGCCGGTACTGCGCCAGGAACAGCACCGGCTGCACCCAGGCGCCCACGAACGCCCAGGCCTCGGCCAGCTCGATCGCCTGATCCTTGGCCACGCCGCGGCGGCACGCCACATCGACGAAGCGCTGCATGTCCGGGACGGCCTCGTGCTCGCGCGCGGGCCTCGGCACCGGCCGGCCGATGAGCTGGTCCCAGGACATGTTGAACACGAACGTGTTGTCCATCGCATGGCAGGCCCGTTCGACGAACACGGGCAGCAGCACGGTGACGTCGCTGCCGTGCAGGCACAGGTTGGCCGCGACCCGGGCGAGCATCGCCCCGAGGCTCAACGGCATCGTCTCGACCAGCGGCCGGATGCGTTCCAGCGCGGCGTCGACCTGCTCGCGCGGCGCGGACGCCCCGACGTTGATGATGCCGCTCAGCGCTTCGTCGTACGCCCTGAGATCCAGCGTCTTGGCCGCCGCGGACAGCGCGTCGGTGTACTGCACCAGGGTTCGCACGGCGCGAATGCTACCGGGGCGGGCTCGCCGACGGTGTCCGCAGACGCTTGCGCTCGACGATGCTCGTCGCCGTCACGACGCTCAGCCCCGGCACGTCCTTCGCGACGACCGCACCCGCGCCGACGACCGAGCCGCGCCCGATCGTCACGCCGGGCGTGACCGTGGCCGCGGCCCCGATCCACACGTCGTCCTCGATGACGATCGGCGCATGGGTGATGTAGTCGAAGCGTTCGTCGACCTCGACCGGGTGCCCGGCCGTGCTCAGCGTGACGCCCGGTCCGATCAGGACACGATCGCCGATGGTGATGCCCCCGAAATCGAGGAAGTAGCAGCCCTGGTTGATGAAGACGCGCTCCCCGAACGACGCCCCGAGCCCGTAGTCGCAGTAGAACGGGGGCAGGATCGACAGCGAGTCCGGCACGGGCCCGCCGAAGATCTCGGTGAGCACCGCCCTGCGCGCGTCCAGGTCGTCGAACGGCAGCAGGTTCAGGCGCGCGGTCAGACCCATGACCAGCTGTACGCGCTCGGCGAAGGCCCGCGATTCGGGCGTCCTGGTCGGCAGGCGTTGCTCGTTGCGCACGAACGATTCTGGCACGGCCGACCTGATCGGCGGTCCGGGCGTGTGGGACGGGACCACCCCGGTCCGGGCCCGGCACTAGTGTCGTACACATGGTCGAAAACGATGCCCTCACCGCCACCCGAGACGGTTACGACGCTGCTGCCGTCGCCTACGCGCAGCTGTTCAACTCGCTGCAGGACAGGCCCCTGGACAGCGCGATCCTGGCCGCCTTCGCCGGGTTCGTACGCATGAGCGGGGACACCAGGGTCGCCGACCTGGGATGCGGTCCCGGCTACATCACCGCCCTCCTGCACGAGCTGGGATTGGCCGCGGTAGGGATCGACCTCTCTCCGGTGATGATCACGCTGGCTCGGCAGACCTACCCGGACCTGCGGTTCGACGTGGGCTCGATGGCCGCGTTGGACATCGCGGACGGCACCCTCAACGGCGTGGTGTCGCGCTGGTCCATCATTCACACGCCGCCGCACGAGGTCCCCGCCATCCTGGACGAGTTCCATCGGGTGCTGGCACCCGGCGGCCACCTTCTGATCGGCTTCTCGGCCAGCGACGACCCGTCCCACCCGACGCAGATCTTCGATCACTCCGTCGCGCCGGCCTACCGGTGGTGGCCCGACCACCTCGCCGCGCTGCTGCGCAAGGCCGGGCTGGCCGAGGTGGGCCGGATGGTGCGCGAACCCCAGCCCGAGGACAAGCGGCAGTTCCAGGAGGTGCAGCTGATCGCCCGAAAGGCCTAGGCGGACGTCGGGTGGATTCCGCGACCGCGATGCGACCTCACCGGGCGATCGCGGAACGCCCGGCGGGGGTCAGCGCGACCGCCAGCTCTCCGTTCCAGCTGACGCCGTCCGGGTCGTCCCAGGTGTCGGGATCGGCGAGCAGGGCGTCGAGCTGCTGCGTGATGGCCGGTCCGTAGGCGGCGCCCACTCCGGCGGCATCGGGGACGATCCGGTGGACGGTGATCCAGCCGCGGTCCACGAGTTCCAGGACCATCCGGGCCGCGGCCGCGGCTTCAGCGCGTGGGTCGCCGATGCCTCTGTGCTGGTCCGTCGCGTACGGCAGGATGCCCCACGCCTCGGTCGCACAGACGAGCAGATCCTGTTCGAACTCCGGCAGACTGTCCCACTCCAACGGTGTCACGTCGCCAATCATGGCAAATCAAGGCCACTGTCGGTTTGGCAGCCGCTGGATGGCATGAGCCCACAACACCTACGGCGTGTCGGAGTTCAGCTCCTTTCGCCCTGTTTAATCATCTCTGAGTGGGTTCACTGATCAACGGAACGCCTGCTGCCGACCGGTGGCGCCTCGCCGCCGACAGCAAGCGGGTCGCCATCTCCCGTGCGCTTCGCGCGTTCGGCCCCTCCGGCGTGCTCGGCGTCGCCGCCGGACGCGCCTCGCTGGTCGTCGCGCTGCTGGCGGCCGGAACAGTCGTCGCGTTCGGTGGTGCCCGTGGCGACGGTCCTCCGGTGCTGGTCGGCGCGGGTGACATCGCCAGCTGCACCGGTGGCGGCGACGAGATCACGGCCAAGCTGCTCGACGACATCCCCGGCACCGTCTTCACCCTCGGCGACAACGCCTACATGGACGGTTCCGCCAGGCAGTTCCGCCGCTGCTACGACCCGCACTGGGGCCGCCACCGCGAGCGCACCCGGCCCGTGCTCGGCAACCATGACCTGCGCAAAGCCGACGGCAAGGCCTACTACGACTACTTCGGCGCGGACGCCGGCAGGCACGGCGAGGGCTGGTACAGCTACCGCCTCGCCGGCTGGCTGGTGGTGGTCCTCAACAGCCAGTGCGACCAGGTCGCCTGCGGATCCGGCTCGCCGCAGGCCGAGTGGCTCGAACAGACCCTCGCCGCTCAGCCCGCCCGCTGCACCGTCGCGATGTGGCACCACCCGCTGTTCACCTCCGGCGGCAAACACGCCGCCGAGGAGCGGATGCGCCCGCTGTACCGGATCCTCTACGAGCACGGCACCGAACTGGTCCTGACCGCGCACAACCACAACTACGAGCGCTTCGCGCCCCAGGACCCCGCCGGAAACCGCGACGACGGCCGGGGCATCCGCCAGTTCGTCGTCGGCACCGGCGGCGCGAGCCTCTACCGGTTCGGCACGCAGGTCGCCGCGAACTCCGAGACCCGCGACGACAGGACGTACGGCGTGCTCAAACTGGACCTCGCCCCCGACGCCTACCGGTGGCAGTTCGTCGGCCAGCCCGGTGCGGCGTACACCGACGCCGGCTCGGCCGCCTGCCATTGACGGGTCCGACGCTAGACGATCATTCCGAGCCAGGCGCGGGCCACCTCGGCGAACTCGACGGCGGCCGCCGCCGTGGCCGCCAGCAGCAGCAGACACACCGCAGTCACGCCCGCGAGCGCCTGCCAGCGATTCGGCTGACGCGGGGACTGCATCGCCATCACCCGTTCGACCGCACCGGAGCCGCTCATCCCCATCGCCGGGGCCGGCTGCGTACGCCGACCCGCCAGCGACGCCTTCGCAACCGCCTGCGCGACCAGCCGCCGGTCACCGACCACCGCCGCGGCCTCCTCGTCGGCCCACCGCTCCACCAGGCGGGCGACCAGCACCGCCATCGGGTGCAGCAGCGGATTCAGCGCCGCCGAGCAGCTCGCGACGGTCACCCAGCGGTGGTGACGGCGGCGCAGGTGCGCGTTCTCGTGGGCGAACAGCACCCGCTGCTCGCCGAGGGTCAGGATCCGCAGCATCCCGGAGGTGACCAGGATGTGCCCGGGTCTGCCCGGCACCGCGACGGCGAAGGGCTCCGCCCAGTCGGCCACCACCAGTCCGGCGTTCGGGTTGCCCGCCTCCCGCAGTTCCCGTAGCACCCTGCGCCGTGTGCGCACGTCGCGGATCAGTCGCACCACGCCGGTGAGCAGCACCAGGGCAGCGAACAACGCGATCCAGCCCGGCACCGGTTTGGGCAGCCCGAGTTCCGGGCGGTCGTCGAACCGCCACAGCGGCGGCAGGTCGTCGAACAGTGTCAAGGCCAGCAGTGCCAGGCAGCACACGAACCCGCCGGCGGCCGCCGCGGCGGCGGCGGTGACGGCGCGGACGGCGGCCGCCGGCGCGGCCCGGACGGCCACGAGTCGCGCCACGTACGGCAGCAGCGCCGACAGCAGCAGCGGAAGGTAGACCCAGGTCCTCACCTGGGCTCCGGGCGCAGGTCGGACAGCAGTCGGCGCAGCGCCTGCGCTTCGTTGTCGTCGAGGGTCTCGGCGAAGCGCCGCAGGGTCAGCTGGCGGTCGCCGACGCCGCTGAGCGTGGCGCGAAGCTGCGCGGCGGCGGCGTCGGCCTCGCTGCGCACGGGTTCGTAGGCGTGTGCTCTGCCTGCCCGATTGCGGCGTACGAGCTGCTTGTCCACGAGCCGGATCAGGATCGTCTGCACGGTGTTGTACGCGGGAGCCGGGTCCAGCCGGGTCTGCACCTCGGCCGGGGTCATGGACCGGCCCGCCGCCCACAGGACGCTCATCACCTGGCTCTCCAGCTCACCCGCGGCGCGTCTGCGCCCGTCGCCGTCGTTCATGTCAGACCCCCGCGCGGTGGTGTCGTCGGGGCCGCCACGCGGTCCCACCCGGGACAACGACGGTGGGGCCGAACTGTTCTGTGGTGCTCCGCGCCGCGGTGTCAGCCCGTGACGGCGACGAACACCGGGTTGGTGTAGAACCACAGGTCCTGCCAGGGGTCGGCGTCGCCGGTCGGGTCGGGCCTCGGCTCGATCGAACCGGGCGCGCTGTGCTTGCCGTCGGTGCCGCGCAGCCTGACGTAGAACGGCCGCCGCACGTCGGCGAACCGGTGGACCAGCCGCACCGGCCCGCGATCGGCGTCGAACGACGCCACGACCCGGGTCTGCGGCGCGGTCTGCGTCTGCGGCTCGGCCGGGCCCGTGACCGGACCGGCGATGACGTCGACGCGGCGCAGGCGGGGCCGGTCTCCGTTGGGGTTGTCGGCCGACGCCGGGGTGATCGTGGCCCGCAGCTCCACGCTGTCGCCGCGGGAGACGACGGCGACCTCGCCGAGGGTCGCCCGCTGCGGGCCGACCTCGACATCCACCGCGTCTAGCAGATGGCCGTGGTCGACCCAGACCCTGCCGTCGCGCAGCCCCCGCATCACCGCGAGCGCGCCGTCGCCGCCGACGCCGACGTGGGTGCGGCTGTACTGGCCCGGCCACAGTCCGCCGGCCGGGCCGGGGCTGTCGTCGAGCACCGGGTCCGGGTAGGAGCCGTCCTCGGTGGGGCCGCCGCCGGAGCGCCAGCGCTGCCCGTACACCTTGTGCGCGTCGGAGCTGGCCGTGATCCACCAGGGCAGGCCCTCGGCGAGCATCGCATCCCACATCCCGCCGACGGTCGCGGTCATCCAGTCGAAGCCGCCCAGGGTCCGGTTCGCCGCCGCCGGGTAGCCGGCGTACGAGGTCCGCGTCGGCCGCCGCCCGTACCCGCCGCGGTCGCCGCCGACTCCCCCGTCGTCGGCGGGTATCCCGTTGGCCTGCCCGCCGGGCGCGCCCTCCATCCCGATCACCAGCGGGTGCGCGTCGCGCAGCCGCCGCAGCTCGGCGGGGCTGTACGCGCCGGACCGGCTGGGATGGTTGAGGATGCACAACGCCATCGGGGTGTCCCCGGCGTCGACCTGCGCGCCCAGCCGGCGCAGCGCCTCGACGGCGGCCGTGTGCCCGTCGGGACCGGACCCGTGGCCTGCCAGCTCGGCGTCGAAGCGGGACTCGAAGTCCGCGAGCAGCGCGGCTTCGTGCCGACCGGGCGCGGTGAACAGCGTCGCGTGTTCGGCTCCCGGCACCCGCCATTCGATGCCCTGGAACAGACGCAGGTGCGGGTAGCGCTCGCGCAGCACCGCGAGATCGGCCGCCGACCGGGCCAGCCCATGGCGGGCGTGCGCCGGGCCGGGGTGGTCGGTGATCACGAGCCAGCCGAGCCCGTAGCCGGCGGCTGCCCGCACGTGCTGCTCGACGCGGTAGGGCGCGTCGGGACTGCCGCTGTACTTGGTGTGCACGTGGTGGTCGCCGGCGGTCCAGCGCAACCCTGGCCCGGCTGCCCGTGCCCGGGAAGGGACCAGGCCGGCCAGACCTGCCGCGGCACCGGCGGCGAGCAGCGCCCGGCGGCGCAAGGGGCGGGACGTGGGAGCGCTGAGCTGCTGGGACACCCCTCAGAGGTATCCGATCAGCGCCTGACACGCGCGGCGGCGCGCCGAGTCCGGCGGGTCAGCCGCCGTAGATCTGCTCGATCTCCAGGTCGTAGTCGACGCCGCGCGTCTTGAACCAGGTGAGCGGGTTCTGCGCGACGCCGTTCACGTGCACCTCCAGGTGCAGGTGGGTGCCGAAGGAGTGTCCGGTGTTGCCGAGCCGGGCGATGATGTCGCCGGCCTTGACCTGCTGGCCGACCTTGACCAGCACCTTGCTGGAGTGGCCGTAGAGGGTGCGCACCCCGTTGCCGTGGTCGATGATCACCGAGTTGCCGTAACCGCCGTTCCAGCCCGCCTGCACCACAGTGCCGCTGTGCACCGCCGCGAACGGCGTGCCCTCGGGCAGGCCGGCCAGGTCCAGGCCCTGGTGCAGCCTGCCCCAGCGCATGCCGAATCGGGAGGTGAGGTTGTAGTTGCGCATGGGCAGCACCCAGGCGTCGGGCGCCTGGGCGATCGAGGTGCTCAGCGGGCGGTCGGCCCGGTCGGCCCGGTTGGCGACCAGCTCACGCGCTTCGTCGGAGGTCAGGTCGACGCCGGCGAGACCGGCCTCGGCCTTGGCGTCGTCGAGTGCCGCACCCGACCCCAGGGCGACGACGCCCGCACCTGCCAGCGCGGTGGCCAGGACTGCGGCGTAGCGGCGGCGCGAGGGTTGCCGCACCCGGCGACGTCCGCGGTACTGATCACCTTCGCGGGACACCTGGGGCCGGTACTGCACGCGTGCACACTCCGTCGGTAGGCAACGGTGGCCCGCCCCGTCCGGGTTTCACCTATGTCGCATGTAAGACGCGGGCAACGCTAGTCACCCCCACCCGATCCCACAAGCCCGCTACCGGTCAGCGCCCCGTGACCTTCTGTAGCGTCCCGCGACCGCGTCGACCACGAGGAACCCGAGCAGGGGCCAGCCGAGCAGCGGGATCGCCCATCCGACGGCGGCGGCGGCCGCCATCGCGAGCACGAGCGCGGGCACGGGCAGTTGCCGCCAGGCGCCACGGGCCGGTGGCGCGCCGAGCCGCAGCCGCCCCGGGTCGCGGGTGGGCCGGCGACGCCACCACATGCGGTATCCCCAGACGATGACGGTGCTCAGGCCGACGGCGATCAGCGCCAGGGCGATCTGGTTGACCAGGCCGAACAGCACGCCCATGTGGAGCTGGATGCCGACGGTGGTGAGTTGGGACAGCAGCGGCTGGTCTGCCCAGCGCACGGTGTCGACGACCTGCCCGGTGGCCGGGTGTACGGCGATCTTGTCCTTGCGCAGCGGCCACGTGTTGTCGGTCTGCTCGACGGTCCACGCCTGGCCGGCCGCGCCGGGGGTGATCGTCGTCGGTCCGGCCAGCCCGGCCCGCGTGGCCGCGGCGGCGATCGCGTCCAGGTCGGCTCCGCCGGTGTCGCCGGTGCCGCCGCCGTGGTGGGCTCCGGTGTCCGGCGACGCCGTCCCGTCCAGGGCGGTCCGCAGCGGGATCGAGTCGGAGTTCAGCGTCGAGCGCAGCGAGCTGAAGTTGGCTCCGGCGTAGTGGGACCAGGTCAGGCCGGTGGCGGACAGGACGAGCAGGAAGGCGGCGAGCCACAGGCCGGTGGCGGCGTGCAGGGACCGGGTGCGGCGTACGCCCTTGGCGGCTCGTTCGGCCAGCAGCAGCCGGCGGGCACTGCGACGGCCGCGCTGGTGCCGCCACCACAGCACGACGCCGCCGAGGACCAGCACCCACAGCCAGGACGCGGCCAGTTCGGAATAGACGCTGCCGGGTTCGCCGAGGTTGAGGTTGGCGTGCATGTTGTCCAGCCAGGTGGTCACGGGCGTGGCCCCGAACCAGGTGGTGAGCACACCGCGGACCTGGCCGGTGTACGGGTCGACGTACACCGTGCGCTGCTTGTCGCCGAGTTCGGCCGGCGCGAACTCCACCTTCGTGGTGGCGTCGGGTTCGGCGGCCGGGTGCACGGCCACCAGGTCGCCGCCGGGAACCAGCTGCCGCGCGGCGGCGACCTGTTGGGACAGCGCCACCCGGTCGCCGCCGACGGCCTGGACGTGCAACTGGTCGTGGTAGGCGATCTGGTCGAACTGGGGGGTGAACGCGTACGCCAGGCCGGTCAACGCCACCACCAGCAGGAACGGAGCGACGAGCACGCCGGAGTAGAAGTGCAGCCGGCGCAGCAGCGGCCCGAACCCGGCGTACAGCGCCGAGCGGGCGGCGGGTTCGGTCGGGGCGTGTTCGGCTGGTTCCGCTGTCGGCGGTGCCGTTTCGGGCCGGGTCGTGGCGGTCATGGGGGCTCCATCCGGGCGGTCGGGCCCTGGACGGCACCGGCCAGGGTAGGAGCCCACTGGTCGTACGGTATGTGGTGCTAGTTCCCTTAAGCGAATATTTAAGGATCAGCCGACCGGACCGTCGGCCTGACCTCGCATGATGAAGGTCAGCGGCGTGCCCTGCCCGGCCGCGACCGCGGTCACGCTCGAACCGGTCAGCTTCAGCGCCCGGCCGCCGAGCACCACCTCGTACGGCGTGGTCCGTCCGTTCAGGACGACGCGCTGCTGCTCGTCCGCGGCGTCGCAGGCGACGATGGCCAGCCGGTCGCCGTCGCGCACCGCGCAGCCCTGTTCGCCCCCGGCCCAGGCCTTGCCGGTCTTGAGGTGGTACTGCTTGGCGCCGGGAGAGAGCGGGACGAGCGCGAACAGCGCCCTGTCGGTCGCGGCGCCCTCCCCCGTCGCCGCCAAGGTCCCGTCCGGCAGCGCCGTCAGCAGCGGGTATCCGCCGGTCGTCGTCGCCTGCAGCCACACCGCCTGATCCTGGGTCGGCACGCCGGCTCCGGGCACCGCGGACGGGTCGATTTTCGGCACGACCACCGACGGTGACGGGGAAGGTGTCGGCGAGGCCGACACGGGTGCGCTCGCCACCGGCTCGGGCTCCGTGCCGGAGCCGCTCTGCGTCGCGTACACTCCGGCGAACACCGCGACCACGGCCAGGCCGCTCGCGGCGGCCGCCAGCCGGCCGTTGCGCCGCCGCCGCTCACCCCGGCGGCGGGCCTGCTCGGGCGTGCCCAGCCGCCCGATCCGGGCACCGTGTTCGCCGAGCACGGCCAGGTGCCGGTCCAGGCCCGACTCGTCGCGCTCAGCCATTGCCGTTCTCCTTCCGTGTGGTCGTCTCCGTGCGATCCGGGTTCGGCAGCTCGTCCAGCCAGCCCGCCAGCGCCCGCCTGCCCCGCAGCAGCCTGGCCTTGACCGTGCCCACCGGCGCGCCGACCTCCTCAGCGACCTCGGCCACGCTCAACCCGACCAGGTGGTGCAGGACGATCGCCCGCCGCTGGTCGGCGGGGATCTGCCGCAGCGCGTGGACCAGCGCGACATGATCCGGCCCGAGACCCGCCACGTCCTGGTCGGGCGTGGCGCGATGGTGGGCGCGCAGCCGGTTGACGGCCTTGCGCCACGCGCTGATCGCGATCCGCGACGCCGTGCGGCGCACCCACGCCTCCGGACTGTCGCAGTCCCGCACCTGCCGCCATCGCTGCCACGCCCGGGCGTACGCCTCCGCCACCGCGTCCTCGGCCTCGGCCCGGCTGCCGGTCATCGTCCACAGCTGCCCGAGCACCCGCCACGACGTCGCGGCGTAGAAGGCGTCGAACTCGTCGACGTCGGACATCAGCACCCCACCACTACGGCCACTGGCCGACCGGGCCGGCCGGAACGAACCGGAACCGGGTCTTCGCGGCGGCGCTGCCCGCCTTCACGAGCGACACCTTGCCTTCCTTGCCGACCTCCACCCGGTATCCCCCGACGACCACCTCGAACGTCGCCGCGCCGGATGCGTCCGCGCCCCGCGCCACCAGCGTGACCTTCTGCGCCCCGGCCGCCGCGTCGCACGCCACGGCGTGCAGGACACCGGCCTCGATGCCCGCGCACACCGGCTCGCCGCCCACCCGCAGCCGCGCCGTCTTCAGCAGGTACACCGTCGCGCCCGGCGACAGCGGCACCAGCGCGAACTGCTCGCGCTCGCCGGTGTCCGCGCCGCCGGGATACGTGCCGATCCGGCCGCTCGCGGTCACGGTCAGCACCGGGTCCTCGATCCGGTCGACCGCCTGCAGCAGGATCGCCTGGTCCCGACCCGGGACACCGCCGCGCGGCGGCGACGCCGCGGGCCTGCTCGGCACGACGGCCGAAGCCGTGGGCGACGGCGACGGCGTCGCCGACGCCGACGCGCCCGCCATGCCGGCGTCCTGAGGGTCCACCGCGCCGCTCTGCGCCGGCGGCTTCGCGCACCCGGCGGCGACTCCCAGCAGCACGACGCCCAGCGAGCATCGCGCGATCCACCGCGCCCTCGTGTGTTCCATCTCTGATTCCCTCCGCCATCGACACGCTCCGTTCGGAGCGCACCAATGACGTCTGACCCCTCGACCCGGACGCATGCGTTCGATGAGTCCCACGTCACACCGGAGCCGTGTCCGCTGCCGTTCGCTGAACCGTAGACCGGCAAACCGCCATCGACCAGCGGTTTCGTGGTGACTCAGCCGGCGAAGAGATCGCCCTGGTCGGCCTCGCCGACCGCGGCGCCGCTGTGCGACGGAGCCGGGCGGACCGCCACGGGGGCCGAGAACAGCCGCCGACCGGACGCGTCCTTGCGGCTGCTCACCTGGCAGGTCGCCAGCCGGACCGGGAGCGCGGGCACGGCGAACGGCCCGGTCCCCCAGCGCAGCCACACCGCGACCCGGCCCTCGGCCGCCTCGGCGGCGAGTTTCTCCAGGGTCCGCCTGCGCTCGGACTGGTCGATCTCCACCACGATCGGCGGCAGGCCCGACCTGGCGACCCCCACATCCACCCAGGAGTGCCGGTCCTCGTACGGCGGCGGCAGCTTCACCACGCTGCGGGCGCGGCGGTAGACCCGCCACTCCTGGGCGGTCCCCCACGCCAGCACGGCCTCGGTCAGCAGTTCGGTGACCTGGTCGGCGTCACGATCGGTGAAGGAGACATCGGCCAGCCACGCCTGCAACGAGGCCGCGACCGCATCCGCGTCGTCGTCCACCACCCGCCCACCCTATTACGGCGTGACGACCGCGAGGTGAAGGCCCGCAGCGCCCGGCCACTCATCGTCTACCTCACGGCGCTGTCCTTCGGCACTCCCCACCGCTCCAGCACCAGGTACGCGATCGGCAGAGAGTGCGTGTCCTCCACGTACAGGAACAGTCTGTTCTCGTCGTACTCGCCCCAATGGGCCTTCGCCGCGCTGCTGATCTCCCATTCGTACTCCTCCGGGGACAACGGATCCTCCCAGTCGTCCGGCAGCAGGCCGTACTTGACGCGAAATTCGTCCAGACATGACGTCGGCGCAGTGAACCGCAGGTAGAGCTTGTTGATCGGTTCCTGGAGGTTGCCGTACCGCAGGTCGGCCACGCCGCAGGGCAGGTCGACGCCGTAGATCGGAAGCAGGTCCTCCTCCAGGTCGTCGTCGCCTCGGGAGATGTGGAAGAACCCGTCGGCGTGCGGGTACTGCCGGTCGAACCACGTCCAGGGCCTGGCCGGCGGGCAGCAGCCGAGCAGGACCGCGAGCACGAGCGCGGTCGCGACGGCCCAGATGGGAACGCGTGGGAGGGTCGCACGATCGGTTGGCACGCCGGGACGGTACCGGCACCGCAGCGGCACCGGTAACCGGTCTTCACAGCTCATCCACATGATCGACGACCGCGGCCGACGACCCGCAACGCTGTCCCGGTCCGCGATCCGCCTGCCGCCCGGCGAACGTGCGTACAGCACATCAGGCATGATCGCGAAGTGAGTTCTCCCGGGACCCCGATCCGCATGTCCGTGCTCGCCCTGTCCTACTTCGCGTTCATCAGCCTCGGGCTGCCCGACGGCCTGCTCGGCGTCGCCTGGCCGTCGATGAGCGCCGACCTGAACGTCCCCCGGGAGACCATCGGCCTGCTGCTGATTCCCTCGACCTGCGGCTACCTGGTCTCCAGCGTCACGGCCGGGTTCGTGCTGTCGAAACTCGGCGTCGGGCGGCTGCTGGCGGGCAGCACCGCGCTGGCCAGCCTGGCGCTGTTCGGGTACGCCCTGTCTCCCGCGTTCGCGTTCACCATGGCCGCCGCGCTGTGCGCCGGTTTCGCGGGCGGCGCGATCGACGCCGGCCTCAACGCGTACGCCGCGTCGGCGTTCGGCCCCCGGCACATGAACTGGTTGCACGCCTTCTTCGGGCTGGGTGTCGCGATGGGCCCGCTGATCATGACGGCGGCCATCCAGTACGGCGACGCCTGGCGGCCCGGCTACCTCGTCGTCGCGACCGGCCAGGCGCTGCTCGCCGTGGCGTTCGTGCTGACCGTCCGGCAGTGGGCGCAACGGCCGGCGCCCGAACACGCCGCGCACGAGACCCACGCCGGCCCGATCCGGGCCCGGGACACGTTCAAGCTGCCCGCGGTCTGGTTCAGCGTGCTCACCATCGCGGTGTACGTGGCGCTGGAGGTCGCGGCGGGCCTGTTCGCGTACCAGCTGCTCACCGAGGGCCGCGGCATGAGCGACGCGGTCGCGGGCGTATGCGTTTCGCTGTACTGGGGCAGCCTGTTCGTCGGCCGGGTGCTGCAGGGGTTCGCGGCGCACCGGTTCATGCCGGGCCGGACCGTCGTGTGGTCGATCGGCGGCATGGCGGCCGGGGCGGTGCTCGTCGCGATCCCCGGACCGGGCTGGCTGGCCGCGTTCGGGTTCATGGTGATCGGTTTCGCCGCCGCGGCGGTGTTCCCACTGTTCACGCTGCTCACCGCAGAGCGGGTCGGGGCCGCGCACGCCGACCGGACCATCGGCCTGCAGATGGCGGGCGCGGGCCTGGGCGGCTCGGTCTTCCCCGCGATCATCGGCGTGGTCCTGGGCACGTGGGGCGTCAACACGCTCGGTCTCAGCCTCGTCGTGCTCGCCGCCGCACTGATCCTCGCTTACCTGGCCGCGACCCGGACCCGGCATCCTCGCCCGACCGGCTGACCCGACCCCGGGGCACGTGAGCGACAATCGCGTCCATGAACGTGACGGCTCAGGTGTTCGCGGTGCTCGCAGGTCTGCTGCATGTGCTCATCTTCACGATGGAAAGCGTGCTGTTCCGGCGGCCGCAGGTGCACGGCCGGTTCCGGGTCCGGCCCGCGGACCTCGACGCGGTCCGGCCGTGGGCGTTCAACCAGGGTTTCTACAACCTGTTCCTGGCGCTCGGGGCGCTGGGCGGCGTGGTCGCCGCGCACACCGGGCACGCCACCGCGGGCGCGGCCGTGGCGCTGTTCAGCTGCGCCAGCATGCTCGGCGCGGCCGTGGTGCTGATCACCACCGACCGCCGGATGGCTCGCGCCGCCGTCATCCAGGGCCTGACCCCGCTGGTCGCCCTGATCGCCGCGGCACTCGCCGGCTGATCGGCCAGCTCACCGGCGGTCTGGCCGCCGGAACGCGACACGATGCGCCGGTTCGGCGATCTGCGCAGCACACGCCTCCGAGGGCGCGATCGCAGGGTACCGTCCAGGGTGACAGTTCTGCCCGGGTAGCGTACCGATGACCCGGAATTGTCGAGCAGAAGGCGGACCATGAGCCAGGAGCCCTCAGCGGCCACGTCCGAGGAGACCGTCACCTTCGCCGACCTCGGCCTGCGGCCCGAGTTGACGAAGGCGCTCTCGGCGCTGGGCTACGAGGAGCCGACGCCGATCCAGCGCGAGGCCATCGGACCGCTGCTGACCGGCCGTGACCTGCTGGGGCAGGCCGCCACCGGCACCGGCAAGACCGCCGCGTTCGCCCTGCCGCTGCTGCAGCAGTGGGCCGACAGCGCCGACGGCCGCACCCGTGTCGACCCGACCGCGCTGGTCCTGGTGCCGACCCGCGAGCTGGCCGTGCAGGTCTCCGAGGCCGTGCACCGCTACGGCCGCGACCTCGGCGTGCGCGTGCTGCCGATCTACGGTGGGCAGCCCATCGGCCGCCAGTTGCAGACCCTGCGCCGCGGCGTCGACATCGTGGTGGCCACGCCCGGCCGGGCGCTGGACCACATCGGCCGGGGCACGCTGCAGCTGGCCGACCTGCGCACGGTCGTGCTGGACGAGGCCGACGAGATGCTCGACATGGGCTTCGCCGAGGACATCGAGGCGATCCTGCAGGAGACCCCCGACAACCGGCAGACGGTGCTGTTCTCGGCGACCATGCCGTCGCGGGTGGAGGGTCTGGTCAAGCGCTACCTGCGCGACGCGGCCCGGATCCAGATGGGCCGTGCCGCCCCGGCGCCGGGCGAGTCGCCGAAGGTGCGCCAGAGCGCGTACGTGGTGGCCCGCGCCCACAAGCCCGCCGCGCTCGGCCGGGTCCTCGACGTCGAGGCGCCCACAGCCGCGATCGTCTTCTGCCGCACCCGCGAAGAGGTCGACCAGCTCACCGAGACCATGAACGGCCGCGGTTACCGGGCCGAGGCGCTGCACGGCGGTATGAGCCAGGAGCAGCGCGACCGGGTGATGGGCCGGCTGCGCGCGGGCACCGCGGACCTGCTGGTCGCCACCGACGTGGCCGCCCGCGGTCTGGACATCGAGCAGCTCACCCACGTGATCAACTACGACGTGCCGTCGGCTCCCGAGGCGTACGTGCACCGCATCGGCCGTGTCGGCCGGGCCGGTCGCGAGGGCGTCGCGGTGACCCTGGCCGAGCCGCGCGAGCACCGCATGCTCAAGGCGATCGAGCGGGTCACCCGCCAGCGCATCACCATGGAGAAGATTCCCAGCGTCGCGGACCTGCACGCCCGGCGGCTGGAGATGACCCGCGCGGCGGTGCACGAGAGCCTCCTTGAGGACGATCTCGACCGGTTCCGGGTCGTCGTGGAGAGCCTGGCCGACGAGTACGACATCGTCGAGGTGGCCCTCGCCGCGGTGAAGGTCGCGCACGAGGCCATGGGCAACGCCCCCGACGACGAGGTCATCCCCGACATCGCCGAGCCCGTCGAGCGGCGCGAGCGTCCCGGCCAGGGCGAGGGTCGCCGCGGCGGCTCGCGCGGGCCCGCGGCGGGCGCGGTCAAGCTGTTCATCGGCCTGGGGCGGCGCAACGGCGTACGCCCGCAGGATCTGGTGGGTGCGATCGCCGGTGAGGCGGGGCTGCCGGGGCGCGACATCGGCGCGATCGAGATCGCCGACCGGTTCTCGCTGGTCGAGGTGCCGGCGGACGCGGCCGACGACGTGATCCAAGCGCTGCGCCACGCGACGATCAAGGGCAAGCGGGTCAGCGCTCGCCGTGACCGCGATCGTGACGCCGCCCCGCGCCGCCAGCGCTGGTGACCGGTCCGCGTCGGGCCCACGGCCTCATTGGATGAACGGTCGGCCCTGGCTGCGGGCGGCATCGCGCAGCACGGGGACGTCCGGGGCGAACAGCGGGCCCGGCAGCTCGTCGAGCGCGAACCACCCCAGCCGGGTGCCCTCGCCGTCGGGCGTGCCGGCCAACCGCACGGGTGAGCCGAGGAAGACCGCCCCGACGAAGTGCGCCCTCTTCCCGCTGGGGTACCGGTGGATCTGCGTGGCGGGATCGCTGTAGAGGCCGAGCAGGCCGTGCAGGGTGACGTCCCAGCCGGTCTCTTCGCGACATTCGCGTAGCGCGGCCTGCTCCCAGGTCTCGCCGGATTCCACGCCTCCGCCGGGCAGACCCCACGTGTCCTCACCGGCCCGGCACATGAGCAGCACCCGGCCGGTGTCGTCCTGGACCACGACGCCGCACACGGCCCGAACCACGAGGTCATGCTCGGCCATGCCGTGATCGTGCCAGAAGCCGCACCCCGGCGTGGACCCGCTCGGGCCTTCATTTCCTGCGCACGGGCGGTGTTCGGCCCTGGATAATCGAAGTCGTATCGCCGCACCGCAGGTCAGGCACTATTCCCATAAATCCTATGGGGTTGATAGCCTTTTGCCACCGCGTGCGGGCGGCCGACGGCATTCCGCGCGACCGGGCACGCTCCCCCGTCATCGGCGACGAGACACGGCTCCCACCCTTCAGGAGACACCCATGCACGCCCACCCTGGACTTTCCCGCCGCTCGCTGCTGGCCGCGCTCGCCGCGGCACCCCTGTCCGCGACCCTGCTGTCGGCGTGCGGCGGCGACGAACCGGCCGCCGCCGGGCAGCCGCTGCGCATCGGCTACCAGCGCTTCGGCGGGCTCAGCCTGGTCAAGGCGCGCAACGCCGCCGACCCCAAGGCCACCTGGTCGCTGTTCGAGAGCGGGCCCGCCCTCACCGAAGGCCTCAAGGGCAAGGCGATCGACATCGGACAGACCGGCGAGGCGCCGCCGATCTTCGCCGCCGCCGGGAAGATCGAATTTAAGATCATCGGCACCTCCGCACCGGTCCCCAAGGGCGAGGCCGTGCTCGTCAAGCAGGCCAAGGGGTTCAAGACCTTCGCCGACCTCAAGGGCAAGAAGGTCGCGCTGAACAAGGGCTCCAATGTCAACTGGCTGCTGGTGAAGCTGCTCGAGAAGTACCAGCTCAAAATCACCGACATCGACGTCAAGTACCTCAAGCCCGCCGAGGCACGACCGGCCTTCGACGGCGACCAGGTCGACGCCTGGATCATCTGGGACCCCTACTTCGCCCTGGCCGAGCAGCCCGGCGTCGTCGTCCTGGAGGACGCCACCGGGCTGGCGAGCAACCGCGAATACCTGCTCGTCGACCCGACCGCCCTGGAGCAGAAGACCGACCAGCTCGGTGAGTTCCTGAAGCAGTACCGCACGGTCACCGACTGGGGCATCGCCAACCCGGCCGAACGCGCCGCGATCCTCGCGCCGGAGCTGAAGATCCCACTCGACGTGACCACCCGCGCCCTGGAGCGCAGCGCCCAGCCGCTCGCCGCCGTCACCCCGGAGATCGGCGACGAGCTGCAGGCCATCGCCGACGGCTTCGCCGCACTCCAGCTGATCCCCGAGAAGATCGACATCAAGTCCCGCATCGACAGCCGCTTCGCCGAGGCGCTGCGATGACAGCCGCACCGCGGACGGCGGCCCCGGCCGTCGTCCGCACCACACCGGTCGAAACAGCGGCACCGGGCCGGGCTGCCCGGCCGCGCTCCGGTCGCCGGGTGCTGCGCCTGGTGAGCCCGGTCGTGCTGCTGGCCGCCTGGGAGAGCGCAGCGCGGACCGGACTGCTTCCGCCGGAGAAGCTGCCCGCGCCGAGTGAGGTGCTGCAAACCGGCTGGCGGCTGGCCGGCGACGGCACCCTCGCCGTACACCTGCTGGACTCCCTGCAGCGCGCGGCGATCGGGCTGGCCCTCGGCGGCGGTCTGGCACTGCTGCTCGGCGCGCTCGCGGGCCTGCTGCGCGTCGGCGACGACCTGGTCGACCCGCCCGTGCAGATGGCCCGGATGCTGCCGCACCTGGGACTGGTCCCGCTGCTGATCATCTGGGTCGGCATCGGCGAGGAACTGAAGATCACGCTGGTCGCGCTGGGCAGCTTCTTCCCGATCTACTTCAACACCTACGCCGGTATCCGCGACATCGACGAACGCCTCGTCGAAGCGGCCCGCACCTGCGGCCTCGGCCACCTCGCGCGGCTGCGGCACGTGGTGCTGCCCGGCGCGCTGCCGTCGCTGTTCCTCGGGCTGCGCCTGGCCATCGGCGCGGCCTGGCTCAGCCTGGTCGTCGGCGAGCAGGTCAACGCGCAGACCGGCATCGGCTTCCTGATGATGGAGGCGCGCGAGTTCGCCCAGACCGACGTGGTGCTGCTCGGCCTGCTGGTGTACGCGCTGCTGGGACTGCTGTCGGACCTGCTGCTGCGCATCGCGGAGAGGAGGACGCTGTCATGGCGACGCGGACTGAAGGCGACCTGACAACGGTGCTGACGGCCGGCGACGTACGGCGCTCGTTCGGCGCGACCGTCGTGCTCGACGGCGTCGACCTGACCATCGCGCCCGGAGAGGTGGTGGCGCTGCTCGGCGGCAGCGGATCGGGCAAGAGCACCCTGCTGCGCATCCTCGCCGGACTCGACCCCGACGCGAGCGGCATCGTGCGGCGGCCGCCGCACCAGGCGGTGGTGTTCCAGGAGCACCGGCTGCTGCCATGGAAACGGGTCATCGACAACGTCTCCCTCGGGCTGACCGGCCCGGACGTGCGTGCGCGGGCGGGGGCGGCGCTGGCGGAGGTCGGCCTACCCGACCGCGACACCGCCTGGCCCGCGGAGCTGTCCGGCGGCCAGGCGCAACGGGTCGCGGTCGCCCGCGCGCTGGTACGCGAGCCGGAGCTGCTGCTGCTCGACGAGCCGTTCGGGGCCCTGGACGCGCTGACCCGGCTGCGTATGCAGGAGCTGTTCATCCGGCTGCGCGAACAGCACGGCTTCGCGGCACTGCTGGTCACCCACGACGTGGACGAGGCGCTGCTGCTGGCCGACCGCACCCTGGTCCTCGAAGGCGGCCGGCTCGTCGAGGACGCCCCCGTTCCCCTCACCCACCCGCGTACGCCCGACGACCCCGGCTTCGGTGGGCTGCGGCGGCACCTGCTGGAGAGGCTGGGCGTCACGGCGTGAACCGTGGATGTCAGTGCGTTGCGCCCAGCTCCTCGGGAAGCGGCCACCCTCCGATATGTCCGTGACACGCAGGTCCTTCGCTCGCTAGGGTGCAGATCTTGCGGAATCCCATCCGCCAGGGATGTGAGGAGTCGTGATGTCGAAGACGATGGCCGGAGCTTCCGATCGCCCCTGGGTGACCGCGGTCGCAGGCTTGTGACGCCGCACGTGTAGCGGCAAAGTCGGCACACATCCCGGTCGCCGGGGCGAGGTGACACCTGTCACCGGCCCTAGGCGCTGTTCGGCGTCTCCATTCGCCTTCCCGGGAGTTCTGCTGTGCCCATTCGTCACTCTTCGCTGCTCCGTGCACGTGCCCTGGCCGAACGACTGATCGCCGCCCCGCGCGGTGAGAGGTCTCCACGGCCAACGTCGGCTCCGCCTGCCGCGGACTCCGCCGATCAGACCGTCGACCGCAATGTCCGTCTGCTGAGCTGGTTCAACTTCTTCGGCGACTTCCGCATGTACGGGCCGATCATGGTCATCTACTTCGCGCAGGTCACCGGCTCGTTCACCGCTGCCGCCAGCCTCCTGGCGGTGAAGAAGCTGTCTTCGGCAGCCTTCGAAGTCCCTACCGGAGTGCTCTCCGACCGCCTCGGCCGACGCGGCACGATGATCGCCGGCGCGGTCGTCATGGTGACCGCCCATCTCGGGTATGCCGCCGCTTGGGGTTACGGCCTCCTCGTGGCAGCCGTCGTGCTGGAGGGACTGGCGACCGCACTGTGGAGCGGCAACAACGAGGCTCTGCTCTACGACACGTTGCTCACCGCCGGCCGGGAGGACGAGTTCCCCCAGCACTCCGGCCGGGTGAACTCGATGTTCCAGATCGCGCTCGCACTGGCGGCGCCCATAGGCGGCGTGGTCGCCGGCGCGTGGTCGCTGCGCACGGTGGTCGTGCTGTCGGTGGTGCCGCAGCTGCTGTGCGTTCTCGTCGCCTCGCTGGTCCGGGAGCCGTGGATGCGCGGCCCGCTGGAATCGAACGTGCTGGCGCATCTCCGAGCGGCCTTGCGCGGCGTCCGCCGAAATGCGGTGCTCCGCCGGATGACTCTGGTGTCGGCACTCCGTTTCAGCGGCGAAAGCGCGGCCCAGTTGTCGCCGGTGTTCGTGGCGGGGCTGTGGCCGCTGTGGGCGCTGGGCCTGTGGCGCACCTTCGGCCATGGCGTGGCCTTCGTGGGCTTCCGCGTCAGTGGTCGGGTGATCGGCCGGGTGGGCGCGGCCCGCACGCTGCTGTCCGGTGAGCTGTTCGACAACGTGGCGAACCTCGTGGCGCTGGTCAAGCCTACGGTGTTCTCGCCCGTGCTGCTGGGTTCACCGGCGTACGGCATGTCAACGATCGCTCAGCAGACGCTGCTGCAGCGCGAGTTCACCGACCGGGAACGCGCGACGATGGGTTCGCTCGCGTCGCTGCTCGGCAGCGTGCTCTACGGGCTCGTCGCCCTGGGAGCCGGCCTCGTCGCAGACCGTTTCGGCATCGTCGCGGCGTTGCTCGCGATCCAGGCGGTGGCGCTCATCGCGCTTCCGCTCGCCTGGTGGGTACACGCACACGCTCCCACCCACCCCGCCGGCACCGGGTCGGTGACGGGATGATCCTGCTCGATCTGTCTCACGCCGCTGGTATGTTCAGCCCCGCTGAAACGGTTTTGGACCAGGTGGGGAGATGCTGATGGGTGAGGTGGCGCTGCGGCCGATCGAGGACTCCGACCTCGATGCCCTGTTCGAGCTGATGCGAGATCCGGAGTCGGTCCGGATGGCCGCTTTCACCGCCAAGGATCCCGACGACCGCATCGCGTTCGACGCCCACATGGCGAAGATCAGGGCGTCGCCCGAGACCACCAATCGCGCCGTCACGCTTGACGGTCGGCTTGTCGGCAGCGTCGCCAGCTTCGTCATCGAGGGCGACACCGAGGTGACTTACTGGATCGACAGATCCTTCTGGGGGCAGGGCATCGCCAGTCGAGCGCTCGCCCTGCTCCTGGAGTTGAATCCGGTGCGGCCGCTGTTCGCCCGCGCCGCCAGTGACAACACCGGATCGCTCAAGGTGCTGCAGAAGGCAGGATTCACCATCACCGACACGGAGGTCGCGTTCGCCAACGCGCGGAACGCGGAGATCGAGGAAACGATCCTGCGCCTCGACGAGCCCGCGCGAAGGAACGGAGCACTACATTAGCCCGTGTGGAAGCAGACGGCCCTGATCCTGCGAACGTCATCGTGACTGTCGGCCATCCGTTCGGCGACGTCGATGTGCCGTTGCCGGAGTGGATCAGCCGCGGGCCCGGTCCCCGGCCGCTGGTGAGGCCGATCAGGGCGAGGCGTGCCGAGACCGGCGAGCAGCTCCCGCTGGCGGTCGTCCCGCTGCGATACCGCAACGACGCCGAGTCGCGTGCGCTCATCGCCGCCGGTGCGCTCGAACCGCCGCCCTGGCACACATAGGCCCCAGGCGTATGCGTGCCAGGGCGGCCGCGCAACCGAGGTGTGGGGCCGGCCGGATTCGCACCGGCGTCCTCCCGCTGTGCAGGCGGGCGCGACGACTTCTGCGCTACGGTCCCGGCACATTATCCACAAGCGACGACGGCCGTCCGGTCAGTGGGCCAGTGCCGTATACCCGCCCATGTGGTGCAGCAGCGGCTCGCCGGGCCGGTGTTCGGCGCTGACCGGGCGGCCGAGCACGATCGCGTGGTCACCGGCGGGAATCCGCTGCACGACCTCGCAGATCAGCAGGGCGAGCACGCCGTGCAGCAGCGGTGTGCCGTAGGGGCCGTGCCGCCACAGGCTCGCGTCGGCGAAGCGGTCGACGCCGCGCGCGGCAAAGGTGCGGGCCAGTTCCTCCTGCCCGTCGGCGAGCAGGTGGATGGCGACGTGGCGGGCCTGGGCGACGGTGGGCCAGCTGGAGGAGTCGCGGTCGAGGCAGAACGACACCAGCTGGGGCCGCAGCGATACGGAGGTGAACGAGGTGGCGGTGAACCCGACCGGCGGGCCGCCGTGCTGACCCGGGGCGGTCACCACGGCGACCGTGGTGGCGTGGCGGCGCAGCAGGCCGAGGTAGCGGTGCAGTTCGACGCCGGCGACGGCGGTGTCGGGCAGGTGGTCGTCGGAGACGGTCGGGGGCAGGGCGGTGAGCGTCATGGGAGTGCCTCTCGGGCGGGGGTGACGGTGGCGATGGGCGTCACCGTCGACATCGCTGTGCGCTCATATCCCGACGCTAGCAGCGCGAAGACGTTAAGTCACTATCTCCTATGGGAATTATAGGAATAATCTCAGTGCTGCCGCGACCAGGTCGCGAACATGTCCGCGTACCGGCCTTCGGCGGCCAGCAGCTCGGCATGCGATCCGATCTCGACGACACCCGACTCGTCGAGCACCACGATCCGGTCGGCCCGCATCGCCGTGGACAGCCGGTGCGCGATGAGCAGGGCAGTCCGGCCTTCGAGCAGCCGGTCCAGGGCCTGCTCCACGCGCAGCTCCGAGCGCAGGTCCAGGTTCGAGGTCGCCTCGTCGAGCACCACCACGCGCGGCTGGGCCAGGAACGCCCGAGCCAGGGCCAGCAGCTGCCGCTGGCCTGACGACACCGACTGGCCGCGCTCGTGCAGCGGCGCGTCCAGCCCGGCATCGGTGCGCTCGACCAGGTCACGCAGACCGACCGCGTCGATGGCAGCCCAGATCTCGGCCTCGGTCGCCTCCGGCCTGGCGAACGCGACGTTGTCCCGGATCGAGCCGGCGAACATGAACGGCTCCTGCGGCACCACTCCGATCTGGCGGCGCAGCGAGACCAGGCTGACGTCACGAAGGTCGTGACCGTCGATCAGGACCCGCCCGGAGTCCGGGTCGTGCAGCCGGGTGACCAGCTTCGCCAGGGTCGACTTGCCCGCGCCGGTCGGCCCGACACAGGCGATGGTCTCCCCCGCCTCGATGCGCAGGTCCACCCCCCGCAGCACGGGACGCGCGGGGTCGTACCCGAACACGACCCGCTCGAACACGATCCCGCCGGTGACGGGCGGCAGCTCGACCGGATCCGCGCGCTCGGGCACCGTGGGCGCCTGCCCGAGCAGCCCGCGCAACTTCACCACGGCGGCCCGGCTCTGCTGGTAGTTCGTGTACAGCTGGACCAGCTGCTGCACCGGGGCGAAGAACGCGTTGAGGTAGAGCACGAACGCGGTCAGCTCGCCGATGCTCAGCTCCCCGCGCAGCACCATCCGTCCGCCGATGAGCAGCAGCAGCGCCATGCCGACCAGGCCGATGACCGAGGTCCCCGGGCCGTAGATCGCGCTGATGTGGCCGGTGAAGTCGTTGGCGTCGCGGTAGCGGCCGACCACGGCGCGGTGCTGGGCGATGTTGCGGTCCTCGCGGTGGTACGCGGTGACCACCCGCACGCCGTGCAGGCTCTCCGCCAGGTCGGTGAACATCGCCGCGATGGCGTCACGCTGACGGGCGTATCCGGTGTCGGAGGCCCGCCGGAACCACACCGACGCCGCGAACAGCGCCGGGACGACCAGCAGCAGGGTGATCGCGGCCAGCCCGGCGTCGTAGTGGAACAGCACCGCGGTCACCACGACCATGGTCAGCCCCTGCACCGCGAACTGGGCCAGCCCCTCCTGGAGCAACTGCTGCAGCGACTCGATGTCCGACGACATCCGGGTCATGATGACCCCGGCCTTCTCGTTGGTGTAGTAGTCCATGGACAGCCGCTGCAGGTGCGCGAAGACGCGTACCCGCAGGTCGCGCATGGCGTCGGCGGCCAGCGCGCCGGTCTGGCGCATGCGGGCAGTCGTGGTGGCCCAGCCGGCCAGCACCGCGGCCGTGAACGCGCCTGCCGACCACAGCAGCACCGGCAGGTCGCGGGCGACGATGCCGTGGTCGATGCCGACCTGCACCAGCAGTGGCCCCGCCTGCAGGAGCAGCGTCTCCGCCAGGATGGTCGCACACACCGCCAGGAACACACCGCGTCGCCGGTTCAGCAGCGACAGCAGGCTCAACGACGGCCCGCCGGGCGGACGGTGGCCGAAGCGGTCAGCGGGCAGCCCGTGGTCGGGCTCGCTCTCCTCCAGGCGGCGCACTCCTGCGGCCAGTTCGTCGGGCACCCCGGCGAACGGCAGCGTGTCCCCGGTGCGCCGGGTGCCGCGACCGGCCCCGACGGCGCTGAGCCCGCCGATCGGGCCGCTGCCCGGTCCCCCTCCGGGCCCGCCGAACCCACCCCCGAACATGCTCATGCCTTCTCCTCGCTGCGCCCGTCGGCTGCATGTCCGAGCCCGTTGATTCGTCGGCTGCGCTCTCTCACGCCGCCACCTGCTCGTCCACCTCGGCGGCCTGGCTGTGCATGGTCGCCAGCACGTCTTGGTAGCGTGGCTCCCCCACCAGCAGCTCCTCGTGGGTGCCCTGGGCGGCGACGCGGCCGTCGTCGACCAGCACGACCGTGTCGGCCAGGGCGATGGTGGACAACCGGTGCGCGACGATGATCGTGGTCCGGTTCTGCAGCAGGTCGCGCAGTGCGGCATGGATGCGCTGCTCGACGTGCACGTCCACCGCGCTCGTCGCGTCGTCGAGGACCAGCACCGGCGGGTTGACCAGCAGCGCGCGGGCGATGGCGACCCGCTGGCGCTGCCCGCCCGACAGGGTGTACCCGCGTTCGCCGATCACCGTGTCGTAGCCGTCGGGCAGCGCCCGCACGAAGCCGTCGGCTTCGGCCGCCTCGGCGGCGGCCACGACGTCGGCCAGGTCCGCGTCCGGCCGGCCGAAGGCGATGTTGTCGCGGATGGACAGCGAGAACAGGAACGGCTCGTCGGGCACGATGCCGATCTGGTCGCGCAGGCTGTCCAGGGCGTATTCGCGCACGTCCCGGCCGTCCACGCGGACGGCGCCGCCGGTCGTGTCGTAGTAGCGGGCCAGCAGCCGCCCCACCGTGGACTTGCCCGAGCCGGTGCGCCCGACCACGGCGACCGTCGTCCCGGCAGGGATGCGCAGGTCCAGCCCCCGCAGCGCGACCGTGCCGTCGGGGTACGCGAACTCGACACCGTCGAACTCGACCTCGCCCCGGATCCGGGTACGCAGCGGGTCGGCCTGTTCGGTGATATCGCTGCGGGTGTCGAGGACCTCGTAGATGCGCTGGGCGGAGGCGGCGGCCCGCTGACCCATCATGATCATCATGCCGAGCATGCGAAACGGCGGCTGCAGCATCAGCACATACGAGTTGAACGCGACGATCGCGCCGACCGACGTCCGGCCCTCGATCACCATCCAGCCGCCGCACAGCAGCACCAGGGCCAGGCCGAGCCGCGGCAGGTTCTCCAGCGTCGGCGACCAGCGGCTGCGGATCCACGCGTCCCGCCGGTACGCCCAGCGCACCCGGTCGGCGGCCGACGCCAGCAGCGTCACCTGCCGCTGCTCACCGGCGAACGCCTTGACGATGCGCACCCCGTTGATGTTCTCGTCGACGACCGTGGCCACCTGCGCCAGCCGCGACTGGATCAGCCACGACACCGGGAAGATCGCCTTGCGCATCCACACGCCCAGCAGCGCGATCACCGGCATCGTGGCCATCGCGACGACGGCCAGCAGCGGGTCGATCGACACCATCAGCGCGAACGCGAACACCGCGATCAGGCACTGCACCAGGATCGACGGCCCGAACGCCAGGTACATCTGCACGGCACGGATGTCCGAACTGGACCGCGACATCAGCTCACCGGTCTGCACCCGGTCGTAGAAGCCGAACGGCATCCGGATCAGGTGCGAGTACATGATGTTGCGCAGGTCGTACTCGATCTCGTACGCGGTGCGCAGCAGGTATCGGCGGGCCAGGTAGTTGACCACGCCGGACGCCACCGCGAGCCCGGCCAGCCACCACACGTAGCCGGTGAGGCTCGCGGTGCGCGCGATCAGCGCGTCGTCGATGCCCAGCCGCATCACGTTCGGGATCTGCACCTGCACCAGCAGGCCGACCAGCGACAGACTGAGCGAGGTCAGCAGCAGCCACCGGTGCGCCAGCACCACCGGCAGCGCGCGCCGCAGCCAGGACCTGCTCTGATCGGGATCGATAGTCGATTTCGGGGCCGGGTATCGCGGGGACGCCGACTGCGCTGACATCACGCTCCAGGGGGTGAGGGGCGGTGCGGACGCCCTCACCTTCGTGGGGCAACCGAGGGTGCACGCCCGCACCTCCACCATGGCATGTGGCCTTCGGCACGGCGAGTCATTACCGCGGTGGGATGACGCTACGCGGCCTGCAGGGAGCGCACGGCCAGGGCGTCGGTGAAGCCGGTGACGGCGGAGTCCAGGAACGCCTGCCCGGTGGCGTCGAGCAGGACGCCCCCTGCGTCGGTGTCGACGATGGTCTTGTCGTGGATGAAGCAGCCGGCCACGATGTGCGTCGCGCCCATGCTCGACAGCACCGGCCGCAGCGCGTAGTCGATGGCCAGCACGTGCGCCGGAGTGCCGCCGGTGGCCAGCGGCAGGACCACTTTTCCCGCCAGCGCGTACTGCGGCAGCAGGTCCAGCAGCGACTTGAGGATGCCGCTGTAGGCGGCCTTGTACACCGGCGTCGCGACGATGACGCCGTCGGCGGCGGCGATCGCCGAGGCGACCGCCAGGATCGCCGGGTGGCGCACGTCCGCGCCGACGAGCGCCTCGGCGGGCAGGTCCCGCACCGCGAGGTGGCTCACCTCGTACGCGCCGGAGCCGGGCAGGTTGTCGGTGACGTGCCGCAGCACGCGCGCGGTCTTCGAGGTGGGCGAGGGCGATCCGGAGATCGCGAGGATCGAGGGCATGGGTTCCTCCTCAGCCGGCCGGCCTGTCCACCTGACGACCATCAGGGCCCGGACTCCGCTTCATGGCTTGGGACCGTAGGAGCGCGACGGCAAGGCGGTCCAGAGAACTGTGGCCCAGATCACATAGTTATTCGGTATATCCCATAGATTTAATATGAATTATTCGTTCGATGGATTGTGCCCGCCCACCTGCACATGCCAGCATCCGATCACGGCCGCTCCACACCGGACCGCGACCCGCCTGAACAGCACGGAGACCGCACATGAGCCTCACCTTCCACTGGTTCCTGCCCACGTACGGCGACAGCCGGTTCATCGTCGGCGGCGGCCACGGCCTGCCCGCGGGCGTGGCCGGCGGCGCACGCCCGGCGACCTTGGCCTACCTCGGCCAGATCGCCCGCACCGCCGAGCAGCTGGGCTTCGTCGGCGCGCTCACCCCGACCGGCGGCTGGTGCGAGGACGCGTGGCTGACCACCGCCATGCTCACCGAGGTCACCGAACGCCTGAAGTTCCTCGTCGCGTTCCGCCCCGGCCTGCTGTCACCGACCCTGGCCGCGCAGATGGCCGCCACCTTCCAGCGCCACTCCGACGGCAGGCTCCTGCTCAACGTCGTCGTCGGCGGCGAGAGCCACGAGCAGCGGGCCTACGGCGACTGGCTCGACAAGGACGCCCGCTACGCCCGCGCCGACGAGTTCCTGCACGTCACCCGATCCCTGTGGCGCGGCGGCAGCGTCGACTTCACCGGCGAGCACCACCGCGTCGAAGGCGCGACCCTGCCCCGGGTCCCCGACCCGGTGCCGCCCGTCTACTTCGGCGGCTCCTCCAAGGCCGCCGGCCCCGTCGCCGCCAAGCACGCCGACGTCTACCTCACCTGGGGCGAACCGCCCGCCCAGGTCGCCGGCAAGCTCGACTGGATCCGCAAGCTCGCCGCCGACGAAGGCCGCGAGCTGCGCTACGGCATCCGGCTGCACGTCATCGCCCGCGACACCGCCGACGAAGCCTGGGCCCAGGCCCGCAAACTGCTCGACGGCATCAGCGACGACGACATCGCCGCGGTGCAGGCCGGACTCGCCCGCAGCGAATCCGAAGGGCAGAAACGCATGCTCGCCCTGCACGGCGGCAAACGCGACGACCTGCAGATCGCACCGAACCTGTGGGCGGGCGTCGGCCTGGTCCGCGGCGGCGCGGGCACGGCCCTGGTCGGCAGCCACACCGAGATCGCCGACCGCATCGCCGAGTACGCCGACCTCGGCATCAGCGAATTCATCCTCTCCGGACACCCGCACGTCGAAGAGGCGTACTGGTTCGGCGAGGGCGTGCTGCCGATCCTGCGCGACCGCGGCCTGTGGACCCACCCGGCCGGCGACCCGGCCCGTGAACTACCGAAGATCCCCTTCGCCGCCGCCCCGTCCCGATAGAGGTGACCCCATGACCGGATCGACGAACCAGCTGACCGGTGACTGTGTAGCCCACCGCTGTGCGCCGGTGTCGTCGACGGGCCCGCTCGGCCGGCTGATCCCCCATGCCGCGCGGCCCGACCGCTGGTGCTGGGGCCCTGACCAGGGATTCCATCCCCGGTCGGCCCCGCACCAGCGGGTCCAGCTGACCCCCGCCGCCGGGCTGCTGACCCGCGGGCAGACCATCGGCGTACGGCAGGCCGTCGCGCTCGGCGCCGCCGGGGCCCACGCCGACCTCGCCCACGCGTTCAGCGAACTCGACACGTGGGTGCCGTTGCCCGACGCCGACGTGTTCGCCCGGCTCGGCTGGGCCGCCCGCCACCTCGACGAGGCCGACGACGACACGAAACGCGACGTCGTGGTGCGGGCGCTACGCGCCGTCGATGCGGATCTGCTGCCCACGTCATGGCGGCGGCCACTGGCCATCGCGGCCGCCGGTGCGCAGGTGTCGGCGACCGAACAGGCGTGGCTGCGCAGCGTTTGCGACGCGGCGTACCGGCGGCTGACCCGCTTCGAGACCGGCTGGCCGCAGGCACCCGCCGAACGGCAGGCCTGGTGGGACTACGCGGCCGCCCGCGCCTGCACCGCTCTGCGCGACGGGGACTGGGTCGCCGCCGCCCGCGCCGTCACCGACCTCTACGGCCTCACCAGCCCTGACCCGCACCAGGCCGCGGCGTGGCTGGGCGCGGTCGCCGACTGCGAGACCGTACGGCTCCCAGCTGACCTCGCCGACGACCGCCTACGGTCGCAGGCCCGGCAGCGGAATATCCCGTGCTCATCATGAACGCGCCGGAGGCGTAGGTTCGCACTGATGGATATGCTTCGCTCTCCTTATCCCTAAAGGAGACCCGTTGTGAGAAAGCTGGTAAGCGTCGCGTCCGCGCTTGCACTCTCGATCGCCATCGCCATCGCCATCGCGCCGACCGCAACCGCCTACGCCGCCACGGACAGGAGCGGGGCAGAACGACTGAACATCCCGAACAGCAGTGCCTGCAAGGCAGGTCGCACGGTGCTTCAGGGCATGGTGGCGGGGCCAGGAGGCCAGCTCTACATCGTCTTCACCAAGGCGGCCGGTGCCGAACCGGTCCTGTCCAGGTGGTTGCGCGACGGCTCGGCCTGGGACGGTGCCAGCTGGACCTGCGCAGGGGCGCCGACCTCCATACCCACCCTCGGCCACGGCAACGATCTCGCCTACAACGCGAACTACCTCGGCCAAGGCCCTGCCCTGATCGCCACCCAGGGAAGCCAGTCCGCGTTCTTGAGCGACAAGGTGACGATCGTGCGCCTGAACGCCGACGGATCCATCGGCACCACCGCGGAAGTACGGCTGCCGATCGGCAACATCAGCGGCCTCTGCTACAGCGCGACGGCAGCGGGCGGAGCGGGCAAATACGCTGCCCGACGGCTGGGCAGCCTGTGGACCCATCCCGGTTCCGGCGCGCTCACCAGTGGCTGGATGCTGGTGAAGAGCAACTTGACCAGTCACGACAATCGTTCCGACCAGGGCATCGACTGCTCCGAGAACTACATCTGGAACAGTAAGTCGATCAACACCTCGACGCCCGCAACCGGATGGAACTGGGTGTACCAGTACAACTGGTCGGGAGGCGACGTCGAGAGCGACATCGGCGTGCCGGGGAACAACCTGACCGATGAGATCGAAGACATCACCCACGTGGGGAGCGAATTCTTCGTCGCCGTCAACCGGAACGACGGCCTCGCCGACTCCGTCAAGGTCTTCATCGAATAGACCTGATCGAAGGGCCGGGTGCGAACCGCGCACCCGGCCCTTCGCCGGGCCGGTCCACGAATGTCACTGGCACCCGTTATCGTCGGGCCCATGTCAGGCCTTGGAGACGTGCCACCGGAGATCCTGGACCGGCTGCGACCGATCTGCCGGCGGCTGCCCGACATGTACGAGGAACCGGCCTGGATCGGCGTGCGCTGGCGGATCCGCACACGGACGGTCGCCCACGTCTACACGCCGGATCCGGACCGCTTCCCGGTCTACGCCAGGCAGTCGGCCGCCGGCGAGGCGCCGACCGTGATGACGTTTCGCGCACCCGTCGACGACCTGCTCAGCCTGACCACCCGCGGCTTCCCGTTCTTCCGCGCCCCATGGGGCGCCAACGTCGCCGCCGTCGTCCTCGGTGACCACACCGACTGGACCGAGATCGCCGAACTGATCACCGACAGCTACTGCGAGATGGCCCCGAGGTTCCTCGTCGCCCAGGTCGCTCCCCCTCCACCGAGCAACTGAACCCCAGCGCGGACGAGGGAACCGTCCGAACCGGGACCCGGCGGTCGCCGCACCACGCCGCCCCGGCTTCAACCGCCTGATCGGGGGCCGGTCGCATCCTGTTCGGGTTCGGGGCGGGGTCGGGACACGATGATCTGGGCGATGCCGATGATGAGGACCGCGATGGTCAGCAGCCGTTCGCCGTCCGGCAGCGGCCGGAAGTAGCCGTAGATCTGGGTGGCCACGGCGAACAGCGAGGCCCCCAGCGGCAACGCGATCGCGGGCCAGCCGGTGATCTCCCGCGACGGTCGGGCCGGCGACGGCAGCTGGGTGGCGCCGACCCCGAACGCGAGTGCGCCCGCGCTCCAGAGGAAGTCGTAGGGTGCGTTGTGGGCCATGACGTCGGCCGAGTTGAGGCTGTAGGCGGCGTCGGCGACGGTCAGGCAGACCAGCCCGGCGCCCACCCACGGCCAGCTGCCGACCAGTCGCCAGGACATCAGCGGCAGGGTGCCGAGCAGCGCGCCGAGCAGCAGCACGTCGCCGAGCGGGTAGGCGACGGTGACGATCTTGCCCAGCGGGTCGATCGGCGCGCTCTCCACCACGGGTCCGATAAGCAGCAGCACCCCCGGGGTCACCACGATGAGGACGAGGACGAAGCCGTCTAGCCACCGCTGCCAGGGAACGTCCAGCACCCGGGCCTGGACCATGAACACGAGGCCCGCCATGAACAGCGGATACGTGCTGAGGTAGAGCAGGTCGGTGGGGTTCGGGGAGGGCACGTCATCGCTGACGGTGTACATGACACGCTCGGCGATGACGGCGAGGGCGAACAACAGCAGCGCCGCCGCGAAGCACCACCACGCCGCACGGGCCCGGCCGGCGGGCCTGCGACGCGCACCCCAGGCGCACATCACGCTCGAGACCAGGATGAGCCCCGCGCTGAGCCAGTCGTCGACGACCGGCAGATGCGACGGCTGGTCGCCGCGGGAGAGTTCGCGGACGGCCTCCACGACCAGCCCCATGAACAGCACCACGACGAGGCCCCACCACAGACCCGCCCCACCGTTTCGCGCGCGGAGCCGCACGAACCAGCGTTTGTGCGTCACAGATCCGCCCTCCGAGACCTGAAGTCGACCTTAACCTCGATTCGGTCAGAACGGCATTAAATGACTGACGTGTGCCGGATTTGCCGTTTCTCCCATGACACGATTCGACGTCGAGGCCGACATTCAGCGGGTGACATGGAAGGTTAGGTGCCTTTCGGTTTCACCGGCGGGAACCGTGTGGACGTAGCCGTGAGCGGTGCCGTAGGCGCCGCTGCCGCCGTTGATCGGGATGTCGATCGAGGGACCCGCGGGCAGGTGCAGCAGCGCCTGGGCGTTGATCTGGCCGTCGGGCAGGGAGAACGTGCCCACGCACTGCAGAGCGTCCGGGGCGAGGTGGACGTACGTGCAGACGACGCTGTGGTCGCCGATCTTCTTGCCGTCGCGATACACGTCCTCGAAGACGGTGCGCTCGTCACCGAGGCTTAGCCCTTTCTTGCCATGGTCGATGGCTTCGGCCTGGGTCTGCTTGGCGACCAGCTGGAAGATCTCTGTGTCATGCCGCGAGTCGGGCGCGTCGTCGCCGGCGAAGGCGGCAACGGAGGCCAGCGAGCCCACGGCGAGCAGGCCGACGGCCAGCCCGGCGGCCGCGGTCAATCGACGAGCATTGATCTTGATCATGGTTGGCCTTTCGTTGTCCCCGGTCACACTTGATCTCGAGCGGGCCGCCGGGCATTACCCGGAGCTTCCGGCCCGCACATTACGAGCATATGCACGTATTTTCGGGAACGCCAAATGCGCGCTGACGTTTAGGCAGCTCTACCGGCTCGTGGCGTTCGGTGCCGACCTCGCCGCCCGGCAGCCGTCAGGGTCGGGCAGCACTCGCACCCATGGCGTCGGCAATGACGCTCTTCATCTTGTGCCCGAGATCGCCGGCGGGCGGCAGACCGTCGCGGACCATGACCCGAAGGACCTCGTCGATCGCGTTCTTCGAACCGAGTTCCACCCCGAAGTTCTCCTTCAACCACACCTTGAACTTCGGACGTGACTTTCGCTTGCGGAACGAGTCCAGCACCGTCCGCCACCCGGCGAAGCCCGGATACACAGCCCGGACAGCCGTCTCGTTGAGATACGCGGTGATGTCGGGACGGTCCAGACCGACGGCTCGGTGCTTGCGTCCGCGCTGGCGGGAGTTCCTCGAAAGGGCCAGGAGCTTCCGCTCCTCGTCGGTCTCCATCCGCCCGGTGTGCACCCGCTGCACCTTCGCGTTGTCGACCAGGACGAAGACCGGCACGTCGACGTACCGGTCCAGAAAGTCGAGTTCCGCGACGGCCAGCAGGTTGTCGGTGCCGAACATCCGGATCACCGCGAGACCGGCGGCCTTCAGCTCGTCACCGTAGAGGCGCTCCAGTACCAGCCGGTCGTGGTCGCCTTCGACGAAGAGCAGGCCGCTGATACCCGCGAGCAGCTCACCACGGTTCACGCCGAGCTGTTTGGCGAGGGCGCTCTGTGCCGTGACGGCGCGCGACCCGATGGTCTCCACGCGCGCGCGGCCGTTCACAGCTGACACGTGCACCCGCGTCCAGCCGGGCAGATCCAGGAAGACCGGGCTGTGTGATGCGATCACGACGTCGGCACCCTGGTCGTTCAGGGTCTGCAGGGCCGCGGCCGCGGCGCGCTGAGCTGCCGGATGCAGATGGGCCTCCGGCTCGTCGAAGACCCGCACGATACGGCGGGGCCGGGCTTCGTGGAGCAGGAACGCCAGCCGGACGTGTGCCTCGATCGCCTCCACGTCCTCCCGCGTGTGTTCCCCGGTCGGCGAGACCTGGGGCTGCCGCCTGGCCAGGGTCAGCGCGGCCTGCCACGGGTCCAGGGCCTGGAGGGTCGCGTCGATGGCCTTGCTGGTCCAGAAGCCCTTCTTCGCGACCTCGGTGTCGAAGACCTTCGCGGCAGACAGGGCGGCGTCCATGAGCGCGTCCTCGTCGAGCATGCCGACGACGAGGGCCCACAGACTCGTCCGCAGCACGAGGGAGTCGTACTGCAGTGCCATCGCCGCCAGCGCCTCATCGGCCCACCGTCGCTGACCTGCGGAGAGCTGGTCGAGGACGGGGCCTTCGCCCATCCCCACCCGGCCGACCGCTCCGGCGCCGGCGACCTCGATGCGGAAGTTGGCCAGGTCCTCGAGCTCCGTCATGCGAGTGCCTTCGGGATGGACGGGCACGACCGCGACCCCCGGCGCAGTGGCGTTCAGCTCGGCCATCGCATTCTGCCGCCCGACTCCGTGCAGCCACCAGTAACAGTCGAGCGCACCGGGAGCGGTGGCGACGGGCAGCCGCCGCTCCATGACATTCAGCAGACCGACCGTCGGCTCGAAGGCGATCCCGAAGGCCTGGTTCACATCTTCGTCGATCTCGCTGTCGGTTCTCGGTCGGGGCAGCCACTGCAGCTCAGCCGGGGCGTGATCGGTGGGCGGGAGCTCCATCAGCGGCATCCATCCGCCGATACGGCCGTCCGGCTCCGCGAGTGCCCGACGCAGCGGCGCGAAGGTGTCCGGCAGGGTGTCGGCCAGCGCCGCAACCGACTCGGGCACCTCCTCGACCATCAGGGTGCGGCTGAACCGGCGGCGGACCCGTCGGGGCACCCTGCGGACATTGGTATCCACGTCGGTGTCGAGGTCGATACCCTCCAGGCCGTACATGATCACCGGCGTTGCGGACTGGTCGATGAGGAGTGCCGTCAGCTGATCCGGCAAACCGGCCTGACTGATGCCCTCGTGGAAGGACGCGCCTTCGGTGACGCCCAGTGAACGCCACCACCGTCCGTCGCCGGCCCAGCGGACCAACGCGGGCTGTGCGTCCCCGACGTTCTGGACGACCTCCGCCAACTCGGGGTGCTCTGCCCACAGAACATCGTTGCCGGGATTGGCGGGTAGGTCGGACGCAAGGGCGCGCACCATCACGGCCAGGGCGCCTGCCGCCGGTACATGCAGCCGCGGCCGCGCGAGCGACACGCTCTCGACCGTGCCGAGCAGGAGGGCCAGGCATTCCAGCAGGTTCGTCTTGCCCGAGCCGTTGGCACCGAAGATGGCGAGCCCCTGGCCCCACGCCAGCCACACGTCGCGCAAGTTCTTGTACTCGCGCACGCTCACGCCGACGATGCCCGAGTTGACACTCATGATCCCGTTCACGCGGGGACTGTAAACGAGCTTACAACCCTTGATCAACGGTACGGAGGTACCGAAGCGGCAGGCCGAACCGCCTCGCGGCGGACGCTACATGCCGCCGTCATGCCGGGCTTGTGCGTGTGCTTTCAACGCAGAATGCACCCATTTGGAGACCGGCGGGTCATCCGGCAGGTCCGCGAGATCGAGGGTCGTCCACCGGGCTTCGGAAATCTCGCCGTTCGGGCGTATGCCGTCCGAGCTCGTGTACACGCGGACAATCTTGAGGTGGCCCTGCCTACCCCCGTTGGCGGTCAGGTGTTCCGCCAAGACCAGGGCCGACGGATCCAGCTCGACGCCCAACTCCTCGACGCACTCACGCCGGGCCGCCTGCTCCGGGGTCTCCCGGGCCGGTCGGTATCCGCCACCAGGCAGACTCCACAGCGACCGGTCGCCGTAGCTGTGCCGGACGAGGAGCACCCGCTCGGCGTCGGCGGCATGAACGATCAGCACCTTCACGCCGTACGTGGTCGGCTTGGCAACCCGCCAGTAAAACCCGCGGACGCGATGAAACAGCCTGAACACCAGTGGCGACATCCTCATGGCGATCCCTTGGCGCTCATCGGTTCATCCTGCCACCGGGTTCGTCGATCGCGGGGTTCTCGCCGGCTCATGTCGGATCCGGAAGCCGCATCGAGGCGAGCCTCGCGGGGTCAGCCACGATCGCGATGGCGGTGATCCGGCCGTCGGTGACCGTGAACGAGATGAGAGCAGGGTTCCGTCCGCCTGCCAGGCGACGTAACCGGGGCGGCCGTTCAGCAGCACCGGGCGCTGGCGTACGACCGTGCCGGCGACCGTCCGCGCTCCGGCCGCGACCCTGGTGGCGCCGATGGTGACGACCGCCTCACCCGGAATGTCGACGGTCAGCTGCACGTCCGGGTCGAGCACCCGCAGCAACGCCTCGAAATCGCCGCCAGCCACCGCCGCACGGAAGGCATCGGCGACCTCCCGCTGCTCCCGCGCGACGGTGCTCGGACGCTCAGCCGCCTGCACCTTCCGGCGAGCACGGCTGACCTGCGGTCGATGGCCGCGCCGTTCGTGGTGTCCGGCCCGTCCGGGGTGGCGATCCGCACCCGCCTCAAGGGCTTGCGCGTCGAGGACGAGTATGTGCTGGCTGCGGTGGGTGAACATCTGGGTTCTCTGGCCGCTGGTGATCTCAAGCAGCGTTGTGCTGACGGGCTTGGCCACGACAATGGTCGGTGGGCGCAGCGCAAGCGGGGGTTGACGGGCCTGTCGTCGTCGCGGTGGGCCGGGTCGATCACCAAGTCCACCCACGATCAGTGGGCGCTGGCGCGCCGTGGTCTGGCCGCGCATGTGCAGGGTTTGCAGGCCGGTATCGACATGCTGGCCCACCGCCTGTGCCTGCCGGTGGGGCAGAAGGGATCGAAACGCGCTCCGGGCGGGTACCGGTCGCGGCGGGAATGGCACGCCAAATCACGACGCCTGGCGTGCCTGACCGCCCGGCACGCGGCGGCGCTGGCGGACTTCGACAGCGGCCGGGTCCGGGTGGTCCGTGGCGGCCGTCGCCTGCTCAACACCCGGCACCACCTCGATCAGGCGCAGCTGACGCAGGAGCAGTGGCGGCAGCGTTGGCAGGCCGCGCGCTGGTTCCTTGCCGCCGACGGCGAGTCCGGTAAACGGTTCGGCAACGAGACGATCCGCGTCACCGACGACGGCCGGCTGTCGATCAAGCTGCCCGCGCCCCTGGCCGATCTGGCCAACGCCGCGCACGGCCGCTACCTGTTCGCCTGCGACGTCGGCTTCGCCCACCGCGGGCAGCAGTGGGCCGACCGGGTCGCCGCCGACCGCGCCGTGGCATAGCGGATCAGTTTCGACCCACGGCGGGAGCGCTGGTATTTGACCGCGTGCTGGCAGTACACGCCCGCACCCGCGATCGGTCTTGCGGCTGCCCTGGCCGCGGGGTGTGTCGGCGTGGACGCCAACGACGACCACCTGGCCGCCTGGCGCCTGGACGTGCACGGCAACCCGGTCGGTGCACCGCGCCGGTTCGGCTACGACCTGTCCGGCACCGCCGACCACCGCGACGCGCAGATCCGCCACGCCCTCACCCGGCTGCTGCACTGGGCCAAAACCTGCGGCGTGAAAGCCATCGCGGTCGAAGACCTCGACTTCGCTGCCGAGAAGACCCGTGAGAAACACGGCCGCAGGAAGCGGTTCCGCCGGCTCATCTCACGGTTCCCGACCGGCCGGCTACGGGCCAGGCTCACCTCGATGGCCGACCAGACCGGCATCGCCATCGTGGCCGTCGACCCCGCCTACACCTCCAAATGGGGCGCCGAACACTGGCAGCAGCCCCTCGACACCCCCACCAGGAAGATCACCCGTCACGACGCCGCGAGCATCGTGATCGCAAGACGCGCCCAAGGACACAAGGCCCGGCGACGGACGTCACCGCCCCCACCCGACCAGAGCGATCGCGTGGGGCATCGGAGCGTCCAGGCCAGGCCAAGCGTTGCTGGGTGTGAGGGACCCCGCCACCGCATTCCCGGACCGCGCACACGATGCCCGTCACCGGACTGCGACCCGAACGCGGGCGACCAGTGTGCTCAACACCGTTCGGAGCACACGACTGAGCCTGTGCAACTCATGCACAGTCAGTAGGAACGGTAGTCCTCCGGTTCGGGCCGGTCGAACGTCACGCCCCGCCCGCGAAACATCGCGACGTCCTTCCTGAGATCGTCCGACTCGAGGAAGAGCGATGCCAGGCCGCCGGCCGGCTGCTTGCCGACCTCCCCGGGCGACCAGAGGATGATCTCCACGGGGCCGTCGCCGACGCCCACGGTCAGGAAACGTCCCTCCGGTCCCGGAAAATCGACACGTTTCTGCAGGCCGAGCCCTTCTGTGTAGAACTTCAGCGCGCGGTCCTGATCGGTGACGCGCACCGTCACGTACATGATGTTCGTCAGCATCCTTGTCTCCAGTCTTTGCTGCGGCCGAGTGTTCTTGGCCGTCGCCGATATGACGGGAGCGGATGCCGGAAGGTAACAAGGACCGGCAGGTGCGGATCAACCCGGCGACCTGCCTCGCCATCCGCGGCGCCTGCCGCGATCCGCACCGATGGGGTTCGCGTCTGGCAGGCGCCACCCGGATTCGCCACCATTGACACATGACGATCACCGACGGGCTGCTGTGGCAAGCCACCGACCAGGGCCGGAACTGGCTTGTCTGGACCCGGCGAGCCGCGATCACCATCGCGATCGGAGCCGTGGGCGTGCTGGCGGTGGTGTGCGGCGAGCGCATGCTCGGCTACTTCGTGGCCGGCTGCGCCGCGCTGGTCGTGGTGATCGGTGCCGCCTACCTGGTTTGGGACCGTACGAGGTTCCTCGAGATCCGGCTGTCCGAGGGTCCTGTTCCGACGCTCGACATCCGCATGGTCACCCGCCGTGTGGTGCAGGTCGTCCTCGACGACGTCGCCCGCGTCGAACTGATCTGCACGTATCCCGCCTACGACCCCGATTACCCGAACGACCCCCGCACGAGCGACGCAGTGCTGTTGCTGCAGTTGAGCGGCAGGCGTGGCTGGTACCGCAGCCGGGCGCGCAGTTCCACGTCCGCCGAGGCAGCCGAAGAGATCCGCGCCGAATGGCAGCGGCGGTGCCCCCGGGCGACGGTGACCCGCGAGGTTCGATTCCGGACCGGCGGCACCAACGACTGAGAGTCCCTGCGGACCGGCCGGTCGGCGAGCCTGCGGCTGCTCGGACGCCGCGGGCTCGCCGACCGGATGCCGGCCGGCATTGCCGCGGTTCAGTCCTGCTGGTCGAGGAACGCGAGGGCGGCCGACGCGAACAGGGGCGAGTCGACGATGTTGTAGTGGGTCAGGCCGGGCAGGATGGCCAGCGCGTGGCCGCCCTTGGGCCGGCCGTCGCCCATCCAGCCGCCGTCGCGCTGCCCGCCGTCGAGCAGGCTGAAGATCTCGACGAAGTGGCTCGGCGGGGCCATGTCGGCGTCGGCGGCGACGATCAGCGTCGGCACCTGCAGACCGCGTACCTCGTCGGTGTAGTCGAAGTCCTTCTGCATCGCCTCCCCGATCTTGTCGAGCAGCCGCGGGAAGTCCTGCGGGCGCGGCGCGACCCGCTGGTACAGCTCGTACATCGGGGTGTCCTTCATGAACTCGGCGGCGGCCGCGTTCACCTGGCCCTGCTGCCCGAGCATCTCGGGGTAGATCGCGCTGCGACGGATGTTCGCCGAGGCGGAGACCACGCGGCCGACCTTGCCGGGGTGCCGGATCGCGGTCAGCAGGGCGACGCCGCCGCCGAGGGAGAAACCGACGACGTCCGGGCGGTCGAGCCCGAGGCGGTCGATGAGCGCGGCGATGTCGTCGGCCATCAGCGGCACCTCGAGCGGGCGGTCGATGTCCGCGGTGCGGCCGTGGCCCTGCAGGTCGACGGCGATGACCTGGTGGTGGTCGGCGAGCGCGGGCAGGATCGGCCCGAACATCTCCCCCGAGCCGAGCCCGCCGTGCAGCAGGATCATCGGCCGCCCGGAGCCGTGGATCTCGTAGTAGAGGTTGATGCCGTTCACCTCGGCGTACGCGCCGACGCCTGACGTGTCGCCGGTCTGCTCGGTGGTGCTCATGGTGCTCTCCTCAGTCTCGCGGATGGGTCTACACCTGCCCTGACGGGTCGAGCGACGCAAACTCATCGGTGCCCGAGAAAGAATTTGACCGTATGCCGGACCGCAGCACAGGAAGGCGCGGGCACTGCCCGGTTAATCGGTTGTCGCTGCCATTCGCCTCGACGACGATGGGCCTCATCCACCGGCCCAGACTCGCCTATCGCCAAGAGAGGCTGCCGATCCGCCCGACCATCACGGAGCCCACCATGGATCTCGCCAAACGCCGCGAGCTGGCCCGCAGGGCGCTCGACGGGTACGACAGCGGCCCTGACGCCACGACCCGGGCGTTGGCCGACGCACAGGCGAAGATCGACGGCGCGGTGGCACTGATCCTCGTGGAAGGTCTCAGCGACCGGATCGCGCTGGAGACGGCCGCAGCGGGTCGGGGGCGGGATCTCGAAGCGGAGCGCGTCGTGATCGTGCCGATCGGTGGAGCGCATGCGATCGGACGTTTCCTGACCGAGCTGGGCCCGTTGGCCGCCCAGGTGCGGCTGTCGGGCCTGTGCGACGTGCGCGAGGAGGAGATCTTCCGGCGCGCACTGGTGGCCGCCGGGGTCGGTTCGCCGCGTACCCGCGCTGACATGGCCGGGCTCGGGTTCGAGGTCTGTGTCGACGACCTCGAACAGGAGCTGATTCGGGCCATCGGCCCGGCGCAGGTCGAGGCGTTGTTCGACTCGCAGGGCGACCTGGGGTCGTTCCGCTCGCTGCAGAGCCAGCCAGCCTGGCGAGGCCAGGACACCGAGCGGCAGATGTGGCGGTTCCTGCGCGCCGGGTCACGCCGGAACCTGCGGTACGCGCGCCTGCTCACCGAGGCGGCGATGAACCGCGGCACGTTGCCCCGGCCGCTCGCCTCGCTTGTCGACAGAGCCGCCTGACGCGAGTGCGTCGACGACGATCGACGCACTGATGGCCATCAGCGGCAGGACAACCCCCGTGCGGATGCCGTACGCCGTCCAGGGCGGTTGCCTACGTCACGCTGGGTAGCGCTCGACGCGAGCGTCGCTCTAGGCTCTGGGGCATGTCCACGTCTTCGCGGCTGTTTGCGCGCCCGGCCCTGATGGCCGCCGGCGCCCCGCGTCGTACGTGTCGAATGTGTCGCTGACGAGGGCCATCGTCCGCTCGCGCCCCGAAGCGAGCACTCCCGCGACCGTTGCCGTCGCGACCGCACCTGCCCCGTGAGTCTCCGCTCGCCTACCGCGTCCACGCCCGTCCGGCGTCGACCCGCGGTTCTTTCCGGCCGTCCCGTCACGGCCGGATCTCACCCTGCGTAATCATTTCCCGGGAAGAGCCGTACCCAGCGATGATCGAATTGCACCGTTTGCGAAAAACCTATCCCGGCGGAGTGACCGCGCTCGACGGCGTCGACCTGCACGTCGCCCCCGGTGAGGTGTACGGCGTCGTCGGCCGCAGCGGCGCGGGCAAGAGCACTCTGCTGCGCGCCGTCAACCTGCTCGAACGCCCCGACAGCGGCACCGTGCGGGTGGCCGGGCAGGAGCTGACCGCGCTCGCTCCGCGGGAGCTGCGCGCCGCGCGCCGCCGCATCGGCATGATCTTCCAGCAGTTCCACCTGCTGTCCGCACGCACCGTCGCCGGAAACGTGGCGTTGCCGCTGGAGCTGGCCGGGGTATCACGGGCCGGACGGGTCCGCGAGCTGCTCGACCTGGTGGGCCTCGCCGACCGGGCGGGCGAGCACCCCTCCCGGCTGTCGGGCGGGCAGCGCCAGCGGGTCGCCATCGCGCGGGCGCTGGCCACCGACCCGCCCGTGCTGCTGTGCGACGAGGCGACCAGCGCGCTCGACCCGTACACCACGGTCGAGATCCTGCAGTTGCTGCGCGACCTCAACCGGCGGCTCGGGCTGACCATCCTGCTGATCACGCACGACCTGGGCGTCGTCCAGCGGATCTGCGACCGGGCCGGGGTGCTCGAAGCGGGCCGCCTGGTCGAGTCCGGACCCGTCGCGGGGCTGCTCGGGCAGCCGGAATCCGCCCTGTCGGCCCTGGCCCAGGCGGTGCGCTGATGATCGACCTGCTGCTGCCGGCCACCGGCGAGACCCTGCACATGGTCGGCCTGGCCACGCTGATCACCGTGCTCGCCGGGCTGCCGCTGGGCGTGCTGCTCGGGTACGGCCCCGCGCCGCTGCGGCCGATGCTCGGCGCGATCGTGAACATCGGACGGTCGGTGCCGTTCGTCATCTTGATGATCGCGGTCATCCCGCTCACCCGCGCCCTGCTGGGCACCTCGATAGGCACGGCCGCCGCGGTGGTGCCGCTGACCGTCGGCGCGATCCCGTTCTTCGCCCGGCTCGTCGAGGGCGCGCTGCGCGACGTCGACCCCGGCCTGACCGAGGCCGGGCACGCGTTCGGCGCGACGCGGGCGCAGATCGTCGCCCGGGTGCTGCTCCCGGAGGCGCTGCCGGCACTGGTCCGCGGGCTGACCGTGACCGCGGTCGCGCTCGTCGGCTACTCGGCCATGGCCGGCGTGATCGGCGGCGGCGGCCTCGGCTACCTCGCCATCCGCTACGGCTACCAGCGCTTCGAGACCGACGTCATGCTCGCCACCGTCGCCGTCCTCGTCGCCCTGGTCCAACTCGTCCAGCTCACCGGCGACCGCCTGGCCCGCCGCCTCGACCGCCGCTGACCGCCGCGCTCCGCCTCACGTAGACGTCGGCCTATCTCATCGAATTCCGGGCTCGTTTTTTCGACGAGATAGGCCACCGTCGCTGGAAACCCCCACCCCGACGCACGCCGGACCCACCGCGGGCCGGGCCACCACATCCAAGGAGAACACTCATGAACCGCCGCGCCCTCGTTGCCGCGCCCCTCGCCCTGCTCGCCGGACTCGCCCTCGCCGCGTGCGGCACCCCGGCCGCCGACAAGCCCGCCGACGCCCTGGTCGTCGGCGCCAGCTCGGCCCCGCACGCCCAGATCCTCGCCGAGGCCGCCAGACTCGTCCCCGACCTGAAACTGCAGGTCAAGGAGTTCGACGACTACGTACAACCGAACCTGGCCACCGAGAGCGGCGAGTTGGACGCCAACTACTTCCAACACCAGGCCTACCTCGACGACTTCGCCGCCAGCAACCCCGTGCACCTGGTCGCGGTCGTGCCGGTGCACATCGAGCCGCTGGGGGCGTACTCCAAGAAGGTGAAGTCCATCGCGGACCTGCCGCAGGGCGCCGACGTGGCGATCCCCGCCGACGCCACCAACGGCGGGCGCGCGCTCGCACTGCTGGCCGGGCAGGGCCTGATCACGCTGAAGGAGGGCGCGGGGGTCAAGGCCACCGAGCGCGACATCGCCGCCAACCCGAAGCAGCTGAAGATCACCGCGCTGGAGGCGGCGCAACTGCCGCGCTCGCTGGACGACGTGGACCTTGCCGTGATCAACGGCAACTTCGCACTGCAGGCCGGACTCAAGCCGGCCACCGACACGCTGGCACTGGAGGCCGCGAAGGACAACCCGTACGCGAATCTGCTGGTGGTCAAGCAGGGCCACGAGAACGACCCGCGTATCCAGCGGCTGGCCCAGGTGCTGGCCTCGCCGGAGATCAAGAAGTTCATCGAGTCCACCTACGACGGCGCGGTCATCCCCGCCTCATGAGCCCGTCGGCGGCACGGCCGGGCGGGGCCGTGCCGCCGACGCCCCGTTCAGGCGGTGAGTTCGCGCACCCGGGGCACGACCTCGTGCGCGAACCGCCGCAGCTGGTCGAGTTCCGACATGACGGGCCAGAACACGAAGGTGTCGAAGCGCAGCCCGTCGGCCCATCCGGCCAGCGTCTGCGCCCAGGTCTCGGCGTCGCCGAACAGGCCCTTGCCATGCTGGGAACCGCCGATCATCCCGAGCACGTTGTAGAGGCGGCGCACCTCGCCCGGGTCCCGGCCGGCCCGCGCGGCCGCCTGGTCGATCAGCTTCTGCTTGGCCGGGACTTCGCCGGGCGGCACGTACACGTTCAACGGGCTGATCCACCCATCGGCCAGCTCGCCGATCAGGCCGAGCATCCGCGGGCCCTGCGCGCCCAGCCACACCGGCACCCGGTGCGGTGTCGCCGGTCCGGGCTCGTATCCGCCGACGCGGTGGTGGCGGCCGTCCATCGCGATCGGCCCGTCGGCGTCGAGCGCCGCCCGCAGCAGCCGCAGCGCTTCGGCGGTGAACTCGACGGCCGCGCCGCCGCGTACCGCGTTGCCGCCCATCGCCGCGACCGCGTCCGGGAAGCCGCCGGAGCCGACGCCCAGCTCGAACCGGCCGCCGGTCAGCACGTCGAGCGACGCGGCGGCCTTGGCCAGCATCGGCACGGGCCGCAGCGCCATGTCGGCGACGTCGGTGAGCAGCCGCACCCGGCTGGTACGCGCGCCGAGGTGGGTCAGCGCCGCCATGGTGTCCAGGTGCCCCGGCTGGTACGGGTGGTCCTGCACGGCGATCAGGTCCAGCCCCGCCTCGTCGGCGGCCTGCGCCAGCGCGGTCATACCGGCGACGTCGCCCGCCGACGGGGTGACCGCGAGCCCGAACCGCAGTCCGTCAGCCATGGAAAGGCCACCTCTTCCAGGTCTTGAGCACGGGTTCCAGCGCGTCCTCCTCGAACGCCAGGTGTTCGAGCAGGTGGTCGGAGAGCGTGCGCAGCGCTTCCACCAGCTTCGCGCGGATCTCCGCGTCGCCGCCGCCCAACGCGCGAGCTGCCCCCTCGACCTGGTCGAGCAGGTCGGAGACCACGCGGTGGTCGGACTCCAGCCGGTCGACGGTCTGGCGCAGGTGCGGCGCGGCCTTGCGTACCGCCGGGAACAGCATCGCCGATTCGAGGTGGTGATGGTGGTGCACGAACTGGCAGTAGCTCAGGCAGTTGACCTTCAGCTGGAACAGCGCGCCGTTGCTCTGCAGCCCGCGTACGCCCTTCTGGAGCGCGGCGGCCGGCGCTCCGGCCGCGGCCTGGTCGGCCAGCCGCCGCACCACGGCCAGGTCACGGCGCACCATGTCGTGGATCGCCTGCAGCTCGGCCAGCAGGGGGTTGTCCATCGTTCGTTGTCTCGTCATCGCACGTCTCATTCGCCAGGGGTGACGCCGCAGTGATCACGGCGCTCCCCCAGCCTGGCCGTCGACACCCGTCGCGGGCAAACCCCGGGTTAGTCACTTACCATAAGTAAGCACATCAGCCGGCCGCCCGGCGGTAGCGGTCGGCGAGCCGGCGCAGCGCCTCGGACAGCTCGGGGGCGTCCTGGACCGTGAAGTCGGCGTCGAGCAGGCCGATCCACATCGCCATCGACTCGGCGGTGTCCGCGCCGGTGGTCACCGCGCAGGTGTGCTCGTCGATCACCTCGACCGAGCCGGCCGTGGCGGGCAGCCGCTGCGCGATCACCTCCGCCGGCGCGTGCACGACGATCCTCGCCCGGTAGTGCCAGGTCGCGGTGGACACACCCCGGGACACGTACGCGGCGAGGTCCTCGGCGGGCAGCGGGCGCGGCGCGAACCGCGGCCCGCCGGGCACCCGCGGCTCGATCCGGTCGACGCGGAACGTGCGCCAGTCGCCGCGCTGCACGTCGTAGGCGACGAGATACCACTTGCGACCCCAGTTGACCAGCCGGTACGGCTCGACGTCGCGCAGCGTCGCGCTGCCGTCGTGGGCGCGGTAGTCGAACCGGACCCGCTCGTGGTCCCGGCACGCCGCGGCGAGCGTGGTCAGCACCTGCGGGTCGACCTCCGGTCCGCGCCGCCGCGCCGGAACCGCCACCGTGTACGTCTGCAGCGCGTTGACCCGTCGCCGCAGCCGCACCGGCAGCACCTGCTCCACCTTGGCCAGCGCCCGCAGCGACGTGTCCTCCACCCCCGCGATCGACCCCGCCGCCGCCGTACGCAGTCCGACCGCGACGGCGACCGCCTCCTCGTCGTCGAGCAGCAGCGGCGGCAGGTTCGCCCCCGCGCCGAGGCGGTAGCCGCCCACCGCCCCGCGGGTCGCGTGCACGGGATAGCCGAGGTTGCGCAGCCGCTCCACGTCGTTGCGCACGGTCCGGGTGCTGACGTCGAGGCGGCCGGCGAGTTCGGTGCCGCTCCACTCCCTAGGGGTCTGTAGGAGCGACAGCATTTTCAGCAGGCGCGCGGATGTCTCCAACATGTTCTCGATAATGCCAGGCTATTAGGAACGAACTGTTCCTAATAGCCTGGCAGGGTCATCGGCATGAAGAACATCAGCAACGGCCGCCGCTGGCTCGGCCTCATGGCGATCCTCGCCGCGACCCTCATGAACCTGCTCGACTCGACCGTGGTCAACGTCGCCGCCCCGGCGATCCTCAACGACCTGCACGGCAGCTACGGCGACCTGCAGTGGATCGCCGCCGGATACACCCTGGCCATGGCCGTCGGCCTGCTGGTCGGCGGGCGGCTCGGCGACATGTTCGGCCGCCGCCGGGTGTTGCTGATCGGCGTCGTCGGCTTCGTCGCCGCGTCGGCGCTGTGCGCGGCCGCCTGGTCGCCGGAGTCGCTGATCGGCGCACGGGTCGTGCAGGGCCTGTTCGGCGCGGTCATGATCCCGCAGGGCTTCGGCCTGATCCGCGACCTGTTCGGACCTGCCGACATCGGCAAGGCGTTCGGGGTGTTCGGCCCGGCCATCGGCCTGTCCACGATCCTCGGGCCGGTGGTGTCCGGGGTGCTCGTCGACGCCGACGTGTTCGGCACGGGCTGGCGCATGGTGTTCGCCATCAACCTGCCGCTCGGACTGTTCGCGCTGATCGCGGGCTTGCGTACACTGCCGGCGGGGATCAGCCCGGCACGGGCCCGGCGGCTGGACACCCTCGGCGCGCTGCTCGCCGCGGCGGGCATGTTCCTGCTGGTCTTCCCGCTGATGCAGGGACGTGAGCACGGCTGGCCCGCATGGACCTGGGCCATGCTGGCGGCTTCGGTCGTGGTGCTCGGCGCGTTCGCCGCCTACCAGCGCCGCCGCAAGGCATCCGGGCGTACGCCGCTGGTCGAGCTGAGCGTGTTCGCGAAGCGCTCGTACACCTCCGGCACGCTGTTCGTGCTGGTGTTCTTCGGCGCGATCGTCGGCTTCTCCCTCGCTGTCGGGCTGTTCCTGCAGCTCGGCCTCGGTTACAGCCCGGTGCGGGCGAGCGTGACCATGTCGGCGTGGGCGATCGGGGCGTTCCTCGGTTCGGGCTTCAGCGCCGGTGCCATGGCGAAACTCGGCCGCCGCATCCTGCACCTGGGCCTGGCCCTGATGACCGTGGGCCTGATCCTGCTCTACGCGATGTTCTCCGTGCACGGCACGGGCATCGGGGGTTGGAGCCTGGCGCTGCCGCTGTTCGCGTACGGCCTGGGCATGGGCATGATCTTCGTGCCGCTGTTCGACGTCATCATGGGCGACATCGCCGACCACGAGGTCGGTTCGGCCTCGGGCATCCTGGAGTCGATCCAGCAGCTCGGCTCGTCGCTGGGCGTGGCCGCGCTGGGCACGGTGTTCTTCACCGCGGCCGGGGTCACCGGGCAGGCGGCCGCGTTCCTGCACGCCTCGCAGCGGGTGACCCTGGTGACGATCGCGCTGACGGCTCTCGCGTTCGGACTGGCGTTCCTGCTGCCCCGCCGGGTCCGGCAGCACCAGCCGCCGGCGCAGGCGGTGACCATGGCCGCCGAACCGGAGCGGGTCCTGGTGAACGCGTAACCCTCACCACTGGCGGGCCTCACCGGCGATCCCGGTGAGGCCCGTTCCTTCACCACCCCACCCTGCCCACAAGTTGGTGTTCATTCGCGGCGGAGAGTAGCCCGCGTCCACTCGACGAGGTCCTCGAACCGATAGACCCAGCGCCGCCACAGGTACCACCGCAAGATCCGCGGCAGGTGGTGCCGCCACAACCACCAGGGCAGTTCGCGATGCGGTACGAAGCTCCACAGGTCGTCGTCGGCGGTGTTGCCGCGCGGCTGCCGCCGCAGCAGTTCCAGGCAGCGGGCGTCGGTGACGCCGTGCAACCGGCCGGTGTGCCCGAGTGACAGCACGGCCTGGCGGCACAGTTCACGGTCACCGGCTGCCATGGCGGCTTCGAGCACGTCGGCGATGCGCGGCAGGATCTGCCGGGCGTCGGGATGAGTCAGCGACAGCCCGATCACGGCCACCCCGAGCATCTCCTCGCCCCGCAACAGCGCCTCGTCGATCTCCTCCGGCCGGTCGGTGCCCATCAACGCGGAAGAGTCGTCCCAGTTCAAGCCCTCGCCGCTGCGGGCACGGGCGAGCAGGTAGGTCTCCCGGCCCTCGGCAATCCACGCGCTCCCGCAGCCGTCCGGATCGGCGGCCACCAGGGCGAGCCGGTCGTCGGCGTACGTGTCGGCGAGCACCCTCAGCATCCGGTCCCGCTCGCCGTCGGGCATGGTGAACGCCCAGCTGACGGCCGCGTACCACCAGAACTCGGGGTCGTCACCCCAGTCCGCGACGATGAGTCCGGCCAGCTCGTCGAACTCGGGCGAGCCCGCCTCCCAGTTGTCGAGCAGGACGAACTCTCCCGCTTCGCGCCGCAGGTCGCAGCGGCGCAGGAACACCAGGCGTTTAGCGCCCGCCGCGTCGATCCAGCCGTCGAGGTAGCCGGCGGCCACATCTCGCGGATTGACCGCGGCGATGAAGCAGATGTGGTCTGCGGGAATCGAGAACGGAGCCGAGCCGCGTGCCCGCTCGCCCGTCATTCAGTTCTCATACGGGCAGGGCGAGTTCCGCGGCCAGCGTATTGAGGTCGAGGTCGAGCACGTTGGCCAGGGCAGCGACGGTGAAGAACGCGGGTGTGGCGATGACGCCCTGCTCGATCTTGCGAAGCGTGTCGAGGGAGATGCCGGCCAGCAGGGCGACCTCGGCCGCGCTCCGATTGCCGCGGGCCTGCTGCAGCGTGCGGCCCAGGGCGAGCCCGCGCCGGCGCTCGTCCTCGGTCAATGGGGTACGCACCATGGCACTGATTCTAATCCTGGTATCGGAATACCAGGCAGCGGTGCATTGACGTCCCAAGTGATTTTGCGGTATGCCGTTCGTGCAGTACCTTGGCGCGAACAATTCTCACGGCCAGAGCCGACGCGCGCGACGGGGACGCACGCCGGCGGCGTCAGGCATGGAGGCCGCACGCATGACCACATATACCGTCACCATCACGCCTGACGACCCCGCACAGGCCGTCACGACGGTCCGGCTGGACCTCGACGGCGTGACGGCCACCGTCCGCGAGCTGCGCCTGTCCCCCGGCTCGGGCGGCAGCCTGGTGCCCGGCGACCTGCCCGTGCTCGACCTGAACCAGCTCGTCACCGCGGTGCTCGCGGCGACGACGGGGAGCACCCCGGCTGTCGCACCGGTCAAGCCGGCCCCGAGCACTGCGGCCGTGCCCGCGTCGGCCCCCGGCGAGCCGACGACGCAGGCCCCTGCTGCGGTCGAGTCCGTCGCTGCGAAGCCGAACGCTCGTAAGCGTGCCGTGGCCAAGGCTGCCCCGGCCACGCCCGGCACGGCGAAGACCGCTCCGGCGAAGGCCGCCGTCGTGAAGACCGCCAAGGCCGACGCGGGCAAGTCCGCCGCGCCCAAGGCCGGTGCGGCGAAGCCGGCCAAGGCGAGTGCGGCGAAGGCGGTGCGGGCCAAGCCATCCGCGCGCAGCGCCGCGGCAGCCGTACGGGACAAGAAGGCGTCCCCGGCGAAGGCGACCGCGAAGAAGGCGGCCTCGTCCACCCCGGACAGCGGCCGCCCGAGCGCGGGCAGCCGCAGCTACCGCAAGCTACCCGAGGACTTCGAGCAGGTGCTGCGCCAGGCCGGCGACAGCGCGAGCGTCATCGCCGACCACTACGACGTGCCCCGGCACACCGCGTACGGCTGGATCCGCACGGCCCGCAAGAAGGCCGCCACGGCCTGACCGGTTCACGGGCGACGGCGCCGGAAAAGGCGGTTCCGTCGCCCGGTCGGGCCGGTACAGTCGCGCCCGTGAGAACGAGCACCTGGTGACCGCCAGCCTGCCTTACGTCCATCAGGTGACGAAGTACGACCCGGCCGATCGCGACGAGCGCGGTTACTACGTCGGCGACGAAGACGTCCGCAGCGATCATCGGCCGGTCGAGGCCGCGTACCTGGCGGTGGCGGCCGCGTTCGCGAAGGACTCCGGGGTGACCGAGGTCGCGATCCGGGAGCCCGCAGTGGCCGGCGTCGTCAACTTCGGCGTCGAGCCGGCGGTGGTGCTGCTGGAGGAAGGCCACGTCCACAACGCGTCCCGCTGGCATCGGGTCACCGCCGTCGGCCTGGCCTCGATCCGCTCTGGGCTGGCCCCGCGAGCGCGGCTGTCGATCTGGCCCGACCTGTCCCCCGACGCCGGGGCGGCGCTCGCCGACCTGCCCGACGGGCTCACCGAGCTGGTCTGGAGTGATCAGCACGGGAAGATCCACAGCCGGTACGTGTACGCGGACGAGGACGATCCCATGGCGGTGGTGGGCGACTCCGACGGGGTGCTCGCCGTCTCCTGTTACGCCGACGAGCGCCGGCCGCTGCTGGCGGCCGTGCTCCCCGACGCAGACGGTGTGCTGCGCGCGCGATGGGCGGCCTGACGGCGGCCAGCCTGGCGTATGCCATATTGCTTGACTAAAGTCAGGTGTATGGGCCAGCACCTGGTGGACACCGTCCGCCGCTTCAACCGGACCGTCACGCAGCGCGTCGGCGCACTGGACGACGGCTATCTGACCCGCGACCGGCCGTTGGCGCAGGCACGCCTGCTCTGGGAGATCGGGCCCGCCGGAGCCGAGATCGCCGCCCTGCGCACCCGACTCGGCCTCGACGCCGGACATCTGAGCCGACTGCTGCGCACCCTTGAAGGCGACGGCCTGATCACGGTGACCTCCGCCCCGGGGGACGGCCGGGTGCGCGTCGCACGGCTGACCACCGCGGGCCGGACCGAGTGGGACGTGCTCGACCAGCTGTCGGACGAGCTGGCCTGGTCGATCCTGGAGCCCCTCAGCGACAGCCAGCGCACCCGCCTGGCCGCCGCGATGACCGAGGTCGAACGGCTGCTCATGGCCTCACTGGTGGAGCTGCGGGTCTGCCCTCCCGGTGAACCGGCCGCGCGGGCGTGCCTGCGGGCGTACGCGCGCGAGCTGGCGCAGCGGTTCGAGAGCGGCTTCGACCCGGGAGCCGGCGACGACGAGCTCGTGCCGCCCACCGGGCTGTTCCTGGTCGCGACGCTGTCGGGCGAACCGGTGGGCTGCGGCGGGCTGCGCCTGCTGCCCGGCGAGCCCGCCGAGATCAAGCGGGTGTGGGTGTCGCCGTCTGTACGCGGGCTCGGCCTGGGCCGACGGATCGTGCGCGAACTGGAGCGCCGGGCAGCGGACGCCGGGGCCGACCTGGTGCGGCTGGACACCAACGACAGCCTCACCGAGGCGATCCAGCTCTACCGCAGCTCGGGCTACCACGAGATCCCCGCCTACAACGACAACCCGTACGCCCGGCACTGGTTCGCCAAGCCGCTGAGCAGCGACGACGCCGCGGGACGGTGACTCAGGTCCGGCGCGGATCGTCGCGTGGGTCCACGTACTCCAGGGAGATCGGACCGGTCGCGGTCACCTGGGTCACGTATTCGCCGGACTTCGCCCAGTGGAAGTGGGCGGTTCCGCCGGGCAGCACGATGACGGCTCCCGGCGGATAGGCCTGGAGCTTGGTCTCGTCGAACACTTCACCTCGGCCGATGTAGAAGACGCCGGAGATGACCGTGTAGACGCGGTCCTCGTGATGCCGGTGCGGCATCAGCCTCTCCCCTGCGGGCAGCCTGACCCGGACCACGTATGGTCCTGGTTCCGGCGGCCTGCCCACCATCACGGCCAAGCGGGCCGCGGGCGGGAATCCGGGAAACGGCTGCCAGTCGATGTCCTCCTGCAGAACCGACCTGAAGACGTCCTGGTCAACATAGTGGGTGGTCATCCTTCCTCCCTGCCGATGGAAGAACTTACGCAAACCACTCCGAAAGTGGAGCCTACCGGTCTTCACACGCTGCTGGGGCGGGCCGGGTCGAACACCTCGCTCACGTCGATCCGGCTGAAGGCGTCGAGCAGCGCGTCGGTGCCGCCGGTGACCTTGAGGTCCATCTCAGCCGGGTGCAGCGGCACCAGCGCCAGCAGCGAGATCTCCTTGCCGCTCGTGGTCACGATGGTGTTCGCCTCCTCCGCACAGCGGATCATCGGCGCGATCAGCACCCCGGCGAAAGGAGTGCCGGCCGAGTACGGCTCGGCCGGGTGCCCGTTGGGGATGGAGTGCCACGGCCCGAGCCAGGTGCGGTACTCGTGCGGCAGCCGCGCCGCCATCTTCAGCAGCCTGACCGGCCAGTACGCGGCCTCGTCACGGAAGGCTTCGCCGGTCATCGGCCAGTCGGCGGGCAACGAGATCATCAACTCGGCGTACCGGCTGTAGCCCTCGGGCGCGGCCATCGGCAGTTCGCTCATACCCGAGGTGATCAGGGTGTAAAAGGGACGGTCCGGAGTCGGCTCGACCACGTGCACATCCACGTGCACCAGGTCGGAGACCATCTCGTGCCACACGTACGCGATGGGGCCGAAGTGGGCCTCGATGTGGCGGTCGATCGCCTCAGCGGTCTCCTGGTCACCACCGACGGCAGGCTCCCACTGCTGCTCGCGCGGCGCGTGGCGAAGGATTCCGGAGCCCACCGGGGCCCGCCCGTCCGAAGTCGTCATGCGGCAGAGCGTAAGACCCATGATCGGCTTTGTCATGCCGCCCCGGTGACACCGTGCATCCAGCCTGATCCGAGGCCCATCCGTCGCTCAGCGAGTGATCTGACTCACCGAACGTCACAAACCGCCGGACGCGCGGTGTCTTGAGGCCGCACCTTGGAGACGAAGGAGAACCCCATGGCCAGGAACACCGAGGTCGTCGTGATCGGCGGCGGATACGCGGGCGTGATGGCGGCCAACCGCCTGACCAAGCGCGAGGGCGTGACAGTGACCCTGATCAACCCACGTGCCCAGTTCGTCGAGCGCATCCGCCTGCATCAGCTCGTCGGCGGGTCGGACGACGCGCTCGTCGACTACCAGCGGATCCTGGCGCGCGGCGTCCGGTTCGTGGTCGACACCGTGACTCTGATCGACGCGCCGGGCCGCCGCGTGACCACGGCGAGCGGCGGCATCCTCGCCTACGACTACCTGATCTACGCCGTGGGCAGCGGCAGCGGCGAACCGAGCGTGCCCGGCGCGGCCGAGCACGCCTACCCGATCTCCACCCTGGAGGACGCGCTGCGGCTGCGGCCGGTCGTCGACGCCGCGCCGGCAACGGCCGCGCTGACGGTGGTGGGCGGCGGGTCGACCGGCATCGAGACCGCCTCCGAGCTGGCGGAGCAGGGCCGCAAGGTCACGCTCGTATGCGGCAGGACACTCGGGGCCTACCTGCACCCGCACGCCCGGCGCGCGGTCGCCGAGCGGCTCGCCGAGCTCGGTGTCACGGTGCTGGAAGGCGGCGGCACGACGGTGACCGCGGTGACGCGGGACGCGGTCCGGCTCGCCGACCGTCGTGAGCTGCCCAGTGCGGTGACCATCTGGACCGCGGGATTCGCCGTCCCCGACCTGGCCGCCCGCAGCGGGCTGAGCACGGACGCGCTGGGGCGCCTGCTCACCGACGAGACGCTCACCAGCGTGGACGACCCACGGATCGTCGCGGCCGGGGACTCGGCGGCGCCGTCGGACCTGCCGGTGCGGATGAGCTGCCAGTCCGCGATGCAGATCGGCCCGCAGGCCGGCGAGACGGTGCTGGCCCGGATCGCCGGCAAGCGGCCCGCCGACTTCAACGTCGGGTTCTTCGGCCAGTGCATCAGCCTGGGCCGCCGCGCGGGAATCGTCCAGTACGCCCGGCGCGACGACTCCGTGACGAAGGCGTTCCTGCTGAACGGGCGGCCGTTGGCGATGCTCAAGGAGGGCGTGTGCAAGAGCACCGTCTGGCAGCTGTCGCAGGAGGCACGCCACCCCGGCATGCTCAACCTGTGGTTCAAGGACCGGGCTCGCCGCAAGTCGCTGCCCGCCAGGGCCGGCGAGGCCGCACCCGGCCGGACGGCCTGAGGAGGACGCCTGATGAGCGAGCATGCCGGCGACCCGGCCACCGAGGCTTTCGTCGCCCACCGGAACCTGCTGTTCACCGTCGCCTACGAGATCCTCGGGTCGGCGGCCGACGCGGAGGACGTGCTGCAGGAGACCTGGCTGCGCTGGGTCAAGGTCGATCTGGATCAGGTACGCGACCAGCGCGCCTACCTGATCCGGATCACCACCCGGCAGTCGCTCAACCGGCTGCGCACCCTGCAGCGGCGCCGGGAGGCCTACGTCGGCCCGTGGCTGCCCGAGCCGCTGCTCACCGCACCCGACACGGCCGAGGACGTCGAGCTGGCCGAGAGCGTGTCGATGGCGTTGATGCTCGTCCTGGAGACCCTCACGCCGACCGAGCGTGCCGTGTTCGTGCTGCGCGAGGCGTTCGACGTCGACTACGACGAGATCGCCGCGGCCGTCGACAAGAGCCCGGCGGCCGTGCGCCAGATCGCGCACCGCGCGCGGCAGCACGTCGACGCCCGCCGCCCCCGCGCGGTGGTCTCCCCCGGCGAGCGGCGGGCCGCGCTGGAGGCGTTCCAGCACGCGGTCGAGACCAGTGATCTGCAGGCCCTGCTCGGTGTGCTCGCGCCGGATGTCGTCGTGGTCAGTGACGGCGGCGGTCGCAAGCTGGCCGCGCTGCAGCCGGTCGTCGGAGCCGACAAGGCCGTCCGACTGTTCGTCGGGAGCATGCAGAAGGTGGGCGGCACGCTCACCACCGAACCGGCCGTGGTCAACGGCAACCCGGCGCTGCTGTTCCGCCTCGACGGCGAGCTCGACGGCGTCGCCGCGCTGCGGATCGAGGATGGCCTCGTCACCGGCATCTACTACGTCCGCAACCCGGAGAAGCTGTCCCGCGTCGAGTCCGAAACCCCGCTGACCCTGCGCTGAGCAGCCCCGCCGCAGTAGGGTCGTTGCCATGTCGCCGACGCGTGCCGAGGTGCTCACCGCGCTCGCGGACGCGCTGTTCGAACGTGGGGAACCACATTGTCTGCGGGTGGCGATCGACGGGCCGGACGCGGCGGGCAAGACGACCCTGGCCGATGATCTCGCCGCCCTGATCGGTCCGCGACGGCAGGTGATCCGGCTGGGCATCGACCGGTTCCACCACCCGGAGGCGGTCCGGAGACGGCGCGGACCGCTGTCGCCGGAGGGCTTCTACCTCGATTCGTTCGATCACGAGGCGATCGTCGACGGGGTGCTGCGGCCGCTCGGACCGGACGGGGACGGCCGGTACCGGCCTGCGGTGTTCGACTACCGGTGCGACCAGGCCGTGAACGTCGCACCGCAGCAGGCGGCCGCCGGTGCCGTGCTGCTGTTCGACGGCGTGTTCCTGCTGCGGCCCGAGTTGCGCGACTTCTGGGACATGTCGGTCTACCTGCACGCCGATCCCGAGGTGGCGTTGACGCGGGCGCGCGTGCGGGACCTGCCGGTCTTCGGCTCGGTCGAGGCCGTCGAGGAGCGTTACCGGTGCCGCTACCTGCCCGGTCAGGAGTTGTACCGGGCAGAGGCGGACCCGCTGCGGCGGGCGGACGTCGTGCTGGACACGAACGATCCCACCGCGCCGGTGATCATGCGGTGGAGCGGGTAGCCGTCACTCGAAGCGGCTGGGGTCACCGGCGCCCACGCGCAGGATCTCCGGTTCGCCTTCGGAGAAGTCGACGACGGTGGTGGGTTCGGTGCCGCAGTCGCCGGAGTCGATGACCGCGTCGATCTGGTGGTCGAGGCGCTCCTTGATCTCCCAGCCCTGGGTCATCGGCTCGGTGTCGCCGGGCAGCAGCAGGGTGCTGGAGACCAGCGGCTCTCCGAGTTCGGCCAGCAGGGCCTGGGCCACCGGGTGGTCGGGGATGCGTACGCCGACGGTGTGCTTCTTGGGGTGCAGCATGCGGCGCGGCACCTCGCGCAGCGCGGGAAGGATGAACGTGTAGCTTCCCGGGGTCGACGCCTTGATCAGCCGGAACACCGAGTTGTCTATCTTCACGAACTGGCCGAGCTGGGCGAAGTCGCGGCACACCAGCGTGAAGTGGTGCCGTTCGTCGAGCTTGCGGATGTCGCGGATGCGGTCGAGCCCGTTCTTGTCGCCCAGCTTGCAGCCGAAGGCGAAGCACGAGTCGGTCGGGTAGGCGATCAGCCCGCCCTCACGCACGATGTCGACGACCTGGCGGATGGAGCGGGCCTGCGGGTTGTCCGGGTGCACGTCGAAATACCTGGCCACACGCTGAGCGTAGTCCTCCGCGGGCGAGCGCGCTCGGGGCACGCGCTGGCGCGGGCACCCGCCCCACCACCGGTTGCGCTACGCTCGGCCGCCTTGGGATCCCTGGGGAGGAGAACCAATGCGCTTCACGCGTACGCATGCCGTCGTCGGCACCTTCACCGTCGTCGCCGCAGTGCTGGCCACCGCGGTGGTGGTGCTGAACCGCGGCGACGATCCGGGTGCCGCCGCCGAGCCGCGGCCCAGCGTGGTGTTCGAGACCGGTGACCCGTCCGAGCTGGACGAGTCGCCGGATGCCTCGCCGAGCCCGTCGCCGTCGCCGTCGGTCAAGCCGTCGCCGTCGAAGTCTCCCAAGCCGAAGCCCAAGCCCAAGCCGAGCCCGACGAAGGTGACCCTGCCCGGCGCACCGCCGCCCGCGCCGAAACCGTCGTCACCGCCGCCGGGCTGCAAGCCGACCTACCAGGGCACGAACGCGCCCAAGGCCGACGTCGAGGCGGCGCTGGAGGCCGCAGCCGCCCGCAAGTTCTGGACCGTCTCGCAGGTCACCCTGCCGGCGAAGCTGATCAAAGCGGTAGCGGAGCAGGAGAGCGGCTGGCAGTCGGCCATCATCGCCTGCGACGGCGGCATCGGCACCATGCAGGTGATGCCGAGCACCGCGACGTGGCTCAACGACGATTCCCCGTTCACCCTCGATGAGAACGTGAACACGCTCCGAGGCAACACGATGCTCGGCTCGGCGTACCTGCAGTGGCTGATCCGGTACTTCGCGATGAAGTACGGCATCGGCTGCGAGGAGCCGGACCCGGCGGTGTCGCCGGCCCCGGCCTGCACGCCGGACTACACGCTGCGCGAGGACGACTGCCGCCGCGACCCGAACGTCGCCGACAGCAAGGAGTGGTGCCTGCTCAACGCGGTCATCGCGGCGTACAACTTCGGGCAGGGCGCCGTCGACAAGGAGATCAACGACGGCGACGAGGTGTGGTACCCGAACCCGCAGTACGTGCTCAACGTCCGGGCGCTGATGGAGAAGTACTGATCAGATCCACAGGTTGCCGAGCAGGATGCGCCGGCTCCAGTCCTCGTACGGCAGCGAACCGCCCGTGTACAGCGGGTGGTAGTACGCGAACACGACCGCGACCAGCAGCACGAACGTTCCGGCCATGACCGCGCCGAACAGCTGCCGGTCCGGGTTCGGCGGCCGGCCCGGCGGCGGGGTCATAGCCGCGCCCAGCACGAACACCACGGCCAGGATCAGGAACGGCTCGGCCGGCAGGGCGTAGAAGTAGAACATCGTGCGGGCCGGGAAGAAGAACCACGGCACCAGCGCCGCGGCGGTCATCGCCAGCACGGCCCCGGCCCGCCAGTCGCGGCGGGCGATGCCGAACCAGATCGCGGCCAGCAGCGCGGGAATGAACGCCCACCACAGCAGCGGTGTGCCGAGCAGCAGCACGTCGGCGTTGCACTTGTCGGCACCGCACAGCGGGGCGTCGCTGCGGTAGAACAGCACGGGGCGGCCCAGCAGCAGCCACTGGATCGGGGCCCACTCGCCCACCGACTGGTAGCTGTGCGCCTCGGTGATCGCCTGGTGCGACCCGTACGCGAGCTCGTGGTACTGCGCCAGGTTGCGCAGCGCGCCCCAGAACGGCGGCTCGTCCTGGCCGCTGTCGCGCAGCCAGTGCCGGGCGTAGCCGCCGTCGGTGGACAGCCAGCCCGCCCAGCTCGCCAGGTACACACCCGCGGTCAGCGGCAGCCCGGCCAGAATCCAGCCGGTCTCGTCGAGGATCGTGTCGCGGATCGGGTGGCGCACCCCTGCGCTGCGCCGCGCGCCGACCTCCCACCACAGCACCAGCAGCACGAACACCGGCGCGAACGCCAGCGCCGACCATTTCACGGCGAGCGCGCATCCGAACAGCACCGCCGCGGCCAGCCGCCACCAGGGCACCGCCCTCGGCGGGCGGCTGGACCGCCCCTTGGCCGTCGGATCGCCGCCACCGGCCACGAAGCGCAGCCAGCGGGCGCGGCGCTGGTCGCGGTCGAGCACCAGCGCGCCGAACGCGGCCAGGACGAAGAACATCAGGAAGATGTCGAGCATCGCGACCCGGGACAGCACGAAGTGCATGCCGTCGAAGGCCATCAGCAGGCCGGCGGCGCAGCCGAGGACGACCGAGCCGAACATCCGCATCGCGATGCGGGTGAGCATCAGCACCGAGATCGTGCCGAACACGGCGGCGGAGATGCGCCAGCCGAGTTCGTTGTAGCCGAAGACCTGCTCACCGAGCCCGATGATCCATTTGCCGAGCGGAGGGTGCACGACGTAGCCGGTCGTGTTCTCCTTCTCGTTCCACTCGAAGCCCTTCTCCCACAGCCAATGGGCATCGGTGGCGTAGTACGTCTCGTCGAACATCTTGCCGGGCGGGCTGGCCAGGTTGTTCAGGCGCAGCAGGCCCGCCAGCAAGGTGACGAACAGCGCCGCCGGCCAGGCGTACGGGTCCAGCGCCAGCGGCGACAGCCGGCGTCGCACGACGTCGGGAATCCCGGCGGCCGGCTCGGACGGCGGGGCGGGTTCGGCGAGCGCCTGGCGGGGGCGCGGCACGCGGGCCGTCTGCGTCATGCGGCGCATCGTATCCGCCCCACCGGCAAACGGATCACCGCCCGGACCCGGATCGTGCGTTCCGCTCGCTCGCGGGTCCGCCCGGCGGTCCTGTTTGTCGCCCTGCCTACCACTGCCGGGGCGCTTAGTCTTTGAGCCGGCGGAGAGGCGGGCGATGTGCTGTTTGACCTGATAAGCGACCTGCAGGTGCACGACCGGGAGGACGGCGGCGCCATCGTCAGCAGGTCGCCCGACACCGCCGGTGCCACAGGCGTCGCCGGGCGGGTGCCGATCGAATCGGAGACCGGCGAATTCCTGTCCGGCATTTGGAAGTTCAGCTTCGTCATCCTGGCCGTCGGTGCGGTCGCGTGTGCCGGTGGAGGTCGCCTGATCCAGACCGGTGACCTGGTGCTCGGCATCGCCGTCATCACCGTCGGCCTGCTCGTCACGGTCATGGCGGCTCCTGGCTTCGTGGTTCGGCGGCTGGCCCACCGGAACTCCCGTTACCTGGTGCTCGCCCCCGAGCCCGCCGGGCGGTTCCGGAAGGCCGTCGAGGACGAGCGGGCCGTGTTCGGCCCGGAGACGACGGCGGAGCAGACGGCGGCCGCGGCCGACCGACTCTGGGCGCTGGCCCTCGACCTGGCACAGCCGGCCCGTTCCGACGAGGCGGAGCCGCCCACACAGACCGATTGACCGCCGACCTCGAACCCGGCACCCCATACCCTGACCTGCACCACCATCCTCCACCGCACCTGAAAAGCAAGGAAGGGCACCTTTTTAACGGACGTCGGTGTAGAAGGTGCCCTTCCTTCGTTTCGGGGTGGGGTGCTTAGGGTGGGCGGTTATGACTGAGCCTTCGTTCCTCCACGACACCCGTGACGCGTACGACACCATCGCCGTCGCCTACGACGAGCAGTTCAAGGAGGAGCTGGCGGGCATCCCGATCGAGCGGGCGATGATGGCCGCCTACGCCGATCTCGTGCTGGCCGGTGGCGGCGGTCCGACCCTGGACGTCGGCTGCGGCACCGGACCCGGCACGGCGCATCTGGCAGGACTGGGCCTGGAGGTGCGCGGCATCGATCTGTCCCCCGGCATGCTCGCCCTGGCCCGCGGCCGGTTCCCGAAGCTGCGCTTCGACGAGGGCACCATGACGGCCCTGGACGTCGCCGACGGCTCGCTCGCCGGGATCAGCTCGCAGTATTCCGTGATCCACATTCCGGACGACGAGCTGCCCGCGGTGCTCGCCGGATTCCGGCGCGCGCTCGCCGACGGCGGTCACCTGCTGCTGATCTTCCAGAACCTCGACGAGCAGCGCCTGCGCACCGAGGCGTTCGGGCACACGTTCACGCTGAACTACCACTTCCGGCCGGTCGAGCGCATGGCGCGGTTCGTCACCGAGGCCGGCTTCGACGTGTTCGCGCAGGCCAGCCGCAAGGCGCAGCCCGGCGAGCAGACGCCGCGCGGCATGCTGCTGGCACGGGCCTGCTAGCGTCGCGCGCTGATGAGCTCCTCGACCGATCGCCACGGCACCCTGCATACGCCCAGCCTGCACGTGCGCGTACCCGATGACCTGCCCGTCCTGCTGCGCAGCAACCGGCTCGCGTACGCCCTGCAGCTGACCCGGCGCAAGCTGCTGACCGTGCACCTGCCGGTCGCGGCCGTCCTGTCCCTGATCGCGATCCGGTCGTGGCTGGTGACGGTCGTGCTGCTCGCCGTGGTCGCCCTGCACTACGTGGTGACGTGCCTCGACGAGGCGGCCAAGGCGCGCTCGCCGCTGCTGGGCGCGGACGACCACGGCCTGTTCCTGCGGCCGAACGGCATCCTGCAGCCCGCCCTGCACCTGCCCTGGCCGCGCGTGAAGGCGCTGGCCGTGCAGCGCTCCGGCGGCGTGTGGATGCTGTGTGTCACGCCTCGAGACCCGGGCGAGGACAAGCGCGCGCAGGAGCGCGAGACGGCCGGGCGCTTCTACGGCTTCTGGCGCATCGTGGGCTACCAGCGCACGGTGCGCAGGCTGGGCACGAGCCTGTTCACGCCGATCGTCGGCGCCGACCCGGACCGCCTGCTCGGCGATCTGAACGCGCAGCGCGGCACCAGGTAGCGGCCCCGTATGCCGGCAGGTGGTTTGGCTCACGCCTTGCCACCTGCCGGAATGCGGAAACCATCGGGCTCGGTTGAGTTACTTGCACGATGCAAGTAACTCGACCTGGAGCTGACCACCCATGCGTTACACCACCTTCGGCCGCAACAACGGCCTGCGCGTCTCCGAGTACGGACTCGGCACCGGCAACTTCGGCACCCGCTGGGGCGCGGGAGCCGAACCCGCCGAGGCGCGCAAGATGTTCGACCGGTTCGCCGAGGCGGGCGGCACGCTGCTCGACACCGCCGACAACTACCAGGCCGGCCAGGCCGAGGAGCTGCTCGGCGAGTTCATGGGCGCCGAGCGCGACCGCTTCGTGGTGGCGGGCAAGTACGGCAACAACGGTGTCGGGCCGCGCGACGTGACCAACACCGGAAACAGCCGCAAGCACCTGTTCCAAGCGGTGGAAGCCAGCCTGAGGCGGCTGGGCACCGACTACCTCGACATCCTCTGGGCGCACGCCCCCGACGACCTCACCCCGATCGAGGAGATCCTGCGCGGCTTCGACGACCTCGTCAGCGCCGGCAAGATCCGCTACGGCGCGTTGTCGAACTTCCCCGCCTGGCGGGTGTCGCGCGCGGTGACGCTGACCGAGCTGCGCGGCTGGGCCGCGATCGTGGGCATCCAGGTCGAGTACAGCCTGGTCGACCGCACCGCCGAACGCGAGCTGCTGCCGATGGCGCAGTCGCTGGGACTGGGCGCGGCGATGTGGGGTCCGCTCGGCGGCGGCCTGCTCACCGGCAAGTACCGCAAGGGCGACGACGGGCGGCTGTCCGACCTGAAGATCCTCGTGCACACCGAGGACAGCGCGCAGAAGACCGCCGTGGTCGACGCCGTCCTCGACGTCGCCGCCGAGCTGGGAGCACCCGCCTCGCAGGTGGCCGTCGCCTGGATGCGGGAGAAGGGCGCCCGCGCCGCGACCGCGTACGTGCCGATCATCGGTCCGCGCAGCCTCGCCCAGCTCGACGACTACCTGGGCGCCCTGGACGTGGCCCTGACCCCGGCCCAGTTCGCCCGCCTGGAGGAGGTCAGCGCCGTGCGCCTGGGCACCCCGCACGAGCTGATCGCCTGGAACCTGGCCGGCATCCGCGGCGGCGACGCGAGCGCCGTCGACGCCCCGGCGATCCCGGTAGCGTGATCTCATGCGGCGGACCAGCTTCGAGGACCTGGAGTGCCCGATCGCGCGCAGCCTGGAGCACGTGGGTGAGTGGTGGAGCATTCTGATCATGCGCGACGCGTTCGACGGCTTCACCCGGTTCGACGAGTTCGAACGCAGCCTCGCCATCGCCCCGAACATGCTGACCCGCCGCCTGAAGTCCCTGGTCGACGCCGGCCTCCTGGAGCGCCGGCGCTACCGGGACCGCCCGCCGCGCTACGAGTACGTGCTCACGGAGGCCGGGCGCGCCCTGCGCCCGGTCATCGTGGCCCTGTACGCCTGGGGCAACCAGGACCTGGCCCCCGGCGACCGCAGCCTCGTGCTGGTGGACCGGGCCACCGGCCGCGAGGTGGAGCCGGTCCTGGTGGACCGGGCCACCGGCACGCCGCTGTCCGACCTGGACATCGGCTTCGTCGCCGGCCCCGGCGCGACGGAGCCGTTCCGCGGCCGGCTCGCCAGCGCAGCGGCCGCGCGCGGGCGGGACGCGGCGGGGGCCTCCTGACCGGCCGCTACGGCACCGGCCAGGTCATCACCTGGACCGGCTGCGACCTGACGGACTCGCCCGCGGAGTTGAGCGAGGTCACCTCGAACGTGTAGAGCGTGCCGTGCCGCAGGCCGGTGACGGTTAAGGCGGGTCCGTAGGACCACCCGATCAGGACGCCGTCGCGGTAGACGCGATAGCCGTCGGTGGCCGCCATGACCGCCTCCCACGCCAGGAACACCTGGTAGGCCTGCGGGGTCCCGACGAGCATCCGGGTCGGCGGCGGCGCCTCGGCGTACGGCGGGGCCGTGGTGGCCGACACCGGCGCGCCCGGCGCGGACTCACCAGCCGTGTTCACCGCGGTGACGTGGAAGGTGTACGCCGCGCCGGGCGTGAGCCCGTCGACCACCGCCGACGGAGTCGTCACCGAGCTCAGGCCCACGCCCACACCACGGAGTGGTCGCCGTGTCGGGCGTCCTCGAATCCCGGGTTGGCGACCAGGTTCACGCCGGCGGCGGACGCGCCGCCCACCGGGACGGACACCGCGGCGCAGGCCAGCACGGCCAGCTGGAGGAGGCGGCGCACGGTCTCTCCAACCTGCAAGGTTTGCTGCCAGTAGCGCCGAACGCTAGCCGTCGCATGTAGTCATGTCAATGAAGACGTGGGAGCAGGCCGGCGGCTTGTTAACGTTCATGGACCACCGCCGGGACGGGCCCGGCAGCCGTGAGAAGGCAGGCCGCCGTGGGTCTCATGTCCTGGGTGAAGCGCCGTGCCACGCCCGTCGCCCCGAACGGCGCGCCGTTCGTCCACCGCCCCGCCGGAGCGCCCATGGAGGTCGTGTGCGCGGGCGACAGCATCACCCGCGGCCTGGCCAGCGGCGACTACGTCAGCCTGTTGCACGACCGGCTCGGCCCGGCCGGCTACCGGTTCGTCAACGCGGGCGTGGACGGCAACCTCGCCTGGAACGTACGCCGCCGCCTGGACGAGGTCATCGCGTGCCGACCCGACGCGGTCACCCTGCTCGTCGGCACGAACGACGTCAACGCCACCTACGACGCGCGCTGGGCCCGGCACTACCGCAGGCAGCAGCGCCTCCCCCGCACGCCGGACCTGCAGTGGTACCGGGAGAACGTGGACGCGATCCTCGACCGGCTGCAGAACGGCACCTCGGCGCGGCTGGCCGTGCTCGACCTGCCGCCGCTGGGCGAGGACCTGGCGAGCACGATGAACCAGCGGATACGCGAGTACAACGCGGTGCTGCGCGAGGTCGCGGAGGGGCGCGGCGTGCCGTGCCTGCCGCTGTACGAGCGGCTGACCGCGCTGCTGCCACCGGGGCACCGGCCGCCGCCGTACGAGGGCAGGCTCGGCCTGGCGATCCGGACCACGTTCCAGCACCTGGTGCTGCGCCGGTCCTGGAACGACATCTCCGCGGCCAACGGCCTGACCCTGCTGACCGACCACATCCACCTCAACGACACCGCCGCGGCCGTCATCGCCGACCTGATCGGCGAGTGGCTGCAGACGTCGCCGCCACGACGGCGCTGATCCCGGCGTGGCCGGGCTCAGCCCTCGTCCACGGGCCTCCACCGCAGGTCAGGACGGTACGCCCAGGTGGCGCGAATGGCGGTCTCCGGTGGCTGGGCCATGTCGTCAGCCTTGATGACGATCGGATCGCGGCCGTGCAGTGACCAGCGCACCGCCATCGGCGTCTCCGGCTCGGCGGGGGACGGCCCGAGCAGATCGACGGCGCTCACCTCGGACCACGCGACCACGTCCGGCAGTGCCCGGAAGCGCAGGCCCGACTCGTCGACGGTGATCGGCGTCGCCGCGTCGGACGACTCGGCAGGCGCGCCACGCCACCGCTGCACGAGCCAGCCGACCGCGACCAGCAGCAGGATCAGGGCCCAGGCGATCAGCCCGATGGCGATGGCCGCCAGACCGTCCAGGGGCTTGGCCGGCACGTGCAGATTGCGCCAGGTCAACCAGCCGACCGCGGCGACGGACGGCACCAGGACCGGCCACCACGCGCGCAGCCCGCGGTAGCGCCCGATCGTCACCGGCGTCGCCGGGCACGGCTCGGCGCGTTCGAGCAGCATCCGCAGGTTCGGTGTCTCCAGCAGGGGCCGCAGTCTGCGACGCCGCTCGCCGGGCTCCCACACCTCGGCGCCGATCAGCGCGCCGGGCACCGCCGGGAGGAACACCAGCAGGATCCACCAGGGCGCGTCCCTGACCTCGCCTCCGGCGATCGTCACCGCCAGGACGCTGCCGAAGAACGAGACCGCGCCCACCCCGAGGAGTAACTGCCGGACGGCCCGGTCGCGCCGGTTCAGCCGGCGCACGTGCGCCACCGCCACCGCCGCCACGGCCGGATCGGGGTGCGCCCGCCCCTGCCTGGCGTGCGCGATCACCAGCGGCCGGTCCCGTTCCGGCAGGCTCGCCGGGGCGTCGGCGACGAGTGGGGTATCAATCACCGCCCGTACGGTAGCCCACCCGCACGAGCCCCGCTGTCCGCTCATCAGCGATCACGCGGCCCATGTCCTCGGTGAACCGTGGAGCGCCTCGACGCGCTCTCCGACAGGGCCTTCGCCCCGGCCTAGGCCGCCGCTTCGGCCATCGTCCGGCCGGTCTCCAGCAGGGTCTTCAGGTCCGACAGCAGGTGCGGCCAGCCCTCGCTGACCATGCCGGGCAGCGCGCTACCGGGCGCGAAGCCGTCGTGCACGACGGTGAGCTTGACGAGGTCGCCGACCTGCTCCAGGTCGAAGCTGACCTTCGAGCGCCGCTCGGCCGCGAGCTGCTGCCGCAGGTCCTCGTCCATGTCGACGGACTTGGCGAACTCGGGCGTGAAGGTGTGGAAGGTGTAGGCCAGCCGCCGGTAGGGGTCCGCCTCCAGCACCACCTGCGCCGGGTCGGCCATGACCACGCCGAGTCGCTCCCAGGTCATCGTCGAGCCGACCTGCCAGTCGGTGTCGAAGGTGACCTGCCAGTACCGGCTGGTGAACGCCGGGTCGGTGATCGCCTGCCACAGCTTCTGCGGCGTGGTCCGGATGTACGTGGTGTAGACGAACTCGTCCATGTCCTGTTGCTCCAATGCCGTCTTCAAGTCCGCGAGGGCGTGCACCCGCCCGCGGTGGTAGCGGTCGATCCAGCGGTCGGCGATGGCGTTGATCGGCTCGGCGTTGAGGAAGTGCAGCTTCTCCCTGCCCCGCCACACGGTGGTGACGAGGTTGGCCTCCGCCAGCACCGCCAGGTGCTTGCTCACCGACTGCCGGGCCATGTCCAGCCCCGCGCACAGCTCACGCAGGGTCTGCCCGTTGCGGGCGTTGAGGCTGTCCAGCAGGGCGCGGCGGCTCGGGTCCGCCAGCGCCTTGAACACGTCGTCCATCGCCATCCTCACATGCAGCCGTCCGGCTGCATGTTTCGACCATAGGCAGCCGATTGGCTGCATGTCAAACTTCGCCGCTTCGACACGCCTCCGCCATGCGCCCGACCTAGCGGCAGTCATGAATACGTGGTAGGAATTCTCCACACATCGATGTATCAGCTGAAAATTCCTTCATACCCCCGGAGGCTCGCATGAGAAAGGTCCTAGCAGGTCCAGCCGTTCTGGTCGCGATGTCCATCGCGGTCACCGGTTCGTCTCTGGCGGGCGCGGCGGCGTGGGCCAAGCCCGCGGACGTCGTCGCCGAGGGCGGCCGGACCGTCGGCTACCACGGATACCGCGTCACCGTTCCGGCCTCGTGGCAGGTCGTCGACCTGAGCGCCGATCCGACGGCATGCGTGCGGTTCGACCGGCCGACGGTCTACCTCGGACACCCCGGCGACCAGTCGACCTGCCCCGCCGACCTGGTCGGGCGCACCGCGGCCCTGATCATCGAACCGCTCGACGACGTCTCGGCGGCCCGCCTCACCCCGCAGACCGCCGTCACCGCGCCGGGCACGGCGGTCGCGGTCGGCGCCGCGTCCCGCGACGACGCGATCCAGGTCGCCGTACGCGGCGCGGGCGTGCTGGTCACCGCCGCGCACACGCCCGACACCGAGGACGCCGTGCGCCGCGTCCTCGGCTCGGCGAAGCTGGGCCGCGACGCCAAGCCCGCCGCCGACAGCCTGCTCGCCGCAGCGGCGTCCACCAGGACCGCCACCGCCGCCGCACCCCTGGCGGCACCCGGGCCGCAGCCGGGCGTGTACACCGGCAAGGGCTTCGACACCTGCGCCGCCCCGTCCCAGTCGACCATGAACGCGTGGCGCAACAGCTCGCCCTACCGGGCCGTCGGCGTCTACATCAGCGGCGCTAGCCGGTCCTGTTCGCAGCCCAACCTGACCGCGAACTGGGTGACCAACCAGACCAACAACGGCTGGCGGCTGATCCCGATCGAACTCGGCCGCCAGGCCCCGTGCGGCACCCGGCTGCCGAAGATGTCCGCCGACCCCGCCACCGCACGGTCGCAGGGCGCGACTGCCGCGAACAGCGCGGTCAGCGCCGCCCAGGCGCTGGGCATCCCCGCCGGCAGCGCGATCTACAACGACGTCGAGCACTATCCGTCGAACGCCTCGTGCAAGGACGCCGTGCTGTCGTTCCTGTCCGGGTGGACGCAGCAGCTGCACGTGCGCGGCTACCTGTCCGGCATGTACTCCAGCGGCTCATCCGGCATCACCGACGTCTGCAGCGCCTACCACGACACCCGCTACACGCGCCTGGACCACCTCTGGATCGCTTGGTGGAACGGCGTGGCCGACACCGACGGCGGCCAGTACTGCGACGACGCCTACTACACCAACCACCGGCGGCTGCACCAGTACGCCGGGGAGGTGCTGGAGACCTGGGGCGGGGTGCAGATCAACATCGACCGCAACTACCTCGACGTGTCGACGACCGTTTCGGAGGAGCCGCCGCCGACGTCGTGGAGCGCCATCGTGGACAACGCCACCGCCGGCGGGTTCACCGCCAGTGCGAACTGGGGCACCTCGGCGTTCTCCGCCCAGCGCTACGGCGCCGACTACCGCTTCGCCGACCCGGTCGCGGCCAGCGACCCGGCCTGGTTCCGAGTGAACATCCCGCAGACCGCGTCGTACGAGGTCGCGATCTGGTATCCCGCCAACGCCGGCTACAACAGCGCGACCCCGTTCATCGTGGCCACCACCTCGGGAAACCAGTCGGTGACCGTCGACCAGCGGGTCAACGGCGGCCAGTGGATCTCACTGGGCGTCTTCACCCTCGCCGCCGGTGACGGCGACAAGGTCGGGGTGAGCCGGTGGACCACCGGCACCGGCTACGTCGTCGCCGACGCCGTGCGCTTCACCCGCGTCTAGCGGGCCGTCCCGGGGACCCGGCCGCAAGCACGGGTCCCCGGGACGGCAGGTCAGGTCAGGCCGGTGCGCCGACGGCCGGTGACAGGAATTCCCGGCCCAGGTCGCGGGCCTGCGCGACGGCCCCGGTCAGCGCCGCCTCGCGCTGGTGCGGGGTGATGTCCATCGGCTGGGCGTGGATGAACCGCAGGTCGGTGATGCCGACGAACCCGAAGATCGCCCGCAGGTACGGCTCCTGGAAGTCGTAAGAGTGCAGGTAGGAGCCCGCCGAGTAGTCCGCGCCGCGGGAGGTCACGCAGACCATGCGCTTGCCGTTGACCATCGGCACGACCTGGCCCGTCTCGTCGTACCGGAACAGGTATCCGGGCTGCACGAGGCAGTCGATGTAGTACTTCAGCGCGTACGGTACGCCGAAGTTCCACATCGGCGCGGTGATCAGATACGCGTCGGCGGAGACGAAGTGCTCGATCAGGGACTCGATCTGCGCCCACGACTCCGCATGGCTCCGGTCGATCGGGCGGCCCACCATCAGCGTGTACTTCGCCTCGATGTTGTCACCCGCCATCGCCGGCAGGTCATGCTGGTACAGGTCGACGACGTCGACGGTGACGTCACCGGACTGCTCGCGAACGCCATTCAGAAATGCCTCGGAAACCCGAAGCGAATGGGATTCGGAACCACGGGGCGTGGCGATGATGTGCAGAATGCGCATGGCGTTCCCTCATCAGTGGAAGTGAAGGCAAATGTAGCGACGGCCAGCGGAAACGTTACCGATGTGTCGGAAGTTGGCAGTCATTGGAGTGACGTCTGTGGACCAATGCGAATTACGTTCGTTACCATTCGCATCCGATCCGGACAGCCATGATCCCGACCTCCCGCGCAAGGAGTGCGATTCGCCGCCGGCGGCGCTCCGGCGTAGGGTTGGCCACGGAGATCCACCACCGGAGAGGCACCCGCATGAGCAGCGTTCTGGTCACCGGCTCAGCAGACGGCATCGGCCTGCACACGGCGCGCGAACTGCTCGCCCTCGGGCACCGGGTGGTGCTGCACGCCCGCAACGAGCAGCGTGCCGCTCAGACCCGTGACGCGGTGCCGGGAGCGGCCGCGGTGCTCGTCGGCGACGTGTCGTCACTGGCGCAGACCCGCTCACTGGCCGCGGCGGCGACCGCGCACGGACCGTTCGACGCGGTGATCCACAACGTGGGGGTGGGCTCGGCCGCCCGGCGCGAACTCACCGAGGACGGCGTCGAGCGCACCTTCGCCGTCAACGTGCTCGCCCCGTACCTGCTGACGGCGCTGATGCCGCTACCGCAGCGGCTGGTCTACCTGACCTCGGGGCTGGAGGCGGCCGGCCGGGCCGACTTCGACGACCTGCAGTTCGCCGACAAGGCGTGGAACGGCATGCAGGCATACAGCGACTCGAAGCTGCACGACGTGCTGCTGGCGTTCGCGGTGGCGCGGCTGTTCCCTGCGGTGCTGAGCAACGCCGTCGACCCGGGGTGGATCAAGACCAGGATGGGCGGCCCGAACGCCCCCGACGAACTCGCCGACGGAGCCGAGACGCAGGTGTGGCTCGCCACCGCCGACGAGGCCGAGGTCGGCTTCAGCGGCCGCTACCTCAAGCGCCGCCAGGACCTGCGCGCCAACGCCGCCGCCTACGACATCGCCGCCCAGGACCGCCTGCTGGCCGCCTGCGCCCACCTCACCGGGGAGAAGTTCCCGGCCTGACTCCGCCGGTCGCTGCAGTTTCGAGGAAACCGCACGTTCCGCGCCCCGGGTTTGCTGCACTTTCCACGAAACTGCAGCAAACCCGGGCGCGGTGGTCACTGCCAGGGTTCGACGCCGACGGAGACGGTCTGGCCGGTGCGGGCGGATTCGTCGATGGCGAGGCTGATCAGGTGGTCCTGGCAGGCCTGGGCCAGCGGGTAGGGCGGCTCTGCCTCGCCGCGCGCCCACCGGCCGGTCGCCTCCAGGATGGTCGCGATGGCGATCTCCTCGTCGGACAGCCGTACGCCCGCGTAGGGGTTGGTGTAGACCACGGAGCCGTCGAAGCTGATGTGGTCCAGGTCGAAGCCTTCGAGGTTGAGGTCGCGGCCGGTCTGGCGGCGGCGCAGCTCCGACTCCAGCACGGTCCTGGTTCCTTGCAGGCGCACCACGCGGTCGTCGACCAGCTCGCCGAGGCTGCCGCGGACCAGGATGCGCCGGGTGCGCAGCTGGTTCCACCACTGGTTGTCGGTGAAGTCGTACAGGCCGCTCCGGCCCCCGAAGTCGATGGTGGCCAGCGTGTTCACGGCGGGCTTCGGGGTGGCGTCGTCGCGCCAGCCGGCCGGGCTCATCGGGTCGGCCAGCGGCGCGGTGAACGTGCGGGCGTGCACGCTCGCCGGGCCCATGCCGACGTCGAGCATGCCCCGCAGCATCGACACCGCGTGGTAGCCGTGCGTGGACGACACCTGGGCCGAGGTGCGCTCGCCGATGACGCCGGAACGCAGCACCGCCAGCCGTGCCGCGTGGTCGGGCAGCAGCAGGTATTGCTCGGCGACCTGGACCTTCTCGGCCTGGCCGACCTGCGCCCAGAGCTTGCGCAGCCCGTCGAGGTCCGGGGCGGGCGGGGTCTCCGACAGGACCGGCAGGCCGCGCTCCACCAGCGTCTCGACCAGCCCGGGGTTCACGCCCCACGGCACCGAGGTGATGACGTACTCCGGGTCGGTGCGCAGCAGGTCGCCGAGGTCCTGGGTGACGGGCAGCCGCCAGCGCCCGGCCACCTCGGCGGCGGCATCGACGGAGCGGGTCATCACGCCGGTCACCGCGAACCGCTCGGGCATCAGCTCGGCGAGTTTGAAGAAGAACTGCGCACGCCAGCCGCGCCCTACGACCGCGTACCTGATGGGGTTCTGTGTCACCGGCAAACCGTACGCCCCGGGCGCCCGGGCGCATGACACACCATGCTCCGCCCGGACGCCCGGCACGCCCGGCGGTCGTCGTGGCGGCACGGCGCGCGACGATCGCCGGGGACGGCCGTCGCCTCGCCCCACCGACGGACCGGCGACGACCTGCGCCCGGCGGCCTTCTCCCCCGGCCGGACAGGCGCACGAATGTTTAGGAAACTTTCTTAAATACAATGCGAGTCAACCACCGCCACTGATCCAAGTCAAGGCATCAATCGATGCGGACCGGCCCCGCTGGCGGCCAGGTGCGGCGGTGACGCATCATCGAAGGCCACACGGGCGTGGAGGGGAGGTCAGGTTGCGCATCCTGCTGGTCGAGGACGATCTGCGGGTCGCCACCGCGATGAGCGCCGCGCTGACCCGCCGCGGGTACGACGTCGAGCACGCCGCCACCGCCGCCGCGGCCCTGTCCGCCGCCCCCTGCGACCTGGTGCTGCTCGACCTGTCCCTGCCCGACGGCGACGGCCTCGACGTGTGCCGCACCCTGCGCGCGCGCAGCCCCCAGCTGGGCATCATCGCGGTCACCGCCCGCGGCGAGGAGCGCGACCGGGTGGTCGGGCTGCGCGTCGGCGCGGACGACTACGTGGTCAAGCCCTTCTCCATGGTCGAACTGCAGGCGCGCATCGAGGCGGTGCTGCGCCGGGCCGCGTACGCCTCCCCCGAACTGATGGTCATCGTCGCCGGGCGGATCCGCATCGACGTGCCCGCCCGCGCCGTCACCGTCGACGGCAACGACGTCGCGCTGACTCGCAAGGAGTTCGACATCCTGCTGTCGCTGGCCCGCCACCCCGGACTGGTCATCACCCGCGACCGCATCCTGCTCGACGCCTGGCAGACCACCTGGGTCGCCCGGCACACCGTCGAGGTGCACGTCGGCTCCCTGCGTGGCAAGCTCGGCGACCCGCGGCTCATCGAATCGGTGCGCGGCGTCGGCTACCGGCTGCGCGGCGAGTAGCCGTGCGCCAACGCCTGGCCGCCAGCTACCTGCTGCTGATGACGCTGGTCCTGCTCGCCCTGGAGATCCCGCTCGCGCTCACCCTGGCCAGCCGCGAGTCCGACCTGGTCCGCGCCGACCGGCTGGCCGACGCCACCCGCTTCGCCGCCCTGGCCCGGCCCGGCCTGCGCACCGACACCGTCGGCACCGTCCGCGACGAACTGGCCCGCTACGACGAGCTGTACGGCATCGGCGCGGCCGTGCTGGACCGCGACCGGCACACCTTCGTCCGCTCGGTGAGCTACCACCTCGAACCCGGCCGGGGCGAGGCGGCCGTACGCGCCGCGCTGGCCGGGCAGCAGTACAGCTCGGCCGAGTCGGTGCTGCCCTGGACCGGCGATCCGATCGTGGTCGCCGTGCCGGTCAACGACAACGGCGAGGTCCTCGGCATGGTGATCATCGTGTCGCCGGCCGACCGGGTCCGCGACGCGGTGACCTTCTGGTGGCTCGCCCTGGGCGGCATCGGCCTGCTCGCCGCGCTGGCCTGCGTGCTCACCGCGCGCAGCCTGGCCAACTGGGTGCTGCGCCCGGTCACCGTGCTCGACGCGATGACACACGAGGTCGCCGCCGGCGACGGCAACACCCGGATCTCCGCCCAGGCCGGCCCGCCGGAGCTGCGGCGGCTCACCCGCAGCTTCAACGACATGGCGGGAGCCGTCGCCGACGCCATGGACCGTCAACGCGCCTTCGTCGCCCACGCCAGCCACCAGCTCCGCAACCCGCTCACCGCACTGCGGCTGCGCGTCGAGGAACTCGGACCGAGCCTGGCCGACGACGACGGCCGCAGCGAGCACCGGCTCGCCCTGGAGGAGACCGACCGGCTGGCGACGGTGCTCGACGGGCTGCTCACCCTGGCCCGCGCCGAACGCGGCCGGCACCAGCTCGTCACCATCGACGCCGTCGCGGTCGCGCAGGCGCGGGTCGCGGCGTGGGAGCCGCTGGCCCGCCACCACGGCACCACCCTCACGCTGACCGTCGGGCTACCGGTGGCGCTGGTGCACGTCGTGCCGACCGCGCTCGACCAGACCCTGGACGCGCTGATCGACAACGCCGTCAAGTTCAGCGGACCGGGCGGCCGGGTCGAGGTGGAGGTCCGCACCGCCGACGACGGGATCGCGGTGCACGTGCGCGACGACGGCCCCGGCATGACCGACGCCCAGCTCGACCAGGCCACGGAACGCTTCTGGCGGGCCCCGGACGCGCAGAACATCGACGGCTCCGGCCTGGGCCTGACCATCGCGGCCGTGCTCGTCGACGCGTCCGGCGGCAAGCTCGCGATGACCCACGCCGGCCAGCGCGGCCTCGACGCCCGGGTGTGGCTGCCCGGCCTGGACACCGCCGCCTAGCTCGTACGTCCCGGCAGCCGGCCCGGCCCGCCGGTTACGGCACGCGCCAGACCGTCGATGCCCAGGTGCCGTTCGACAGGATGAGGTCGAGTCCGATCGTGTGCTCCGGGTACCCGAACAACGTCACGGGGGTGGCGGCCTCGTACTCAGGCGGCAGGACGATCCGCCCCTCCGGGCGCAGCTCGGCCGTGCACACCAGCGGCGGCGCCTCGAACACCGACAGCACGACCCGGGACTCGGACAGGAAGCACCCGTACACGTCGAAGCGCTCGTCCTCGCCGAGCACCTCTGTGGTGAGTTCGTGCAGCAGCGTCAGATCCGGCCAGGACACGACGCGGACCGATGCACCGAAGCTCGGATGCGGCATCAGCAGCAGCCGGCTTCCCGACGGGCTGAAGGCGGCGGTCACCACGTTGTCCAGAATGCGCTCGACGCTCACCCTGTCGCCGTCCGCCCGGACGCGGAAGACGGAACTACCGTCCTGGCCCTCGCCCGCATCCAGGAGCACCGAGCCGTCGTGCGGATGGGCCAGCGCGACCATCTCGGGATCGGCGGTCGGCAACGGAGCTTCGTCAACGACCGTGCCCGCTGGGCTGATCAGCAGCACCCGGGGGCAGCCGTCGAGGCCGAATTTCTGGACGGCCCGCCCCACCGGGAGGTCGTCGGGCGGCGCGGTCACCAGGAGGCTGCCGTCCCGCAGCAACGTCGCGGAATCAGCGCCGCGTGCCGGCAGGTGTACGTCCACACCGTCACGACGGATCGTCAGGTCACGGTCGCCGGCCATGACCACCGTGGCCAGATCGGACGAGGCGTTGAGCAGCCTGCCGGCTGGGGCATCAGCTGCCGCGATCGTGTCCAAGCGGTGATCCAGGGCCTCGACCCGACCGCCGGCCATACGGTATTGGGGACCGGGCCCCAGCGAGCCCGGTCGCAGGTCCCAGCCGATCCTCAGATCGGTGCGCCGGGCGACGAGCTCGGCAGTGATGCGGCGCATCGGCAGATGTTAGACGGTCACACCGAAATCTCGCCGCACACTCTCTTGCGCGGATTGGTCTGTAATGCAAAGCTGACTGCATGACACACGAGTCCGCCCCTCAGGCGAACAGTCCACACGAGCTGCTGGCGTCGGTGCGCGACCTGACGCGCCAGGTCCGTGTCGCCCAGCGCGGGACCTGGTTTCCACTGCTGGTCCTCGCGATGGTCACACTCCTCGCGATTCCCGTGTATCGATACGCTCCCTATTGGGACGTCTTCAGCGCCTGCCGATCCGACGCGGACCACATGGTCTGCCCCGCGCCCAACCCGGCCGAACTCGCGTACTGGACCGTCGCGCTCACCGTCGCCTACGCGGTGATCGCGGGCTTCTACGTCAGGCAGTCCCGGCGGCGCGGCGTGGGCAGCCCGATCCGTCCCTACGTCGTCGTCGGCGTCGCGCTGGCCGTGCTGATGACGGCCGTGTCGACCTGGCTCACGTTCCACCCACTCATTCCTATGCCCGCCGACCCGACCTCGGCCGCCGACATCGAGGTCGGACCCGCGGCGTGGCTGGTCAACGGGCTAGCCAGCCCCGTGGCCGTGATCGGGCTGGCGCTGCTGGTGCTCGCGTGGGTCGAGCGCCACCGGGCACTGCTGGCGTACAGTGTCGTGCTGCTGGCTATCGTGGCGATCATGGGCGGTCAGGTCATCCAGTCGTCGTCGCGGTGGTTCTTCCTGCCGCAGCTGCTCGTCCCGGCGGCGGTGCTGCTGCTCGGGTCCGCCGTCTTCGCCCTGTTCCGGCCGGCGACCGAGGCCAAGGCGTGATGACCGAGCATCCGGCCAACGGCCTCGACGACGTCGTCCACCAGCGCGTCCGGCTGGGCATCATGGCCATCACGCACCAGGCCCGCCAGGTGGAGTTCGGCTTCCTGCGCGAGACCCTGCAGCTGACGGCAGGCAACCTCGGACAGCACCTGACCGTGCTGGAGAAGGCCGAGCTGATCCGGATCGAGAAAGGCTACGAGGGCAAGCGCCCCCGCACCTGGGTCACCCTCACCGCCGCCGGCCAGACTGCCCTACGCGCCGAGATCTCCCACCTCAAACAGCTCATCCACCAGGTCGAACAAGCCGACACAGCACCGGCCGACCACTGACCGGCAGCCAGCCCGCCCGCCCAGCCCCCCGCAGGGCGCGGGGCGGGTCAGGGTTTGATTGATTGGTAGTAGCGGGCCGCACCGGGGTGCAGGGGTAGTGGGGCGGTCGCGATGGCCGATTGCGGGTTGAGGCGTCCGGCGGCCGGGTGGGCGACCCCCAGCTCGTCGCGGTACTGCATGAGCAGCCGGGTCAGCTCGTAGACCAGGTCGTCGGGCATGTCCGCGCCGACCACGAGGTAGTTCGGATCGGCGACGGTGCTGATCGGGTCCAGCCCGTAGACCGAGGACGGGATGTCGCGGCTGACGTAGACCTCGCTGTATCGCACCCGCAGCGGCTCGGTCCACTCGCCGAGTTCGACGAGCCGGATCGGCATCGCGTCGACCAGCTGCTCGATGGCCTTGACGGGCGGGCCGCCGGAGAAGAAGAACGCGTCGATCTCGCCGGTTGCCAGCGCCTGCGCGGAGGCGTCCAGGCCTAGCTGGCTGATCTTCACCTGGTCGCCGGACAGGTCGGCGACGTCCAGCAGGCGGTTCGCGGTGATCGCGGTGCCGGAGCCGGGCGCGCCGACCGAGACGGTGCGGCCGCGCAGGTCGGCCAGGCGGCGCACTGGGCCGTCGCCGCGTACCACCAGGTGCAGCAGGTCGTCGTAGACGCGCGCCACGGCCCGCACCTGGTTGCCGGTGGTGGGCAGGATGTCTGCCTGGGTGAAGCCGAGCTGCACCTGCCCGCTGCCGACGAGCCGCACGTTCTCCGCCGAGGCCGTGGTCACCAGGACGTTGGCCCGCACGTGCGGCAGCTCCCGGTCGATGATCGTCTTGTACGCCTCCCCGAAGACGTAGTAGACCCCGGTGCGGCTGCCGGTCGCGATGTCCAGGTGCACCGGTTCCGGTGCGGGCTCGGTGCACGCGCCCATGCCGAGCAGGACCGCCACGACCAGCGCGGCAGCCGACGGCACTCGCAGACGGACCACGGCGCAGAACCTACCCGACGCGCGCCGCACCCCGAAGCGAGCGCACCTACGCACCCTGGACCGGCGGGCCGGAATCAGTCGCCGTCGCCGGCCAGGTCTCGGGCCTGCGCCTCCTGCTCGGCGTCGAAGCCCGCGACACCGGTGGTGCGGAACTGCTCGGCCTGGTCGTTGATCCAGCGGGTGTGCGCCTCCCAGGCCGATTGGCGCGTCATGCCCAGCGCGGCGCCGATCTGCGCCCAGGAGGCCCCGGCACTGCGCGCGCCGCGTACCGACAGTTGCCGGCCGTATCCGGCCTTGCGGATGATCAGCTCCCCGAGCGCCAGCGCCTGCAGCGATTCGTCGACCGTGAGGCCGACCTCGCCGAGCGCCTCGCGCATGCGCAGGTCGTTGTAGCGGGTGACGGCCGTCTGGAGGGTGTGCTCGCGTTCGAGCTCGTCAGGCGTGGTCATTCCGTCAGGCTAGCCTGACATTCTCAGCCTCGCCCGCTTTATGCCGACAGCTGAGCCCGCGCTCGGATGCCCGCCGGTCGCGCACTCGCTGGTTCGCCGGATGGCGCAGTCCTTGATCTGTTTTTGTGGACGCCAGGTGCCCCTATAGGGGCGTCCAGCGTCCACAAAAACGGATCAAGCACCAGATCCACCGGGAGGCGGGTCGGCACGGCACTCGATGGCGGGCGCGCCCGGACCGTCAGACCGGACGTCAGGCCTCAACAACGGACGTCGCGCTCAGTGGAGGATGCCCGCGCCGTGCAGGACGCGGTGGGCGGTGCCGGCGGGGACGCTGACCAGCAGGCTGCCCGCCTGGCGGGACAGGGCGGCCTGCGCCCCGAGCAGGTGTGCGCCCCGGACCAGGATCGCGGCCAGGTCCTGGTCGATGACGCGTACGCCCAGGATGTGTTTGCGCATGTGACGGCCCGCGGCCAGCAGCACGCCCCGCCACGCGGAGCCGGCCAGGCGCAGCCGCTCGGCGTGCGCGGGGGCCGAGCCGCCGACCGGCGCCGTGCTCAGCACCGCCGCCCGCCCCTGCCGCCAGGCGCCCTCGGCGATCTCCAGGTACGCAGCGCGGTGCTCGCCCGGCACGCTGACCCGGTGCAGCAGGTAGCGGCGGCGCAGCCCCGCCTCGGCGGTCTCGTGGGCGTACGGCAGATCCAGCGCCCGCATCAGCTGCCCCATGCGGCGGGCGGCGTGCTCGGCGCTGAACTCGACCGTCCCGGCCGGCGTGGCCGGGCGACGCGGATGACCCACCCGCACTCCCCCGTCCGGCGTCAGCGACGTCGCCCGCACCAGACAGACCAGCTCGAACGCGTCCGTCAGCCGGGACCGGTCGAGCCGGGCGACCGGCTCGCACGCGGCGGCAGCGGGCAGCAGCTCAAGGGTGGACCGCATGGCGAGCTCCCGTCGTCAACGTCGTGGTGCGGATGGTGCACCCACAGTGACGGCCACCCCCACCCGCGCGAAACACCCCCAACCCACCCTTGAGGAAAACTTGCGCTTGCCGCGCGCCGGCCCACACAAGATCAGGACGGGGGTGGGGCGGCGGCGGAGCCGTCGCGGGGTGGGAGGCGGCGGACTACCAGGCGGTTCACGGCCCAGAGGGCTACGCCGCCGAGGAGGAGCCAGAAGGCGAGAAGGTAGATGCCGGACTCGCGGACGAAGGGGAGCAGGAAGACGGCGGACACGATCGCGCCCAGCACCGGGATGACCGTCGGTGCGCGGAAGTGGCGGTGCTGGACGTGGTCGCGGCGCAGGACCAGGGCGGCGATGTTGACCAGCAGGAAGACGGCGGTCAGCAGGAGCACGGTGGTGTCGGACAGGTCGGTCAGGTCGCTGACGGTCGCCATGAGCAGGATCGACAGGGCGGTGGTGAAGGCGATCGCGATCCAGGGGGTACGCCGGTTGGACAGCACCGCGAACGGGCGAGGCAGCACGTCGCGCCGAGCCATGCCGTAGAGGAGCCGGGACGCCATCAGCATGTTGATCAGCATGGTGTTGGAGACCGCGACCATGGACACGGCGGAGAAGATCTGCGACACCGGCAGGTCCGGCGCACCGATCTTGACGACCTCGAGCAGCGGGCCGGTGGAGGTGGTGAGCACGTCGAGCGGCACCACCATGGCCGCGGTGAACGCGACGAGCAGGTAGACGACGGCAGCCCCCAGCAGGCCGGTGATCATCGCGGGCGGGAAGTCCTTCGACGGTTCGGTGGTCTCCTCGGCGAGGTTCACCGAGTCCTCGAAGCCCAGGAACGCGTAGAAGGCGGTCGCCGCGCCCGCCATGATGCCGGTGACGACGCCGAAGCCCTGCCCGGAGAAGGTGAACGCGGCGGCCGGGTCGCCGGAGCCCTGGGCCAGCACGCTGGCCCCGACGCCGATGACGAACAGCAGGCCGGCCAGCTCGACGCAGGTGATCGCGATGTTGACTTTGATGGACTCGGCGACGCCCCAGAAGTTCACGGCCGCGACCAGCAGGATCGCCAGCGTGCCGATGAGGATCGTGGGCGGGTGCTCCACCCCGGTCAGACCGCTGAAGTAGCGCCCGCCGACCCGAGTGGCGGCGAAGCTCGCCGAGGTCACCCCGGACGCCATGATCGCGAAGGTGACGAGGAAGCTCAGGAACTTGATCTGGTACGCCCGGTCGCAGTACAGCGCCCCGCCGGCGGCCTGCGGATACTTCGTGACCAGCTCCATGTACGCGAACGCGGTCAAAAACGCCAGCACGAACGCGACCAGGAACGACGCCCAGATCGCGCCGCCGACCTCCGCGCCGACCTGCCCGGTCAGCGAGTAGATGCCGGCCCCGAGGATGTCGCCCAGGATGAAGAAGATCAGCATGGGCCGGGTGATCACCCGGCGCAGCTCGTGCGGGTCGTCGCGCTGCGGCTGCGGCGCGGGGACCGAGACGTCTGCGGTCATGGGCTGCCTCCCGGGACCGAGCGGGCACGAGATTGCCCGCTGTCTACATCCTCCCCCGTTCCCGGTCCCCGGATGATCAAAACGCCTCGGGCGGTCAGGGCAGTTCGGCGAAGCGCTCCACCCGGTCCACCGGCCCGGCGACCACGATGATGTCGCCGTACTGCAACACGGTCGTCGCGTCGGCGTAGGTGAACTCGCTGCCCTGCGTCTTCACGCAGACGATGGTCACCCCGTGCTTGCGCCGCAGCCGGGTCTCGCCCAGCGCGACGCCCACGTACTCGTGCGGGGGCCGGGTCTTGACCAGCGCGAAGTTCGAGTCGATCTCCATGTAGTCGAGCATCCGGCCCGACACCAGGTGCGCCACCCGCTCGCCCATGTCGTGCTCGGGCAGCACGATGTGCTTGGCTCCGATGCGCTCCAGGATGCGGCCGTGCTGGCGGCTGACGGCCTTCGCCCAGATGTCGGCCACCTCCAGCTCCACCAGCAGCGACGTCGCCAGGATGCTGGCCTCCAGGTCGGAGCCGATGGCGACCACCGCCCGGCCGAACTCGGCCACGCCGAGCTGGCGCAGCGCCTCCAGGTCGGTGGCGTCGGCGGTCACGACGTGGGTCAGCTCGCCCGCGAGACTCTGCACGACCTTGGGCCGATGGTCGATGGCGAGCACCTCGGTTCCGCGGCGCATCAGCTCCAGAGCCAGCGAGCTGCCGAACCTGCCCAGTCCGATGACGACGACCGGGTCGTTGCCGTTCTCAGCCGACAAGGGGACGCTCCTCGGGTAGCTCGTAGTGGCGGGTCTTGGCGCGCAGCGCCAGTGCCGTGCCCAGGGTCAGCGGGCCGACACGGCCCACGAACATCAGGACCGCGAGCAGCGCGTGGCTGGCCACGTTGAGTTCGGCGGTGATGCCCGTGGACACCCCGACGGTCGCGAACGCCGAGATGACCTCGAACAGCACCTGGTCCAGCGGGTGCGGGTTGAGCACCAGCAGCAGGTACGTCGAACCCGCCACGATGCCCACGCCGACCAGCGCGATGGTGAGCGCCTGCCGGTGCAGCTGCTCCGGGATGCGGCGCCGGCCCACGTTGACCGACGGCTCGCCGCGCAACTCCGCCCAGATCACGTACGCCAGCAGGCCGAACGTGGTGACCTTGATGCCGCCGGCGGTGCCCGCGCTGCCGCCGCCGATGAACATCAGCGCGTCGTACGCCAGCCAGCTCGACGGGTACATCGCCGCGATGTCGATGGAGTTGAACCCGCCGCTGCGCGGCATCACCGCGGCGAAGAACGCGTTGAGCAGCTGGTCCGCGCCGGACATGTCGCCCAGCGTGCGCGGGTTGCGGCCCTCGGTGGCCAGCAGCAGGACGGTGCCGCCGACCAGCAGCACCGCGCTCAGGATGAGCGTCATCCGGGTCAGCACCGACCAGCGGCTCGGCCGCCGCCACGAGTGGCGCAGCTCGAACAGCACCGGGAAGCCCAGCCCGCCGACGATCACACCGACCGCCAGGGTCACACAGATCCACGGATCGGTGTTGAACCTGACCACGCTGTCGGGCCACAGCGCGAACCCGGCGTTGTTGAAGGCCGAGATCGCGTGGAACACGCCCAGGTAGACCGAGCGCACGAACGACTCGCCGTACCCCAGCATGAACCGGCCGGTCAGGATCACCGCCAGCACCATCTCGGCGGCGATGCTGAGCAGCACCACGTTGCGGACGACTCGACGCAGGTCGGTCATCTGCAGCGTCTTCGTCTCCGCCTGCACCAGCATCCGGGCCCGCAGCCCCATCCGGCCCGACAGAGCGACCGCGAACAGCGTCGCCATGGTCATGATGCCCAGGCCGCCGGCCTGCATCAGCGCCATGATGATCAGCTCGCCGGCCACCGACCAGTGCGTCTCGCTGTCCACCAGGACCAGGCCGGTCAAGCACACCGCCGAGGTCGCGGTGAACAGCGCATCCAGGAAGTCGGCCGACTTGCCGGACTCCGTGGCGATGGGCAGCGACAGCAGGCCCGTGCCGGCCAGCGCGGCGGCCGCGAACCCCCCGACGATCACCTGCGTCGGATGGTGGAACTGGTCGAGCACGACCGTCGACACACTCCTGCGCACGCGGCGACCATACCAATGTCCTGGTCGGCGGGTGATCCCTGGCGCGGGCGCGACGATCGCCGTTCGGCGGGTGCCCGCCGTTAACGTGAACGTGCCAAGGTATGCGGCATGCGTGATGTGGACGTCCTCGTCATCGGATCCGGGCCCGGCGGGCAGAAGGCCGCCATCGCGGCCGCCAAGCTGGGCCGGCGGGTCGCCATGGTGGAACGCGGAGACATGATCGGCGGGGTGAGCGTCAACACCGGCACCATCCCGTCGAAGACCCTGCGTGAGGCCGTGGTCTACCTCACCGGCCTGAGCCAGCGCGAACTCTACGGCCAGAGCTACCGGCTCAAGGAGGACATCACCGTCTCGGACCTGACCGCCCGCACCGAACACGTCATCAGCCGCGAGGTCGACGTGGTGCGCGGCCAGCTCGCCCGCAACGGCGTACGGCTGCACGCCGGCACGGCCCGGTTCACCGACCCGCACACCGTGCACGTCACCGGCGAACGCGGCCGCGACTTCTCGATCACCGCGGACCACATCGTCATCGCCGCGGGCAGCCGCCCGGCCCGCCCCGCCACCGTCGAGTTCGACGACCTGACCATCATCGACTCCGACGGCATCCTCAAACTCGACCGCGTGCCGCGCTCCATGGTCGTGGTCGGCGCGGGAGTCATCGGCATCGAGTACGCCTCGATGTTCGCCGCGCTGGGCACGAAGGTCACCGTCGTCGAGCGGCGCAGCCGCATGCTCGACTTCTGCGACCTGGAGGTCGTCGAGGCGCTGAAGTACCACCTGCGGGACCTGGCCGTCACGTTCCGGTTCAGCGAGGCCGTCGCCGCCGTCGAGAAGCACCCCAAGGGCGCCATCGCGGTGTTGGAGAGCGGCAAGACCATCGCCGCCGACACCGTCATGTACTCGGCCGGGCGGCAGGGCATGGGCGACTCGCTCGGGCTGGAGGCCGCCGGGCTGTCCGCCGACGAGCGCGGCCGCATCACCGTCGACGAGCACTTCCGCACCGCGGTGCCGCACATCTACGCCGTCGGCGACATCATCGGCTTCCCCGCGCTGGCCGCGACCTCGATGGAGCAGGGCCGGCTGGCCGCGCACCACGCCTGCGGGCAGCCGCTGGGCCCGATGTCGGAGTTGCAGCCGATCGGCATCTACACCATCCCCGAGATCAGCTACGTGGGCCGCACCGAGGACGAGCTGACCGACCAGCGGGTGCCGTTCGAGGTGGGCGTGTCCCGCTACCGCGAGCTGGCGCGCGGCCAGATCATCGGCGACTCGCACGGCATGCTGAAGATCCTGGTGTCGTCCGAGGACCGCAAGCTGCTCGGCGTGCACGTGTTCGGCAGCGGCGCGACCGAGCTGCTCCACATCGGGCAGTCCGTGATGGGCTGCGGCGGCACCGTGGACTACCTGGTCGAGGCGGTGTTCAACTACCCGACGCTGGCCGAGTCGTACAAGGTGGCCGCGCTGGACGCGACCAACAAGATGCGCCACATCGCCCACCTGCGAGACTGACCCTGGTGGACACCATGACGGCGCCGGCTACGGGCGTCACGACATACCGACGGCTGCCCTTCCCCCGGGAGGGCTCCCGGGTGCGCGCGCATCGCTTTCCCGGCCTGGTGACGGCGGCGCTGTCCGTGCTCGTCGCCGGCCTGCTGGTGCTGCACTCCGCCGTGCCGAACACCCTCGGGCACCTGGGCAGCCTGCTGGAGTCGTTCCTGCCCTGGCTGGGCCTGGCCGTCCCACCGCTGCTCGGCGTCGCGCTGCTGCGCCGCTCGGCGCTCGCCCTGATCACCCTGCCGCTGCCGGTTGCCGCCTGGCTCGGCCTGTTCGCCGGGGTGCTCGCCCCGGCTGCCGACGAGCCGTACGACCTCACCGTGGTGCAGCACAACGTCAGCGACGAGAACCCCGACCCCGCCGGCACGGTCCGGGGCCTGCTGCAGGTGTCGCCCGACCTGATCGCCCTGGAGGAGGTCACCGAGCAGGCCATGGCCTCCTACACCGCCGCGCTGGCCCCCGCCTACCCGCACGCCGCGGTGCAGGGCACGGTCGGGCTGTGGTCGAAGTTCCCGCTGTCCGACGTGCGGGTGGTCGAGATCCGGCCGCGCGCGATCGTGGACGTCTGGAGCCGCGGCATGCGCGCCACGGTGCGGCTGCCGCAGGGCGACGTCGCGGTGTACGTCGCCCACCTGCCCTCGCTGCGCCTGGGCTGGGAGCACGGCTTCGGCTCGACCCGGCGCGACGGCAGCGCCGAAAAGCTCGGCGCGGCGCTGGCCGCCGAGCCGCAGGAGAACGTACTGCTGCTGGGCGACCTCAACGGCACCCTGGACGACCGCGGGCTCGACCCGGTCACCTCGCAGCTGGCGTCGGACCGGTCCGACTTCGCGTTCAGCTGGCCCGCGCCCGCGCCGCTGGCCCGCATCGACCACGTGCTGGCCCGCGGCTCGACGGTCACCCGGGTCTGGTCACTGCCCCGCACCGGCAGCGACCACCTGCCGGTGGCCGCTCGCATCCGACTCTGAGAGCGCCATACCCGCTCGCCGGGCCGGGTCTTCGGGAGAGGATGGAGTCCGCGGCACGGCTTCTCGATCACTAGGACACCGCCGCCCCGGGCGTGCGAACCCCTGCCCGGCGTGATGGGGTATGAGGTGGAAGGGACGCACCGGGGCGGCCGCAAACATCGAGCTTTCACGACCAGGAGTCACACCATGGCAGCACAGATCGGTGTCACCGGGCTGGCGGTGATGGGCGCCAACCTCGCCCGCAACCTGGCCCGCAACGGCTACACCGTGGCGGTGCACAACCGCAGCCGCGCCCGCACCGACGCGCTGATCGCCGAGCACGGCGACGAGGGCGACTTCGTCCCCACCGAGACGATGGCCGAGCTGGTCGGCGCACTGGAGAAGCCGCGCCGCGTACTGATCATGGTCAAGGCCGGCAAGCCGGTCGACGACGTGATCGCCGAGCTGGTGCCGCTGCTCGACAAGGACGACATCATCATCGACGCGGGCAACTCCCACTACACCGACACCCGCCGCCGCGAGGCCGCGCTGGCCGAGAAGGGTCTGCACTTCGTCGGCGTCGGCGTGTCCGGCGGCGAGGAGGGCGCACTCAAGGGCCCGTCGATCATGCCGGGCGGGTCGAAGAAGTCGTACGAGTCGCTCGGGCCCATGCTGGAGAAGATCTCCGCGCACGTGGACGGCGAACCGTGCTGCTCATGGATCGGCACCGACGGCGCCGGCCACTTCGTCAAGATGGTCCACAACGGCATCGAGTACGCCGACATGCAGGTCATCGGCGAGGCGTACGACCTGCTGCGCTCCGGCGCGGGCCTGGAGCCGGCCGAGCAGGCGAAGATCTTCGCCGAGTGGAACAAGGGCGACCTGTCCTCCTTCCTCATCGAGATCACCGCCGAGGTGCTCGGCCACGTCGACGCCAAGACCGGCAAGCCGTTCATCGACGTCGTCGTCGACGCCGCGGGCATGAAGGGCACCGGCGGCTGGACCGTCATGGCGGCCCTGGAGCTGGGCTCGCCGGTCACCGGCATCGGCGAGTCGGTGTTCGCCCGCGCGCTGTCGTCGCAGTCGGCCCAGCGCCCGACGGCGCAGAAGCTGCTGGCCGGGCACGAGGTCAAGGTGGACCTGCCGGACACGTTCGTCGAGGACGTGCGCCAGGCGCTGTACGCGTCCAAGCTGGTCAGCTACGCCCAGGGCCTGGACATGCTGGTGTCTGCGGCCAAGGAGTACGGCTGGGAGCTGGACCTGGCGGCGATCGCGTCGCTGTGGCGGGGCGGCTGCATCATCCGGGCGGCGCTGCTGCGCACCATCACCGAGGCGTACCGCAGCGAGAACCCGCCCGCGAACCTGCTGTTCGCGCCGGAGTTCACCGAGGCGATCGGGGCGGCCGTGCCGGCCTGGCGCCGCGTGGTGGCCACCGCCGCGCAGCTGGGCATCCCCGCCCCGGTGTTCTCCTCGTCCCTGGCCTACTACGACGGCCTGCGCCGCGAGCGGCTGCCCGCCGCGCTGACCCAGGGCCTGCGGGACCTGTTCGGCGCGCACACCTACAAGCGCGTGGACGCCGAGGGCACCTTCCACACGCTGTGGTCGGGCGACAAGTCCGAGGTCAAGCAGGACTGACGCATTTCACGAACAAGGCTCCGTTCATGCCGTTGTGCAGCATGAACGGAGCTTTGTCCGTGCCGCCCTGTGCAGAACCTTCAGGAAGACCCGCTACGGTGTGGGTTCTGTCTTGAACATGTCGAGGAGTGAACGCCCGTGGGCGGCTACGGCACCCAGGTTCTGCTGGTGCTTGTCCTGATGTTGATCAACGGAGCGCTTTCCGGCAGCGAGATGGCTCTCATCTCGCTGCGCGAGTCGCAGATCCAGCGGCTTGAGCGCTCCTCCTCCGGCGGCAGGGTGCTGGCGCGCCTGTCCCGGGACCCCAACCGGTTCCTCGCCACCATCCAGATCGGCATCACCCTGGCCGGCTTCCTGGCCTCGGCCTTCGCGGCGACGTCACTGGCCAAGCCACTGGTGCCGGCGCTCGCCTTCCTGGGTTCGGCGGCCGAGCCCGTCGCCATCATCATCGTCACCCTGATCCTGACCTTCCTCACCCTGGTGCTCGGCGAGCTGGCCCCCAAGCGCATCGCCATGCAGCGCGCCGAGGGCTGGGCGCTGGTCGCCGCGCGGCCGCTGGACTGGATGGCCAGCGCGTCGCGGCCGTTCGTGTGGCTGCTCGGCAAGGCCACCGACATGATCGTGCGCATCGCCGGGGTCGATCCGCGGGCCGGCCGGGAGGAGATCTCCGCCGAGGAGATCCGCGACCTGGTCGTCGCGCAGCGCAGCTTCACCGCCGAGCAGCGCGAGATCATCTCCGGGGCGTTCGAGATCAGCGAGCGTGACATCCGCGACATCCTGATCCCGCGCCGCGAAGTCGTCACCCTGCCCGCGGACCTGTCCGCCGAGGAGGGCCTGGCCGTGCTGGCCGAGACTGGCCACAGCCGCGCCCCGGTGGTCGGCGACGGCGACCTGGACTCGGTCGTCGGCGTGGTGCACCTGCGCGACCTGCTCGGCGGCGGCGGCCCGGTCGGCGAGCGCGCCCGCACCGCGGTCTTCCTGCCGGAGACGCTGTCGGTGTCGGACGCCATGCGCCAACTGCGCAACCAGCGCGAGCAGTTCGCCCTGGTGGTGGACGAGCACGGCTCGATCGACGGCATCATCACGATGGAGGACCTCGTCGAGGAGGTCGTCGGCGAGATCTACGACGAGACCGACCGCGACATCGTCTCGGTGGTGCGCGAGGCAGACGACGTGTTCCTGGTACCGGGTTCCTTCCCGCTGCACGACCTGCCGGACCTGGGCATCGACCTGAACCGGCTGGGCGAGATGGACTACACCACGGTCGCTGGCCTGGTGCTGGACAAGCTCGGCCACATCCCCACCAAGACCGGTGAGACGGTCAGGGCTCCCGGCTTCACCGCCGAGGTCACCGAGATCGACGGCCGCAGCATCGCCCAGATCCGCCTGCGCCTGGCCCGCAACCACGACCGCCACCAGGACCGCAACCCCGCCGCCTGATCATCGGACTTGCCTGGCACCTGTGCGTATCTTGAACGCGCATACGCCCAGGTGCCAGGCAAGTCGACGGATCTTGACCGGCGGGCCGTACGGCGTCAGCGCGGAGTCGTCGGGTCCGGCGTGAACGCGGGGCCGTGTCCGGGCACGATCAGGACCGGGTTCAGGGCGAGCACCCGGGCGCGGGATGCGGCCAGTGCGACCCCGTCGGCGGCGACCGGGTCTTCCGGCGGCCCGTCGGCGTGCCACCACACGTGGGTGAACGCGACGAGCCCATCGGCGGTGTCGACCAGTGTGGTGATGTCCTCGGCGGTGTGCCCGGGGGTGCGGATGAGCCGGATGGCGTCGGACAGCGCGTAGCCCTCGGCGTCCCGGCTGACCCACTGATCGTCCACGTAGTAGGCCCAGTGGTCGTGGTAGCGGGCATTGCGGAACAGGGCCGCGTTGATCGTGTGGTCCGGGTGGTGGTGGCTGAAGATCACATCGGTGACGGACTCCGGGTCGACGCCCAGCTCGGCCAGCGGCCCGAGGATCCGCTGCCGGTCCGCGACCATGCCCGGGTCGACCACCACGATGGTGTCCCCGTCCCGCAGCAATGCGACCGTGCTGGCCACCCGATCACCGACGTAACCCGCGTTCAGCACCCACCACTGCGCCGCCATGCCCTCACGCTACCGGGAGCCCGGCCCGGCCGCCCCGCTCGGCTGCACTTTCCAGGAAACTGCAGGAACTGGAAGTCCGATTGCTGCAGTTTCCTGGAAAGTGGACGCGGCGGCTGCCGGTGGGCGGTCAGGCGGTGAAGGAGTGGCGGATCAGGGAGCCGCCGTCGACGACGAGAGTCTGGCCGGTCATCCAGGAGGAGGTCTGGCCGGCCAGGAAGACCACGGCGCTGGCGATGTCCTCGGGTTCGCCGATGCGGCCGAGCGGGGTGTGCTGGTTGATCAGCTCCTCGTTGTTCTCCCACAGGGCCTGGGCGAGCTTGGTGCGCACGATGCCGGGCGCGATGCCGTTGACCCGGACCTTCGGGGCCAGCTCGGCGGCGAACTGCCGGGTCAGGTGGATGACGGCGGCCTTGGTCGCGTTGTAGTAGCCGATGCCCAGCTCGGTGGCCAGGCCGCCGACGGAGGCGATGTTGACGATCGCGCCGCCGTCGGCGGCCATCGAGGCGTGCCAGACGGCCTGCGTCCACAGCACGATGGACAGCTGGTTGACCTGCACGGTCTTCTCGGCGCGGGAGACGTCGAGATCGACCATGGGGCCGAAGTACGGGTTGGTGCCGGCGTTGTTGACGAGCACGTCGACGGAGCCGAACTCGGCGACGGCGGCGGCGACGCAGGCGTCGGCCTGGTCCTTCTCCCCCACGTGCGCGGCCTTGGCCAGGAAGCCGACCTTCGGGTACGCCGCGCGGAACTCCTCGGCGACCGCGTCCAGCGCGTCCTGCCGCCGGGAAGTCAGCACGACGTTGCAGCCCTCGGCGGCCAGGGCGGCCGCGGTGGCCTTGCCGATGCCGCGGGAGGCGCCGGTGACCAGCGCGGTACGACCTTCCAGACCTGTGCGCACAGCTTCGCCCCTTGTCAGTCCGTGATGTTGCAGTCGATGTGCGCACACCATAGCGATCCGACCGACCGGTCGGTAGGGTTGGTGAGAAGCTACATACCAACCGGTCGGTATTGACGGGGCGAGCCGGGCGCGTTTGGATGGGCAGCCTGGACGGCGGCTGGTCCGCCACGGCGAGAGGGTGGGCATGAGCCACTACCGGAGCAACCTTCGTGACCTGCGGTTCAACCTGTTCGAGGTGTTCGCCCTCGGCGAGAAGCTGGGCACGGGACGCTTCGCCGAGCTGGACGCCGACACCGTCGAGCACATGCTCGCCGAGGTGGAGCGGCTGTCGGTCGGGCCGATCGCGGCGTCGTACGCCGACGTGGACCGTCACCCGCCCGTCTACGACCCGCAGACCCACTCGGTGACGATGCCGGACGGCTTCCGCCGCTCGTACCGGGCGTGGATGGACGCCGAGTGGTGGCGGCTGGACATGCCCGCCGAGGCCGGTGGCGTCGTCGCGCCGCGCGCCCTGTGGTGGGCGCTGATCGAGCTGGTCCAGGGCGCGCAGGCGCCGGTGTACATGTACGGCGGCGGCCCCGGCTTCGGCGGCCTGCTGCACCGCATGGGCACGCCCGAGCAGCAGCGCATCGCCGAGATCATGATCGAGCGCCAGTGGGGCGCGACCATGGTGCTGACCGAGCCCGACGCGGGCTCCGACGTCGGTGCGGGCCGCACCCGGGCCGTGCCGCAGGCCGACGGCTCCTGGCATCTCGAAGGCGTCAAGCGGTTCATCACCTCGGGCGAGCACGACCTGAGCGAGAACATCATGCACTTCGTGCTGGCCCGGCCGGTGGACACGCCCGGCGCGGGCGGGCCGGGCACCAAGGGCCTGTCGATGTTCCTGGTGCCGAAGTTCCACTTCGACCACTCCTCCGGCGAGCTGGGCGAGCGCAACGGCGTGTACGCCACCAACGTCGAGAAGAAGATGGGCCTGAAGGTCTCCAGCACCTGCGAGCTGACCTTCGGCCAGCACGGGACTCCCGCGCAGGGCTGGCTGGTCGGCGAGGTGCACGACGGCATCGCGCAGATGTTCAAGGTGATCGAATCGGCGCGGATGCAGGTCGGCGTGAAGGCGATCGCGACCCTGTCGACCGGCTACCTCAACGCCCTCGACTACGCCCGCCAGCGGGTGCAGGGCCCGGACCTGACCCGCGCGGCGGACAAGACCGCACCGCGGGTCACCATCGACCGGCACCCCGACGTGCGGCGCATCCTGATGCTGCAGAAGGCGTACGCCGAGGGCCTACGCGCCACCTACCTGTACACCGCCGGCTGGCTGGACCGCGACCACGCGCAGGGCGCGAACGTCAACGACCTGCTGCTGCCGATCGTGAAGGGCGTCGGCTCGGAGCGCTCCTACGAGATGCTGGCGCTGTCGCTGCAGACCCTCGGCGGCTCGGGTTACCTGCAGGACTACCCGATGGAGCAGTACATCCGGGACACGAAGATCGACACCCTGTACGAGGGCACCACCGCGATCCAGGGCCAGGACTTCTTCTTCCGCAAGATCGTGCGGGACCGTTCCGTCGCGCTCGACCTGCTCGTCGGCGAGATGGAGCAGTTCCTCGACGCCAACGAGTCCACCGACGAGCTGAAGCTCGAATGCGAGTCGCTGCGCGAGGCGATCGCCGACGTGCGCGGCATGGTGGCGACCATGTTCGGCTGGCAGCAGGCCGCCGGCGACGACGTCACCGAGGTCTACAAGGTCGGCCAGAACACCACGCGACTGCTGATGAGCGTCGGCGACCTGGTGATCGGCTGGCTGCTGGTCCGGCAGGCCGCGGTCGCGCTGGCCGCCCTGGACGGCGCGACCGGCGACGACGTGGGCTTCTACCAGGGCAAGCTCGCGGTGGCGCGGTTCTTCGCGCGTACCGTGCTGCCGGAGCTGTCCGCGCGCCGGCGGGTGCTGGAGGCGACCGACAACGCGCTGATGGAGATCCCGGATGGGGCGTTCTAAAGCCGACGGCGGGGCCGGGGTGCGCACGCGCATCCTGGCCGCGGCCTGCGACCTGTTCGCCGAGCAGGGCTACGACGCGACCTCGGTGCAGCAGGTCGTCGACCGCGCCGGAGTCACCAAGGGCGGCCTGTACCACTACTTCGGCGCCAAGGAGGACCTGCTCGTCGAGATGTACCGGGCGGTGTTCAGCGAGCGGCTCGCGGCACTGGACACGATCCTGGCGCAGGGCCGTGATCCGGAGTGGACGCTGCGGGCGATCATCGACGACATCGTGGTGGGCACGGCCGCGATGCGGCGGGAGTCGGCGGCGGTCTCACGCGAGCTGGCCACCATGGACAGCGGGCGGACCCAGCGGCTGCAGGCCGACTGGCGGCGCTACCAGGAGGCGGTGCGGGGCCTGATCCGGCAGGCGCAGCAGGACGGGGTGTTCAGCCCGGCGGCGTCCCCGGAGGTGGTCTCCTGGTCGATCTTCGGGGTGACGAACTCGCTGCACACCTGGTTCCGCCCGGACGGCCCCAAGCCGCCCGAGGTGATCGCCCGCGAACTGGCGGACTTCGTGCTGGCCGGGCTGAAGGCGGCGGTCTGAGGGCGAGGGTGGGCTCGCGCCCACCCTCGCCCCGGGTCACCGGGTGAACCAGCGCTGCGCGCCGGTGCCGTTACAGGTCCACAGGTGCACGATGGTGCCGTTGGCGGTGCCGCTGGAGCGGGCGTCGACGCACTTGCCCGAACCCGCGCCGACGATGGTGCCGTTCGCGTTGAACGTGAAGCGCTGTGCGGCGGTGCCGTTGCAGGGCCAGACCTGGATCTTCGTGCCGTCGGCGGTGCCGTTGCCGTTCACGTCCAGGCACCGGTCGCCGTAGACGCGCAGCTCACCCGCCGCGGTGCGGGTCCAGAGCTGGTTGGCGGCGCCGTGGCAATCCCACAGGTGCACCTGCGAGCCGGGGCCGGCGGTGCCGGTGCCGGAGTCGTCGAGGCAGCGGTTGGACAGCGGGTTGGACAGCAGCGCGGCCGAGCCGACCGGCGGCACGGCGACGGGGGCGAGGCTGCCGGGCACGGACTGCAGCGCGGCGTGCCACTTCGCGGCCATCTTGTCGTAGCCGGTCTGGTTGGGGTGCAGCCCGTCGGCCAGGTCGGCCAGGGTGAGCGCGGCGTGCATGTCCACCAGGTGGGTACGCGGACCCTTCTGCGCGACGATGCCGGGGATCGCGGCGTTGAACGTCAGCGAGCGCGCCTCCTCGGTGGCGTTGCTACGCGGGATGACCTGTGCGACGAAGATCTCGGTCTGCGGCCCGAGCAGCCGGATCCTGTCGATGAGGGCCGACAGCCGGGCCGGGGCGTTGGCGACGTCGTAGTTCTGGCCGATGTCGTTGGTGCCGATGTGCAGCAGGACGGTGCGCGGCGCGTACGCGCGCATCCAGTTGACGATGTTGGCGTCGAGCTGGTCGATGCGCCAGCCGGAGTGGCCCTCGTGGTCGTGGTCGCCGAGGGCGGCGGGGCCGTTGAAGCCGGAGCCGACCAGGTCGACGGTCTGCCCGGCGGCCGCCATGCGCTGCCAGAGGTTGATGCGGTAGCCGCCGGGCACGTTGAACCCGTCGGTGATGGAGTCGCCCAGCGGCATGACGCGTACGCCGCCGTTGGTCTCGGCGTAGGCCGGGGCGGACGTGAGCAGGGTCAGACCGCAGCAGGCGGCGAGCACGGCGGCGAACGCCGGCAGCCTGCGCAGGAAACGGCGCATGAGCGGTCCCTTCGATCAGGTAGGGGCTCGCGTGACGCCGTCCACGCAAACAATCTCGTCAATGCGTGAGTTTTACGGCTATCGATGGGAATGTCAATGGTCCGGTGGCGGAGGCTGGGCTGCGGCAGGTTCCGTCCCGTATCGTTGATCCTTCAACGTCACCAGCCGCAAGGTGCTCACCGATGCCGACCAGTCCTGCGACGCTGCGGGCCGACCTCGCTCCCGAGGAGGCTTCGCAGCCGAACCTCGGCGCGCTCCTGCGGCACGTGCACCGCGACGGGCCGCTGTCACGCGCGGTGCTGGCCGAGCGGATGAACCTCAACCGCAGCACGATCATGGGGCTGACCACGAAGCTGGCCGCCGCCGGCTTGGTGCACGAGCGCCGCCCCGCGGGCGAGGGCCGCTCGGGCCGCCCGTCGCTGGTCGTCACCCCCGCCGCGCAGCAGGTGTACGTGCTGGCCTTCGATGTCGCGGTGGACCGGCTGGTCGCGGCGCGGGTGTCGCTGGGCGGAACAGTCCAGCAACGCCGGGTCGCACCCCGCTCGCGCTCCGGCCCCGACCTCGATGCCGTGGTGAGCGTGCTGGCCAGGTTCGGCCGGGAGCTGCACGAGGCCGCACCGCCGGGGGCGGTCTGCGTCGGCGTCGGCGCGTCGTACTGCGGGATGATCCGCCCCGGCGACGGCATGGTCCGCTACGGCCCCTACCTGGGCTGGGTCGACCAGGCCTTCGGCACCGAACTCGGCGAGCAGCTGGGCCTGGGCCTGCCCGTGGCCGTCGGCAACGAGGCTCACCTGGGCGCACTTGCCGAGCACGAGCGCGGCGCCGGGGTCGGCGTGCAGAACCTGGTCTACCTGCACGGTGACGTCGGGGTCGGCGGCGGCATCATCGTCGGCGGCGAGGTCCTCGACGGCGAAGCCGGGTACGGGTGCGAAGTCGGCCACATGCTGGTCAATCCGCATGACGGGCGGCCGTGCTCGTGCGGCGCGCGTGGCTGTCTGGAGGCCGAGGTCGGCGAGCGGGCCCTGCTCGACGAGGCCGGACGGCCGGCCGACCTGATCGGACGCGAGGCGGTGCGCGCGGTGGTGGCGGACGCCGAGCGCGGCGACCCGGCGGCTCAGGCGGCGGTGCGGCACGTCGGCGACTGGCTCGGCATCGGCGTCGCGAACCTGATCAACCTGTTCAACCCGGGCATGGTGATCTTCGGGGGCATCATGCGCGACGTGTACCTCGGCGCCGAGCCGCAGATCCGCAGCCGGATCGAGCGCCACGTGCTGCCCGTGTCACGCGAGCGGGTGCGACTGGCCACCGCTGGGCTCGGCGACGACACCACCCTGCTCGGCGCGGCCGAACTGGCTTTCACCGAGCTGCTGGCCAACCCGCTCGGCGTGATGGCGCGGGCCGGGCGCTGACGGCGGCAGGCTCATCAGGACCAGGCCCCGGGGCGTGGCGGCCGCGCGGTGCGGGCGGATCCGCGGACCCGCCCACACCGTCAGCGACAGACCTCCACGTCAGACGCCCGTATGGTCATCGACGACGGTCCGCCCCCGGACCGCGCGACGACCACCCCCGTTACCTTCCCGGGCGTCCCGTTCGGGCACCTGCCCCACGACGCGACCAGCGCGTCGTGAGATCGTCTTGCCACGGAACAGTCTCTGCTACAGGACCTATCCGTTTCCTATGCGCGAAGGGCGGGGCACGACGTGGCGGTGTTCGGCATCCTCGGGCCGGTGTCGGTCACCGCGCCGTCCGGGACCGTGCCGATCGCCCGGCCGCGCAACCGGGCCGTGCTCGGCTACCTGCTGCTGCACGCCGGGCGGCTGCAGTCCACCGAGCAGATCGTGGACGCGCTGTGGGGCGGAGCCGTGCCGTCCACCGCGCCCGCGCAGGTGTACGCGGCGATCTCCGCGCTGCGCGCCGGCCTGCGCCCGGCCGGGCTGGACACCTGCCTGATCAGCCGCGCCCCCGGCTACCTGATCGAACTGGCCCCGGGGCAGCTCGACCGCGACCTGTTCAGCGCGGGCGTCGCCGCCGCTCGCACGGCCGCCGACAGCGCGGACCTCCCCGGCGCGGCCCGGCACGCCCGCGAGGCGCTGAAGCTGTGGCGCGGACCCGCGCTGGCCGACATCACCGCAGCGTACGCCGAACCGGCCCGCGCCCACCTCGACGAGCAGCAGGCGCTGGCGTACGAGCTGCTCGCCGATGTCGAGCTGGCCCTGGGCCGGCACACCGACCTCGTCCCCGAGCTGCTCACCTGGACCGCCGCCCACCCCATCCGGGAGCGGCTGGTCAGCCGCCTCATGCTCGCCCTGTACCGGGCCGGGCGGCAGGCCGACGCGCTCGGCACGGCCCGCGACCTGCGCCGGCTGCTGCGCGACGAGCACGGCCTCGACCCCGGTCGTGAGGTCACCGACCTGGAGGCTGCCATCCTGCGCCGCGACTCGGCGCTGGACCCGTCGCCGCCGTCCGCGGTCGCCGCCGCGGCCACGCCGGCCGGGCACGTCGTGCCGGCGCAGCTTCCCGCACCGGTGCCGGGGTTCGCCGGACGCGCGCTCGACCTGGCACACCTCGACCACCTGCTCGACGCGTCCGGGCCGCGCAGCGTGGTCGTGTCCGGCACCGCCGGGGTCGGCAAGACCGCACTGGCCGTGCACTGGGCGCACGGGGTCACCGGGCGCTTCCCCGACGGCCAGCTGTTCCTCAACCTGCGCGGCTTCGACCCGCGGCAGCCGGCACTGCCCGCCGAGGTGGCCGTACGCGAGCTGCTGCAGGGCCTGTCGGTGCCCGCCCGGGAACTTCCCAACAGCCACGACGCGCAGGTCGGCCTGTACCGCAGCCTGATGGCGGGGCGGCGCATGCTGGTGGTGCTCGACAACGCCGCCGACGCCGAACAGGTCCGCCCGCTGCTGCCCGCCTCCGCCGGTTCGCTGGCCCTGATCACCAGCCGCAACCGGCTGTCCGGGCTCGCGGTCACCGACGGCGCGGCAACCCTCGCCCTCGGCCTGCTCGACGCCGACGAGGCCAGGCAGCTGCTCGCCAACCGCATCGGACCGGCCCGGATCGCCGACGCCCCCGGTGCGGCCGACGACATCGTCGCGCGGTGCGCCCACCTGCCGCTGGCGCTGTCCATCGCCGCGGCGCGGGCCGCCGAGGACCCGCGTACGCCGCTCGGCACGGTCGCGGCGCAGCTGCGTGCCAGCGGCGACGGCCTGGCCCCGTTCACCGGTGAGGACGCGGCGTCCGACATCCGCTCGGTGCTGTCGTGGTCCTATCGTGCCCTCAGCGACCCGGCGGCGCGGCTGCTGCGGCGGCTCGGCCTGCACCCCGGTCCCGACATCGGCGACGACGCGGCCGCCGCCCTGGTCGGAGCCCCGGTGGAACAGGTCCGTCCACTGCTGCGCGAGCTCGACCGGGCCAGCCTCGTCGCCGTGCCGCACCCCGGCCGGTACACCCTGCACGATCTGCTCCGCGCGTTCGCCGTCGAGCTGGCCGAGCACCACGACGGGCCCGAGCGCACGCCGACACTGCGGCGGCTGCTCGACTTCTACCTGCACAGCGCCGTCGCCGCGGCGGTCCTGGTCGATCCCGCCCGGGAGGCGGTCGCGCTGGACCGGCCCGCCGACGGCGTCACCGCGCGCACGTTCACCGAGCGCGACACGGCGGTCGCCTGGCTGCACGCCGAGCACCACGCGGTACTGGCCGCGGTGCGGCTGGCCCACGCCGAGGGCTTCGACACCCACACCTGGCAGCTGTCGTGGAGCCTGGTGTCCTACCTGAACTGGCAGGGCCACCACTACGACTGGCGCGAGGCGCAGGATTTCGCCCTGGCCGCGGCGTACCGGCTGGGTGACCGGGTCGTGCAGGCTCGCACCCACCGCGGCGTCGGGCGCGGCCTGAACGCCGCCGGCCGCGCGGACGAGGCGATGGCGCACTACCACGATGCCCTGCGGATCTACCGGGAGCTGGGCGACGTGGTCGGGCAGGGCGCGATCCACCTGAACATCGGCGCGCTGCACGACCGGCAGCGCGAGCACGAGGCGGCGCTCGACCACAGCCGGCTGGCGCTCGACCTGTACCGCCGGGCCGGGTACGAGCTCGGGCAGGCACGAGCCCTGAACAACATCGGCTGGGCGTACACGCAACTGGGCGAGCACCGGCTGGCGATCGAGCCGTGCCGGGAGGCGATCGCCGTCTGCCAGTCGCTGGGCGACGTGAACAGCGAGGCCGACGCCTGGGACTCGCTCGGCCATGCGCTGCACCACAGCGGACTGGTCGCCGAGGCGATCGACGGCTTCCAGCGCGCCCTGGCGATCTACCGGACGGTGGGCAACCGGGGGCTGGAGGCGGTGATCCTCATCCATCTGGGCCAGGCGCACCGGACCGCGGGCGACCTCGACGCGGCCGAGCGGGCCTTCGAGCAGGCCGCGGCGATCCGTGACGACCTGGGCGCCACCGCGGCCGAGCAGGTCCGCGCCCTGAGCACGCCACGACCGGCCTGAGCCGCACCGCGGCGACGACCGTCCGCCTCAGCCGACGTGGGCAGGTCCCGCAGGGGTCGCGTCAGGGTAGGTCGAGGAGCATGTCGACGGCCGGTTCGGCCCACCGTGTCCTGCGCGTGCAGTGCCCGGAAGGTGAACCGGGTGCCCGCGACGGTCAACCGACGTGTCAGCGGCGCGGGATCGACGGCGAGAGCAGCGAGAACCGGCAGCACACCACCACCCTCCCGCACGGGCCTGTTCGCAGCACTCCGTTTATCACCAGCCCTCGCCCGCGATGTACGGCCGGCACCACAGCGCCGCCTGCAAGGTGACCGCCTTGAACCAGGCCTGGTGCATCGCCTCGACCTCGTCCGGAGTGTGGCCCTTGCGGGCCAGGAACGGCCGCATGGTCGCGGTGATCGGCACGATGAAGGCGATCAGGTAACGCATGTTGATCAGTGGCACGGACGTCGCGTCGTCGGTGGTGTTCTTCTTCGCGGCGGTGTGCCGCAGCCCGATCTCCTCGGCGTAGTCCAGCCACGCCTGGTCGTACGGCCGGTTGCAGGTGTCGAGGATCCACTGCCCGAACCGAGCCCGCACCCGCCGCTGGTAGTCGTCGATGAGCTGCCCGTCCGGGGTGGAGAAGTAGGCCACCAGGAACGGGTGCGCCAGCACGAAGCCGTACCAGACGTCGAGCACGTCTTCGACCTGGTCGGCGAGCACCTCGCCCGCCTGGCGCAGGGCGGCCTCGTCGGTGGGTCCGAACAGCACGCTCTCCTTGAGCCGCGTCAGCTCGTCGAGGGTCACCGGCGACCGGGCCGCCTCGGCGGTGCCGTAGGTGTATCCGGGGATCTGCGTCATCCTGGTGCTCCCTGTCCGCCCGATCCGGCATTCCGTATGGACGGTAGCTGCGATTTCGCCGTTTTTGGGCGGTTTCGCGGATCGCGCCCGGCCGGACCCGTTTCGACCAGGACAGAACGGCACGGCATATGACTGTTAGGAAGCTTTCTTTATTGATACTCTTCGTCGCGAGCGCTCGCCCCCAGGTCCCTCACGAGCCGCCGGCGCTGCGCCGCGGAGAGGAGTCCCCATGTCACGACAACGTTCCCTGGCGCTGGCCGGAGTGCTGGCGGTCGTCGCCGCGCTCGCCGTCATCCTGCCCTCGTCGTCCGCGTCCGCCGCGAACTGCGTGGCCGCGTGGCAGTCGTCGGCCGTCTACACCGGAGGCATGACCGCCTCCCACAACGGCCGCAACTGGCTGGCCCGCTGGTGGACCCAGAACGAGACGCCCGGCGTCGCCGAGGTCTGGTCCGACCAGGGCACCTGCACCGGCGGCACCACACCCCCGCCCGGCGGCACCTGCAACCACCCCAACTGGGCAGCGGGCACCTGGTACACCACCGGCAGCATCGTGCGCTACACCAACGGGCTGTACTACATCGCTGAGCACGACAACCCGGGCTACGACCCGACGATCAGCACCTGGTACTGGGACCCGTACACCTGCAGCGGCACGCCTCCGTCGACCCCGCCGACCAACCCGGGCGGCTTCGTCGTCTCCGAGGCGGCCTTCAACCAGATGTTCCCGGGCCGCAACTCCTTCTACACCTATCAGGGCCTGATCGCCGCGCTGAGCGCCTTCCCGTCCTTCGCCACCACCGGCAGCGACACCGTCCGCCGCCAGGAGGCCGCCGCGTTCCTGGCCAACGTCAGCCACGAGACCGGCGGGCTGGTCCACATCGTCGAGCAGAACACGGCCAACTACCCGCACTACTGCGACGCCGGCCAGCCCTACGGCTGCCCGGCCGGGCAGGCCGCCTACTACGGCCGTGGCCCGATCCAGCTGAGCTGGAACTTCAACTACAAGGCCGCCGGTGACGCGCTCGGCCTGCCGCTGCTGACCAACCCGTGGCTGGTGCAGCAGGACGCGTCGGTCGCCTGGCGCACCGGGCTGTGGTACTGGATGACCCAGAACGGCCCCGGCACGATGACCGCGCACAACGCCATGGTCAACGGCGCGGGCTTCGGTCAGACGATCCGCAGCATCAACGGGTCCATCGAGTGCAACGGCGGCAACCCGGCCCAGGTCCAGAGCCGGGTAACCAAGTACCAGCAGTTCGTCCAGATCCTCGGCACCACCGCCGGTGCCAACCTGTACTGCTGACCGCGGCGGGCGGCGCCTCGTCGGGGCGCCGCCCGTCACCCGTCGCGGCGCTCGTAGTGCAGCAGGACGACGCCGTTGCCGAAGGAGCGGGTGCGCTGGAGGCGCAGGTCGTGCCGCCGGTCCGACGGCTGGAACAGCGGGCGGCCGCGGCCCAGGACGACCGGGTGCACGTAGAGCCTCAGCCCGTCGACCAGGTCGAGTTCGAGGAACACCGCTCCGAGCGCCGCCCCGCCGACCGCGATGTCCCCGCCGACCTGCTCGGCGATCTCGCGGATCATGACGGCCTCCTCGCCGACCATCTTAAAGTCGCGGTCCGACACCACCCCGGCCGACGCCGCACCATGATCGACGGAGTTGCCCGGCACATGGGCGTATCTTGACCCGCCATACCCACATGTGCCGGGCAAGTCGAACGACCTTGACGGGGCGGGCACACTCGGCGGATGGGAGTCGACGTCGCAGCGCTGGTGATCGTGCTGGGTGAGGTGCGGGCCTGGTTGGCGCAGCCGGACAACGACTTCTCGTGGTCGTCCTTCGTGGACGCCGATGCCGCGCTGGCCGAGATCGACGACCTGATCGCCCGAGTCCAGGCCGAGGGCCGGGTGCCGTTCGCGCTGTCGGTGCTGTTCGCCCCGACCGGCCCCATTCAGGAGGTGGCCCTGTCCAGCGGCTGGGGCGACGAATTCCTCACTCTCGCCGCCTGGTTCGACGCCGCGTCAGCCGGGGACCGCTGACCGCTCGCGGGCGTGATCACGCTATGGCGAAGCCCATGATCACCGCAGCCGACACGACCACGTGGCCGGGCGCGAGCGATCCTTCAGCAGCGTCGAAACCCACGCTGCCGCCGCGCTCCAGCTCGGGCGCGTCCAGGTCCACGTCTTCCAGGTGCAGGAGCGGGCCGACCTGGACACCCGCGGAGGCCGCGTACGCTGCCGCCTTCGCCCGTGCCGCCTCGACCGCCTGTGCCCTGGCCTCGTCGCGCAGCTGCTTCTTCGCGCTGACGTCGAACTCCACCGAGTCGATCTCGGAGGCGCCGGCGCGCACCAGGTCGACGAGCAGCATCTGCACCGAGTCGAGGTTCGTGGTCGAGACCGAGAACGAGGCGCTGCACCGGTAGCCCAGGAAGCGCTGCTCGCCGTCGCCCCACTCCCACGCACTCTTCAGGTCGAGGCGTGAGCCGTCCACGGCGGAATCCGGCACGCCGTGTCCACGCAGCACCTCCCGGACCGCGCGGACCTTCTTGTCGACGGCTTCGAACGAGGCCTGCGGCTCCGGCTCCACCCGGGAGACCCGCAGCTTGACGCGCACCAGGTCCGGTGCCCGCTTCACGCTCGCCGCACCGGAGACGCTGATGCCCCACGGCTGCGCGATCATCTGCTTGGGCGACATGGCGCTCCTGACGGGACATGGCTGCGAGGACGCATCAGCATAAGGCCGCCCGGCGATCGCGGCCGTCCCCGTCAGCGCAGGGCGGTGGCGGCGGCCGCCTGGACCGCCGAGGTGAGGGCGGCGAGGGCATCCGACTCCAGCCGCCAGTGCTGCCAGTACAGCGGGACGTCGAGCCTGCGGCCGGGCACCAGTTCGCGGTAGTGGTCCGAGTCGGCGACCGGCTCCGGCACCATGCCCCAGCCCAGCCCGAGCCGGATGGCCTCGTCGAACGCGGTCACCGACGGCACGTAGTGAATCGGCGGGTCCAGGTCGCGGCGGGTGAGCGTACGCAGGAACCGGTGCTGCAGCCGGTCCTTGCGGTTGAGCACGACCATCGGCGCGTCCGCCAGCGCCACGGGGGTGACCCCGTCGCCGAACCACGTGCCGAACACGGCCGGCGCGGCGACGGCCCGGTATCGCATCGCGCCCAGCCGCCGCGACCGGCACCCCTGCACGGGCACGTTCTGCGCGGTGACCGCGGCCATCACGGTGCCGCTGCGCAGCAGCTCGGCGGTGTGCTCCTGGTCGTCGGTGTACATGTCGAACAGCAGCCGGAGCCCGTTCGGCACCGCGGCGAGCGCGGGCATGAACCAGGTCGCCAGCGAGTCGGCGTTGACGACGATCGCGGCCCTGGTCCAGTCGCCGCCACGGCCGCCCCGCGCGGTGGCGAGCGCCTCGCGTTCGAGCAGCGCGACCTGCCCGGCCAGTCGCAACAGCGGCTCCCCCGCCACAGTGGCCTGGCACGGCTTGGACCGGCGGACCAGGACCTGCCCGGCGGCCAGCTCCAGCGCCTTGATCCGCTGGCTGACCGCGGACGGGGTCACGCTGAGCACCCGCGCGGCGGCGTCGAAGCTGCCCTCGCGTACGACGGCGGCGAACGTCTCCAGCTGTGCCGAGTCCAGACTCACATCAGTGATGCTAATGCTAGGTAAGAAACATTAGCTGGAGTGAGGACGGCGGCGGCCTTACCGTCGGACACATGATCACCTCTCTGCTCGCCGGGTTCACGTCCGCGCTGGCGCTGATCGTCGCGATCGGCAGCCAGAACGCCTTCGTGCTGCGCCAGGGCCTGCGCCGCGAGCACGTGCTGCCCGTCGTGGTGACCTGCGCGGCCGCCGACGCGCTGCTGATCGCGGCCGGGGTCGGCGGGCTCGGCTCGCTGGTCGCCGATCGTCCCGGCCTGCTCGCGGCGATCCGCTGGGGCGGGGCCGCGTTCCTGCTCGGATATGCCGTGCTGGCGGCCCGGCGCGCGCTGCGGCCCGGCCGTCTCGACCCGCGCGACGGGGCGGCCGCGCCCCTGCGGGCCACGCTGCTGACCTGCCTGGCGTTCACGTTCCTCAACCCCCACGTGTACCTCGACACGGTGCTGCTGCTCGGCGGCCTCGCCGTGCGCGACCCGAGCCGGTGGCTCTTCGCCGCCGGGGCGGCGGCGGCCAGCGTCGTCTGGTTCGCCGCGCTCGGCGCGGGCGCGCGCCGCTTGGCCCCGGTGCTTACCAGGTCGGCGACATGGCGGGTGCTCGACGCGGCTATCGCGGTGACGATGACCGTCATCGCGATCGGCCTGCTCGCCGGATGAACCGCGGGCCGGGGCGGTGATTCGTCGTGCGGCCGCGAGTGTGCATCATCCAGGGCAAAATGGGTAAGCGAGAGCCAGGAAGATCGCCGGAACAGTCGTGCGCCTAGACGGCTCGACGGGGCCGGCCACGAGGTTCGCGCACCGCGTGGCGGGGGCGGCCCATGAGGAGAGGAACGCGCCGATGACGTCACCAGACCCGCGTCCCACGACCACCGATGCCGGCATCCCGGTCGCCAGCGACGAGCACTCGTTGACCGTGGGTCCGAACGGTCCCCTGCTGCTGCAGGATCACTACCTGCTGGAGCAGATGGCCAACTTCAACCGCGAGCGCATTCCGGAGCGCCAGCCGCACGCCAAGGGCGGTGGGGCGTTCGGCACGTTCGAGGTGACCCAGGACCACAGCGCCCACACCCGGGCGGCGGTGTTCCAGCCGGGCGCGAAGACCGACGTGCTCATCCGGTTCTCCACCGTCGCGGGCGAGCGCGGCAGCCCTGACACTTGGCGCGACCCGCGGGGGTTCGCGGTCAAGTTCTACACCGGCGAGGGCAACCTGGACATCGTCGGCAACAACACGCCGGTCTTCTTCATCCGGGACCCGCTCAAGTTCCAGCATTTCATCCGGTCCCAGAAGCGGCGGGCGGACAACAACCTGCGCGACCACGACATGCAGTGGGACTTCTGGACACTGTCACCGGAGTCGGCGCACCAGGTCACCTGGCTGATGGGCGACCGCGGCATCCCGCGCAGCTGGCGGCACATGAACGGCTACGGCAGCCACACCTACATGTGGATCAACGCGCAGGGCGAGCGGTTCTGGGTCAAGTACCACTTCAAGACCGACCAGGGCATCGAGTTCTTCACCCAGGACGAGGGCGACCAGATGGCGTCCGCGGACACCGACTACCACCAGCGGGATCTGTACGAGCACATCGCGGCCGGGCAGTTCCCGAGCTGGACCCTGCACGTGCAGATCATGCCGTTCGAGGACGCCAAGACCTACCGGTTCAACCCGTTCGACCTGACCAAGGTATGGCCGCACGGCGACTACCCGCTGCACGAGGTCGGCCGGATGACCCTGAACCGCAACGTCACCGACTATCACACCGAGATCGAGCAGGCCGCGTTCGAACCCAACAACCTGGTCGCCGGGACGGGGCTGTCGCCGGACAAGATGCTGCTCGCCCGCGGGTTCAGCTACGCCGACGCGCACCGGGCCCGGCTGGGCGTGAACTACAAGCAGATTCCGGTCAACGCGCCCAAGGTCCCGGTGCACAGCTACTCCAAGGATGGCGCGATGCGGGTCGTCAATGTCAGCGACCCGGTGTACGCGCCGAACTCCTACGGCGGGCCGCAGGCGCGGCCGGAGTTGACCGACGACGGCGGGCTCTGGTACAGCGACGGCGAGATGGTTCGCGCGGCGTACACCCTGCGCCCGGACGACGACGACTGGGGCCAGGCCGGGACGATGGTTCGCGAGGTGCTCGACGACGACGCCCGGCACCGGCTGGTCGACAACATCGTCGGGCACCTGCTCAACGGAGTCAGCGAGCCGGTGCTGGAGCGGGCGTTCCAGTACTGGCACAACGTCGACAAGGATCTCGGCGACCGCGTCGAGAGCGGCGTGCGGGCCAAGCAGGGTGAACGGGATCCGAAGGCCGCCAAGCAGGCTAATCCGGCTCGGACGAGCATGCAGCAGAAGGCCTGAAGACGACGGCGCCGATCACCTACGACAGGCGGGAGGTCACGGACACCGGGCGGGGCGGGCGGGCAGGCCCGTCCGGCGGCGGTCGTAATCGTCGTCCAGGGTCCGGAACAGCCGGTCCCACAGCGTTGTGTAGAAGCCGAGGTTACGGGCCGGGTTGAAGTGGTGCATGGTGTGCATGGTCGGTGTGGCCACGATCGTGAAGAACCGGGAACGGCGCCAGCGCAGCGGCAACGGTTCCACGCCGAGGTGGCCGAAGACGCCGAAGACCAGGTTCACCACGGTGTAGCCCACCAGCGCCCACACGCTGAACGGCACCACGGCGAGCACCAGCAGCCACAGCGCCCCGAAGGCGATCACCTCACCCGGGTGCAGCGCGAACAGGGTGATCGGCCGGGCGTCGACGAACCGGTGGTGCAGCCGGTGCCCCAGCGGGTAGAGCGGCGGCAGGTGGGCCAGGGCGTGGCCCACATACGACGCGAAGTCCATGATGAGCAGCAGCACCAGCAGGTCGACGGCGATCCACCAGGTCGTGTCGAGGTCGAGCCGGATCACGTCGAGGGTCCACAGCTTCCACCCGGCCAGGGTGACCCCGGTGTTGAGCACGACCGCGCCGGCGGCCAGCCACAGCTGCAGCGGCTCGGCGCGCCCCGTGTCCGGCATCAGCCGCACCGCACGCGACAGCCGCAGCACGGCCGTGCCCAGGCCGACGCCGACCAGCAGAATCAGCACGTTCTCTGCCAGGAACAGCAGCGCCGCCGCCCACATCGGCAGGTCTCGAAGGTACGCGGCGACCTCATGCATGCCAGGAGGATACGAGCCGCGGACGCATCGCGTGCTCCCCTGGATTGTTGACAGCCACTCTGCCCCAGGCGATGCTGGCCACATGAGTCGATCATCGAGACTGACCTGGGCGCAGATCGCCGAAGCGGCCCGGCTCGGCGGGGACGGCTCGTGACCGGCGCGGTCACCGGCGTGCCCGCAAGCCCCGGCCGGGCGCTGGGAACGGCGAGGCTGGTGCGTTCCGTCGACGACTTCGGCCGCCTGCGGCCCGGCGACGTGCTCGTCTGCCGGACCACGGACCCGGCCTGGACCCCTCTGTTCCACCTCGCCGCCGCGATCGTCACCGAGACCGGTGGGCTGCTCAGCCACGCCGCGATCGTCGCCCGCGAGTGCCGCATCCCCGCCGTCGTCGGAGCCGCCGACGCGATGACGCTGCTGCCGGACGGAGCGCAGGTCCTCGTCGACGGCGCCCTCGGCACGGTCACCGGGGTGGCGCGTTGACGGCCCACCCGTCGCCCGCCGAACTGCTGGTGCTGCATGCCGTACGGCTCAAAGGGTTCGCCGGGACCGAGGCCGTAGCCGCCCGCTTCGGTCTCGACGCCGCGCAGACCCACGAGGACCTGCTCGACGCCGAGGCGTACGGCCGGGTCACCCGCGCCTCGTTCGCCGGGCTGACCGGCTGGTCGCTCACCGAGGCCGGCCGCCGCCACAATGAGGCCCAACTGCGCGACGAGCTCGACGCCCACGACGCCCGCGACGCCGTCGCCGCGATACACGACGACTTCCTGCCGCTCAACTCGCAGGCCACCCGGACGTTCACGGCCTGGCAGCTCGGATCCATGGACGGCCCTCAGCAGGCGGTGCCCGGCGACCTGCTCGGGCAGCTCGCCGAACTCGCGCAGCGGCTGCGCCCGCTCGAAGGACGGCTTACCGAGCGCCTGACCCGGTTCCGCGGATACCACCAGCGCTTCGCCGAGGCGCTCGCGCGGGCCGCCGACGATCCGGCCTGGATCACCGGCATGGAGGTCGACTCGTGCCACCGCGTCTGGTTCGAGCTGCACGAGGACCTCATCGCGTCGCTGGGCATCGCCCGATAGTCTTCCGGCGTGGACTTCCTGGAGCTGCGCGCCGTCGTGCCCGGCCCGCGACTGTTCTTCGACGGCGTCGACCCCACCACCAGCCGACCTGTGCGCTCGACCGTCTACAGCGGACACCTATGCCTGGCCAGGCGCGCGGGTTTCCGCGGCGCGGTGCGCCTGGAGGACCTCCAGGAGTTCTCGGTGTTCCTGCCGGACAGCCTGCCGTACCCGCAGCCGCCGTCGGCGCTGTCGGTGGAGCTGAGCGTGCGCCGGTTCCGCAGCACCGGCAACATCGGCGCGGTGCACGTCGGAGCGTGCGACGAGCGCATCGAGGTCGCCGACGACCCGCGCGGCGGCGAGCACCGCTGGCTGCGGCTGACGTTCCGGACGCCGATCTACTCCCACGACCAGGTCGAGATCAACTACCGGGTGACCGCCCAGTCGGCCTGATCGAGCGGTCGGCGGATTGACTGGAACAACGCCGGCTCCGCACCGCCGCCCGGGGACGGGGTGCGGAGCCGGTCTTGGTTCACTCACAAGTCGTTGCTCCTCAACCGGTTCGCCGAAGTGCGCCCGGGTTTCCGATGACCGTCGAGCCTTGCGGCGATCGTAGGATCGTGCGAACGTCGTCACGTGAGTACCCGCAGGGTGACCGCCGATGTGAAGACCGTGCTGGCAGCGGTCCCGGACCCGCTCGTGGCCTCCGGCAGCGACGCGGTGCTGTCTGCGCTGGCCGACGCGCACGCCCGGCGGATGCGCGCCGACGAGGAGATCCGCCTGCTGCTGGCGTACGGTCGCCAGTTCGTGTATCCGCACCCGTACACGCTGGGCGAACTGGCATCGGCGGCCGGCATGTCGGTTTCGGGCGTGCGCACGGCCTACGGGCCCCAGGACGTCGCCAAGGTCGCGGCGGCGACCGGGCTGGAGCCGGTGCCCTCAGAGACGGAGGAGAGTTGACGTGGGCGCCGCCGACGTCAACGTGCACGACCACGAACCGGGCGAGGCGCTCGTGGCCGTTGCCGGCGAGATCGATCTGACGGTCCGCGACGAACTGCAGGACACGCTGTCCGCGACGATCCACGAGCCCGGCGTCACGAAGGTCGTCGTCGACCTCTCCCGGGTCACGTTCATGGACTCGACCGGGCTGCACGTCCTGCTGACCGCCCGGGAGCGGGCACGGAGTTCGGGCGTCGGCTTCCGCGTCGTCGGAGTCACCGGCCTGGTCCAGCGGGTGCTGGCGGTCACCGGCGTCCTGGAACTGCTGACCGGGGAAGCTCTTGAACTGGACGAGCCGGTGGCGGCGTGGACGTCCGCCGACGACCCGCCGCTGGACCTGCCCCAGACCACCGAGGGCTTACGGCCACCTGCACAGCCACCACGATGAGCGACGCCAGCACCGCGAAAGCCAGCACCGTCTGCCCGTCGGGGTGGACCACCGACTGGCCCCGCGCGGCCTGCCAGGTGAGCAGCGCGAACACACCCGTGTAACCGAGGGCGGCGACGCCCGTGAGCCGGGCGCGGATCCGTTCGTCGCGCAACCGGCCGCGGCGGGCGGCGAGCAGGCCCAGCACGGCCGCGACGAGCAGCAGGACCTGGATGCCGTGCAGGCCGACGAAGTGCGGCACGCGCAGGTCGCCGCCGGTCGTGCTCCAGTGGGTGAGGGCCATGCCGTTGCCGTCGGGGTCGCCGATGCCGTGGCCGCCGGTCATCGACACCGGGTGGCCGTCGGCGTCGGCCACCGTACGGGGCCCGGCCCCGTTGCTGAGCCAGACGGCGACGACCATGCCGGCAACGGCGAGTCCTAGCCCGGCCCGCAGCGCGACGGTCAGCGCGCGGTCGCCGGTGCGCTGGATCAGCACCAGGACCGCGATGACCAGCGTGGTCAGCAGGAGCGGCAGGACGCCGACGTTGAACGCCGTCCGCACGGTCCGGGCGACCGGGTCGGCGTTGGCGTTGAAGTGGCTGACGGTGCCGTGTGCGGCGGCGTAGACGACCGTGCCGACATCGAGCAGCCCGGCGACCGCGAAGACGGTGCCCAGCCACCAGCCGAGGCGCCTGCCCTTGCGCAGCCTGCTGAGCAGCCAGGCCAGCGTGAGGCCGTACACCCCCATGGCGAAGCCGAACTTCAGGGGTTTCAGCCAGACCGACTCGCCCAGCAGCAGGCGGTCGTCGGCGAACAGACCCACGGCACTCGCCAGGGCCAGGGCGAACATGGCCGCGGCGTTGGCCGTCAGCGGGCGGTGCCAGCCGCGCATCGCGCCGACGGCTGAGGTGAGGATGCTCCTGGAATTTTCCACGCCACGAGCCTCGTGGAACCGGTGACGCCGAACCATGCGGCCGACCCCCGGGTCTGTGCGGGGGTTCACCTCACCGTGATCCGGTGCACGGGGGTAACGCGGGCATCAATGGGCCCACCGGTCACTCCTGTGCCGCCGGCCGGGGCGCTCGCCGACCCCATCAGGCCACTCACCGTAGAGATGTGACTACATTGCGTGAAAAAATCTTGGCGGCACCCTGGACGACCGCAGGTCAGGCGGCATAACGTTTGCACCAGTGGCGCGACGCTCGATGAAGGCCCCAGGGTCCCAGCGGGCCGGCCCGGCCGGGAATCCGTTTCCGGTTGGTGGCGCCGAGCGAAGTGCACAGGGGGATGGGTGGACAGATGCCGTTGGGGGACGGCGTTCACCCGGACAGTGAAAGGCCGGCGGTCGCTAACGGGGGTGAGCGACCGCCGGCCGCTGTCTGCCCGTCAGTCGCCGGGCAGATCCAGGTTCAGCCCCAGCCAGGCCGCCAGCTCCGCGATCTCCCGGTCGACCGCCGCCGTCATCGCCTTCGTGAACGGCACGTCCCGGTGCACCGCGTCCACCCGCAGCACCCCGGCCCGCCGGTCGGCGGTGGCGTCGAGCTTGCCGACCAGCCGGTCTCCGTACAGGATCGGCATGGCCCAGTAGCCCCACCGGCGCTTGGCGGCGGGTTTGTACATCTCCAGCTGGTACTCGAACTCGAACAGCTCCGCCATGCGCTTGCGGTCGAAGACCAGCCGGTCCAGCGGCGACAGCAGCACCGCCCGGCCGGCGAACGGCCGCTCCAAGCCCTCCAGCTGTGCCGGATCCACCCGCCACCGGCCCCGGAGCCCTTCGACCACGGCGGGTTCACCGGTCTCGGCCACGTCGACCGGCTCGGCGGGCTGCTGCGCCCCGCGGGCACGGGCGACCCCCAGCGAACGCAGCCGCCGCTGCGAGCGGATCAGCGCGGCCTCACCGGCCGGGACCACACGGTCGTCGGGGAAGATGCGCTCGGCCAGGTCCCACAGGCGCTCGCGGCCGTCGCGTCCCGCCACCGAGACCTCGCCGCGCGCCTCCATCAGCTCCAGCATCTTGAGCACGTTGCGGTCGTTGCTCCAACCGCTCGACGGCCACCGCAGCTCGCACGTGTCCGGCAGCTCGCGCGCCGGCAGCGGGCCGTCCGAGCGCAGCCGCCGCAGGATGTCCAGCCGGCAGCCGCGGTTGGCCTCGACCCAGTCGCGCCGGTACTCCTGCCAGTCGAGCAGCTCGCCGCGGCCGGGCCAGTCCGCCATGTCCGCGCGGTACAGCGCCAGGTCTTCCGCGGGCCGGATCATGCCCTGCACCTCCAGCAGGGACTGGTTGCCGACCGCGGCCTCCAGGTCGGCGGGCCGGTACGCCGAGCCGAGGCGGGACCACAGCACCAGGTCCGCGTTCGGCGCGACAGCCGCGGTCTGGTCGGCCTGTAGCAGGGTCAGCTGGCGTACGACGTCGAGCAGTGACAGCGGCCGGGGCCGGTCGAGCAGCTGGGCGCGTACCGCGATGGTGCGCGCCTGGGCGCGGGTGAGCTCGTGGATCCGCACCCGCAGAGCCTAGGCCACGGCACCGACATCGCTCCCGGACTCAGGCGCGGGTTCGGGCCGGTGGACCCCGCGCGGGCGGTAGCCCAGCGCACCGCTCTCCCCCAACACGTCCGCGAGCAGCCAGATGATCGCCAGCCACATCTCCGTGCCCTGCAGGCCCGGCAGGTGTTCCGTGCCGGTGGTCGGCGCGGGGCTGAAGGCGAATCCCGCGCCGGGGTGCCAGCGCGTGAGCGTCGCGGCGAGCCGGTCGCGCGCCCAGGCCTGCACCTCGGTCCGCCGGTGGCGGGTCTGCCGCCCGCACAGCCACAACGGGTGGATCACATCGAGCACGTCGCAGGCGGTGCCGCGCCCGTCGCCGAAGAACCGGTCGTCGCGGGCGTGGGCCAGCACGGTGTCGATCGTCTGCTCCGGACGCGGCACCGGCAGCCCGAACTGCGCGAACGTGCCCCGGGTGAGCCGGTAGTAGCCGTTGACCGGCTGCCGCCAGCCCTGCGCCGCACTCGGGCCGCCCCACAGCCCGGAAAAGGCGTCCTGCCGCGTCAGCAGCCAGCCGAACAGCGTCTCCACCGGTTCGTCCGGGTCGAACAGCCGACGGTTCCAGTGCAGCCCGGTGGCCAGGATGTCGACCCAGTCCCCCGCGCTCCAGGCCTGCCGCGCCCACGGCAGGCCGTCCAGCTCCGCCACGAGCCGGGCCGGGTCCAGCCGCACGGCTGCGACCGGGTGCGGCAGTCGCGCGCCGAGCAGGTCCAGGGCATACCCGACCGACAGCACGTGGTATGCCGAGCCGCTGTCGAGCCTTGGCCGCCCGGCCTCGCCCAGCTCGGGAATGAGTCCGGTGGCCGGATCCTGGAGCGCGGCGAGCCGGCGGACCAGCTCTTCCCGGCCGAGCTGCGGTGGGGGCGCGTCCAGCAGCAGGTCCGCGATCTCGACCGCGTCGCACACGGCGCGCACGGTGGGCGCGGCCGAAGGCTGATCGGTGAACGTCTCACCCGTCCAGCACCGGTCGAGCAGCCGCTCAGCCTGATCACGGGCCTGTGCCGCGAAGCCGGCCAGCTTCGCCGGCAGACCGAAGGGGCGGGACTGGTCGCGGCGGTCGCGGATGCGGCGGGCCGGGTTGCCGACCATCACCGACCAGGCGGGAACGTCCTTGGTGACGACGGCGCCCGCGCCGATGATGCTGTGCGCGCCGATGGTGACGCCGTCGAGGACGATCGCGTTCGAGCCGATCCACACGTCGTCGCCGACGACGATCCCCTTGGCCACGATGGGCTGCTGATGAATCGGCGTCCCGGGTTCGGTGGAGTGGTTGAAGCCGACCAGCGAGGCGTGCGCGCCGACGCGCACCCCGGAGCCGAGGCGCACCGGGCCGCGTACGACCGCGTACGGGTTGAGGCTGGTGTTGTCACCGAGCTCGACCTCGCCGGTGAGGTAGACGTGCGCGGCGAGGTAGGAGTCCGCGCCGACCGTGAGATCGGCCTGATGGATGGCGGCGAGCGGCGACACGAACGCCCTGTCGCCCGCGGTCCGCAACCCGGCCAGCCCGCGTTGGAAGGTTAGTTGCGCCTCGCGTTCGTCCTGGGTGGCGTTGTCGGCGAACAGCCACGGGCAGAAGTCGAACTCACTCATGGCGGAGATCATCTCGCATCCGGCGGCTGCCGCCCACCCTGTCGGATGCACGATGCGGCTCTCATCCGACACATCGCGTGCCGGCACGGCGGCCTCAGATGTGATGGGATCCCCGGCAAGTCTGATGAGGAGCGTCGTATGGCCCGACTCACCGCCCGCCTCGGCCTCGTGACCTGTGTGCTGGTCGCCGCGACCGCCGGCACCGGCACGCCGGCGTCGGCCGACACGAGCGCCACCGTGTTCGACAGCGGTGGGACGTACAACTTCGAAGACGCCGAAGGCGTGCACGACCTGAGGCTCACGGTGTCCAGTTCGGGTTCGACGATCGTGTTCGACGCCGACAGCACCATAGTGCCGGGCCACGGATGCCGGCGCCCGGACGTGGCCGACCCGACGGTGGCACACTGCCTGCATGACATCGGCTCCGGCTCGCTTGCCCTGTTCGTGTCAGCCGACGGCGGCGACGACCATGTCGAGCTGAACCTGGGTTTCCCCGGCCCCGTCAGCCACTCGACGCTGCTCGGCGGTGACGGCGACGACGTGCTCATCGGCGGTGACGGATCCGACACCATGTTCGGCGGGTCGGGTGCCGACGAGATGTTCGGGCGGGGCGGCGACGACAATTTCGCCTACAGCGTCGGACCCGACCTGATGGCCGGCGGGCCCGGCGTGGACCTGGTGGATTACGCGGTATCGAGCCTCACGGACGGGGTACGCGCCAGCGCGGACGGCATCGTGGGCGACGACGGCCCGCTGGGTGAAGGCGACACCATCGGTGGCGACGTCGAGAACCTTCGCGGAACCCCGTACGGCGATGTACTGGTCGGCAACTCCCTGCCGAACAGGATCCAGGGCTGCCAGGGCGCCGACCGGATCTTCGGCGGCAGCGGCAACGACACCTTCCTGGCCGCCGAACCGGGCAGCTGCTCCACCCTCGGGACACGGAGCGCGGACCACATCGACGGTGGCGCAGGCCTCGACACGGTCGACTACTTCGGCCACGGCGCTCGCGTGTGGGCCGATCTGGACGACGTGGTGGGTGACGACGGCGCGAGCGGCGAGGGCGACTCGATCGTCGGCGCCGAGAATCTCGTCGGAACCGAGTTCAACGACGTGCTGATCGGCAACGCCACTTCCAATATCATCTCCGGCGGCCGCGGCGACGACCTCATCATCGGCAACAACGGTGTCAACACGCTCAACGGGAACGAGGGCGACGACGTGCTGCACGGCGGCGCGGACAGCGATGTCCTGAACGGCGGCAACGGCGCCGACGACCTGTTCGGCGGCGCGGGCTTCGACTGGTGCGACCTGGGCTTCGACGGCCGCGTCAAGTACCACTGCGAGCTGTGAGCACCGGCGAGGGCGTTCCTTCCGCCACATCCGTTCGCACGGACGACCCGTAACATCGGGTCGTGCTCGGACTGTCCTTCTGGCGCGAGCCGCGTCCCGCGCCCGTGCCGCGCCACGGCCGTCGCGACTACCTGCTCGCCGCCGCGCTGGTCGTGCTCACCGCGGTCGAAGGCCTGCTCCGCCCTGCGCTTCCGATCGCTTCACTGATGCTCAGCGCCGGTTTCACGGCGACCCTGGTGTGGCGTCGCCGGTGGCCCCTGGCGATGGTGCTGCTGTCGTTCGGCGTGGGCGCGCTCGTCCCGCTGCTCACCCGGGACTCCGTGCCCGAGACGTACACGATGATCTACCTGCTGCTGCTGCCGTACTCGGTGGCCAGGTGGGGTTCGGGCCGCGAGATCGTGCTCGCCGCGGTCGCGGTGCTCGGCTTCCTGGGGCTGTCGGCGCTGACCGGGAGCACCGGCGCCGCCGACTCGCTCGGCGGCCTGGCCGTCGTGTCGGCGGTGGCCGCGGCCGGTCTGGCACGGCGCTACCGGGTGCGGGCCCGCGCGCGTGAGCTGGACCAGGCGCGGCTGCTGGAGCGGGAACGCCTGGCCCGCGACCTGCACGACACGGTCGCGCACCACGTGTCGGCGATGGCGATCCGCGCCCAGGCCGGGCTGGCGATCGCGCCGACCAGGCCCGAAGCGGCGATCGAGGCGCTGCGGGTGATCGAGGCGGAGGCGTCGCGGGCGCTGGCGGAGATGCGCACCATGGTCCGTGTGCTGCGCGAAGGCGAACCGGCCGAGTACACGCCGGACCAGGGCGCCGGTGATCTGCACGGGCTGGCCCGTCCGGCCGGTGCGGGCCTGCCTGTCGAGGTGCGGGTGGACGGCGATCTGTCGGCGCTGCCCACCGCGCTGGGCGGCGCGCTGTTCCGGATGGCGCAGGAGTCGGTGACCAACGCGCAGCGGCACGCGCGGCAGGCGACCCGGGTCGAGGTGCGGGTCAGTGTGGACGAAAACGTGGTGCGGTTGCGGGTCGGCGACGACGGCGCACCGGCCAGGGACACCGGCAGGGGGTACGGGTTGACGGGCATGGACGAGCGGGCGCGGCTGCTGGACGGGGTGCTGCGGGCCGGGCCCGATCCGGCCGGCGGCTGGACCGTGGCGGTCGAACTGCCGCTGGCCCGATGAGCGTCCGGGTGCTGGTCGCCGACGACCAGGAGCTGGTGCGCACCGGACTGGCGATGATCCTCGACGCGCAACCGGACATCGACGTGGTCGCCACCGCCGCCGACGGGCTGGAGGCGGTGCGGCTGGCCGAGCGGCTGCGCCCCGACGTGTGCCTGCTCGACGTGCGCATGCCGGTGCTCGACGGGATCGCCGCGACCCGGCGGCTCGCCGGACCCGGGGTCGCCCAGCCGACGGCGGTCGTCGTCATCACCACCTTCGACCTCGACGAGTACGTCTACGGCGCGCTGCGCGCGGGCGCCCGCGGCTTCCTGCTCAAGGACGCCGGGCCGGCGCTGCTCAGCCAGGCGGTGCACGCCGCCGCCCGGGGCGACGCGCTGATCGCCCCGAGTGTCACCACCCGGCTGCTGAGCGCGTTCGCCCGGCACGACCCCGCCGCGCCACGCCGCCAGCCGCTGGAGCCGCTGACCGACCGGGAGGAGCAGGTGCTGCGGGAGCTGGCCGCCGGGCGCACCAACACCGAGATCGCCGCCGACCTGTTCATCAGCCTCAGCACGGTGAAGACACACGTCGGCAGCCTGATGACCAAGCTCGGGGTGCGCAACCGGGTGGAAGCGGCGATCTGGGCATACGAGACGGGCCGGGCGGGTCCTAGTACCAAAGGATGAGCCGAGCCTCCCTTCGCGAGCCTGAAGGGCGATGATCCGTGCCCGGCGCGGCCGCACCATCGACCCGTGACCATTCGCGCCCGCCTCGTCCCGTACTCCCTGATCGCCCTGAGCCTGATCCCGGTCGTGGCCGGGGCGTTCCGGGTGACCGAACTCGCCGCCGGAGCCCCGATCGACGACGGCAACGCCCGGTTCTTCGCCGACCCCGTGCCGGTGGTGCTGCACATCGTCGGCGCCACGGTGTACTGCCTGGTCGGCGCGTTCCAGTTCGACGCGGTGCTGCGCCGGCGACGGCCGGGCTGGCACCGGATCGCCGGGCGGGTGCTTGTCCCCTGCGGCCTGGTCGCCGCGCTGTCCGGGGTCTGGATGGCGGTCGCCTACGACGTGCCGCCGATCGACGGCCTGGGTGTGATGCTGCTGCGGCTGGTGTTCGGCAGTGCCATGGCCCTGTCGATCGTGCTCGGCTTTCTCGCCGTACGGCGGCGCGACTTCACCGCTCACCGGGCCTGGATGATGCGCGGATACGCGATCGGGCTGGCCGCCGGCACCCAGGCGTTCACCCACGTGCCCTGGCTGCTGACCGGGAACACCCCGGACATGCTGGGCAGGTTCGCCGCGATGGCCGCCGGCTGGCTGATCAACCTGGCGGTGGCGGAGTGGTTCATCCGCCGCTCCCGCCGCCCCGCACGCACGGGCACCGCCGCACCGACACCCGTGCCCGTGGGCTGACCGCCGTGTGGAAGCCGGCCGCTCGCCGGCTTCCACACCGGTCGCCATACCGTCATCGCTCGGAACGGAACCACCACCAGCAGCCGACCGCCGCCGCGCCGGCCCCGGCGACGACCATCGCCAGGCCGGTCGAGGTGCGCTCGGCGAGCACGCCGAGCAGCACCGGCCCGACGCCCTGCATCGTCATCAGGCCGGTGAACTGCAACGCGAACGCCTGCCCCCGAACCTCCGGGGACAGCGTGTCCAGGAACGGGCGCTGCACACCCAGCGAGTAGCAGAACGCCGCCCCGGCCAGGAACATGACGGCCATCGCGACCGAGATCGGCACCGGCAGGGCCAGCAGCACCAGCGGCCCGCCCAGCCCGCTGATCACTGCGGCGACAAGCCGTTCCCTCGTCACCGGCCGGAGCAGGCGGCTGTAGACCAGGTTGCCGACGACCATGCCGAGCGGCGCGCACGCCAGGATCAGGCCTGCCGCGCCGGAACCGTGGCCCCGCTCGGCCGCGTACGGCACCACCAGCGCCTCCGCGCCCACGATGAACGCCGGCGGCAGCCACTGCACCAGCAGCAGGCGGCGCACCGGACGGTCCCGCAGCAGCAGGGCGGTGACCTGCCAACTGCGCCCCACCGCCGAGCCGTCCGCGGCGGGCGGAGCCGCGAAGTCGGGCAGCCGCAGCCGCACCCAGATCGCCGAGACCAGGCCGCCCGCGGCCGCCGCGTGCAGCGCCCAGCCGGGCGACAGCGCGGCGACGACCGCGCCCCCGAACGCGAGCCCGAGCAGCTGGGCACCACCGGCGGCCACGCTGGACAGGGCGCGGCCCAGCACGTAGGCGTCGCCGGCCAGCTGCTCGGCGATCAACCGGTTGGACGCCCCGTTGAACACCGGGCCGAACACGGCCACCGCCGCGAGCAGGCCCAGGCTCGCGCCGACCGGCAGCGGCAGCAGCGCCAGCGTCGCCGCGGCCGCCGCGTCCAGGAGGAACCCGGTCACGATCAGCGGCCGGGGCCGCAGCCGGTCGGCCAGCGCCGCGAGCAGCGTCCCGCCGACGACCTGCGGCACGAAGCCGATCGCGAACGTCAGCGCGGTCAGCACGGGCGACCCGGTGCGGTCGAAGACGAGCACGGACAGGGCCAGGATGCGCAGCGAACCCGCCGCGATGGACAGCGTCCGGGTCAGGAACAGGGTGCGGAACACCGGCTCGGACAGCACGTCCCGGTAGGTCGCCTGCTTCGTCTCGATCACGCGCTGAGCGTCGCGGACCGGCAGCCGACCGGCGAATGTTTCGTCCAGCGACGTAAGGTCGGACCATGCTCAGGTTCGAGGTCACCGCTGACGACCTGCTGCACAGCCGGTTCGCGATCTCCCCGCTGTTCGAGCTGGACAGCCTGATCCGCATCCTGGCCGGGCTGTCCCGCGAGCAGCGGCTCCCACCCGGCTGGGCGGCGCGGCTGCGGCCCGCGTACGAGCGGCTGGCCGCGGACCCGGCGATGCGGGCCGTGGTGGCGCTGCACTCCCCCCGCCGCGGACCGGGCTTCCTGGCCCCACCTCCGGCGGGCCTGGCCCAGACCATCGACGACGACCTCGCCGCCGTCCGCGCCACCCCGCTCGCCCTGGCCCGCCGGGACATCCGGGACTGCCTCGCCCGGCGGGACTGCCGGGATCCCGGCGCACTGGCGGTGCTGCACGACCCCGCCGTCGCCGACCTGCTCGCCGACGTGCTCGAACGGGCCTGGCACGACCTGCTGGCCGCCGACTGGCTCCGGCTGCGGGTGATCTGCGAACGCGATGTGCTCCACCGCTCCGCCGACCTCGGCCGCTCCGGCTGGGCGGCCGCGTTCGACGGGCTGCCCCGCGTACGCTGGCGCGACGGCGGCATCGAGATCCCGCGACTGCTCGACGCCCGCGTCGACGTGGCGGGCCGGGGCCTGCTGCTGGTGCCCTCGGTGTTCATCTGGCCGGCCGTGGCCGCCCACAGCGAGCAGCCCTGGCACCCCTCGATCATCTACGCCGCCCGCGGCGTGGCCGCGCTGTGGGAACCCGATCCGCCACCGGCCGAGGCCCTCGCCGCGCTGGTCGGCAAGGCTCGGGCGCGCCTGCTGGAGGCGCTGTCCGAGCCTGGGAGCACCACGCAGCTCGCGCGCTCGCTCGGCTTCGCGCCGGGCGCGGTCGGCGACCACCTGGGCGTGCTGCTACGCGCGGGCCTGGTCGACCGCGCCCGCTCCGGCCGATCCGTGCTCTACCGGCGCACCCCACTCGGCGACGCCCTGACCGCCACCGCCTCCGTCTGACCTCGCCGCTTTCAGCCATGCGCCAGGAAGATCCTCCGCCACGGATAGCCGCTCCACCCAGGTCCCGCGTCGCCGACCGTGACGACGGTGCCGAGCGTGAAGTCCCCTTGCACGCAGCCTGCCGTCCCGGCATCGAATTCGACTAGCATGTCGTCGATGTCCTCGTCGCTTCGCGGACTTCGCTGACCGAGCGCGACGTGGAACGTCACCCGGTCCGCACCCGCCTCGACGGCTATGCCGCGCACGTCAGGACCCACGTTGCCAAGCGACGCCTGCACGGCGACCAGGACGACATGGTTCTCCCAGGCAAGCTTTCGCACATCGGCATCGGGGTTGAAGATGAACTGCGGATACTCGCTCCTGTCGGCCACGTCGCCATCCTGTACGAGGTCCGCGTGGCCTGCACACGGCTGCCGAGGGTTCGAGTGAAGCCGGAGGCTCGCCAATGATCGAGTGCAGTCCGCTCCGCATCCGGACAGCCGACGGAAAGTCCGCCATGTGGCGGGTGGAGCACGCTCTCGTCGAGCAGGACTCCGACGCGCCCTGGTGGCTGTCTCTCGTCGGTCCCGATGGGGTCAAATTCGATGCCACCGGTGTGGATCTGTATGACTGCCTTAAACAGATCCGGCGGCAGACCGAGCCGAGCGGCATCCTGCTCTGCTGCAACGGTGCCAGGAGGAACGCGAGACCATCGGGCTTCTACGGCAGCACGCTCGGAGCCGTCGTCGTGTACCAGCACCACAGGTGGCGGGCCGCCATGCCCTGGGAACTGGTCGACATCTTCGGCTATGCGCCGCCTCGCAAGATCGCGACCGTCGAGGACCAGGAGGCATACCTTGAGAGCGTGGACAGCTTTCGACAGTCGATGCTTCCCCTGCTGAATCCGCTGCAGTGGATCACGTACGGATTGAGTGTGCTGTGCTACCGGGTGCTGGACGTTCGCGCCAGAGTCCGAGACGGCCGAAACTTCTCGAAGAAAAATCTCAAGAAGCGTGTCGGACCCGAGCAGTCTCGTTCGTAGCAGGGGTGAGAGGCCGCTCGCGGGAGCGGCCACACCACGACAGGAGATGGTCCCGATGGCGCAGTACCTGATGTCCGTACTTGATGAGAAGGGCGGCCTCGCCACCGCGGAGGAGATGGCCGCGATCGACGTCTTCAACGAGAAGCTGCAGGCCGACGGCCACTGGGTGTTCGCCGGCGGCCTCGCGTCGCCAAGCGCGGCCACCGTGGTCGACGGCCGGGACGGGGAGCCGGTGTTCACCGACGGGCCCTACCTGGAGTCGAAGGAGCACATCATCGGCTTCTGGATCGTCGAAGCGCCGCACCTCGACGTGGCGCTGCGGCTCGCCGCCCAGGGGTCGAAGAGCTGCAACCGCAAGGTCGAACTCCGGCCGTTCCTGGGCGAATGACCGACCTCGACGAGGTGATCGGCCGGGTCCATCGCGAGGAGTGGGCCCGGCTGGTCGCGACCCTGGCCAGGCGTCTCGGGGACCTCGATGTCGCCGAGGAGACGGCCGCCGAGGCGTTCGCGACGGCCGTCGAACGGTGGCCGGTCGAGGGCGTGCCGCCGAATCCGGGCGCGTGGCTGACCACGACCGCCTACCGCAGGGCCGTCGACCGGCTCCGGCGCGAGGTCAGGCGCGAGGAGAAGCACCGGGAGGCGCTGATGCTGTTCGACCCGCCTGAGCCGCTCGGCGCCATCGACGACGACCGGCTGCGCCTCGTGTTCACCTGCTGCCACCCGGCGCTGGCGATGGAGGCCCGGGTCGCGCTGACCCTGCGAATGGTCGGTGGGCTCACCGTGCCCGAGATCGCCCGCGCGTTCCTGGTCGAGGAGACCGCCATGGGCCGGCGGATCACCCGCGCGAAAGCGAAGATCAAGGCCGCGCGCATCCCGTACGGTGTGCCGCTGCGCGAGGACCTCCCAGCCCGGGTCGGCGGAGTCCTCGGCGTCCTCTACCTGATCTTCAACGAGGGCTACCTGGCCTCGCACCCCGGGTCGAAGCCGATCCGCGGCGACCTGACCACTGAGGCGATCCGGCTGACCCGGCTGGTCCGCACCCTGCTCCCGGCCGACGGCGAAACCGCCGGACTCCTGGCGCTGATGCTGCTGACCGAGGCCCGCCGAGCCGCACGGATGTCGGCCAGCGGTGAACTCGTCGCCCTCGGCGAGCAGGACCGCGGGGCCTGGGATCGCGCGCTGATCGCCGAAGGGCACGCCCTGGTCCGCGCCCGCCTGGCCGCCGGACAGGCGCCAGGGCGTTACCAGATCCTGGCCGCGATCAACGCCGTCCACACCGATGCCCCGGACTTCCTCGACACCGACTGGTCGCAGGTCGTCGCGCTCTACGACCAGCTGGTCCGCCTGGACTCCTCGCCGATCGTGCGGCTCAACCGAGCGATCGCGGTCGCTGAACTCGACGGCCCGCAGGTCGCGCTCGCCGAGACAGACCGCCTGCCGCTGGCGGGCTACCACGTCTTCCACGCCACCCGGGCCGACCTGTTGCGCCGCCTCGGCAGCAGCGAGCAGGCCCGCGCGGCGTACGACCGGGCCATCGAGCTGTCCGGCAACAGCGCCGAGGCGGCGTATCTCGCCCGACGCCGCGACCAACTGGGCAGCCCGTCGCCTGAATGACGCGCGCGCTTTGGCTGCTACGGTCCGATCGTGGACGAGGACTCTCGCACGGCCGAGGCAGCGTCGACCGGGTCGCCCGGGACTCCGATGACCTCGTCGACCTCGCCGCGGATGCGGGCAGGGCGCGAGCGCCGTGGTTCCAGGAGTTCACGACTGAGGCCCACATCGTCGTCGGTGGAACGTGGCCGGTCGGCTACTACCCTGACGGGCCGGAGGAGTTCACCGGGGTGCGCTGCGATCTGGACGATCACGGCGTCGTGGAACGGCACTTCCCGAGGATGGCCGCACTTCGCCGTGACCGTCCGCAGATCGGCGGACCGGAACTCCGATGACGGAACCGGTCAGGCGCGGGTGATGCGTACCGCGTCGGCGATCACGTAGCCGGTGCCCGCGGTCCAGCGGCTGACGCCGACGACGTTGGCATCCCCGGCGGCGAGGTTGAACACGCCGAGCGACACCCAACGGCCGCCGTTGACGCGCTGGTTCACCCGCACCGTCTGGTTGCCGCTGGTGGTCGCCACGATGTACGGCGTCGAGTCGTTGTAGCCGGCGTTGGCCGGGTACCAGACGGAGACCTCGTACGCCGCCGTCTGCGGGATGTTGACCTTGTACCAGGCGGAGTCGCTGGCCAGCACCGGATCGGCGAACCGGTAGTCGGCCCCGAACCGCTCACTGGAGTAGGTCGAGGTGCCCCAGTTGGCGCTCGCCGTGAACCGGCCCGCGGTCGTGTTGTCCACGGTCGTGCTCCACGCCTGCGCGGTGGAGACGAAGCCGATGCCGTTGGGCACCGCACGCTGCGCGCCGTCGGACGGTGTGTTGCGCACGGAGACCGAGGTGGCCCCTGGCATGCGGGCCACCAGGGTGCTCGAACCGCCGCCGTCGAGGTTGATCGCATCGTCGGCCCCCAGCGACTTCATGTAGGCGGCCAGCTCCACATAGGTCATGCCGACGCTCGCCGTGGACCGGCCGTCCACCACGACCAGCCACATCTTCAGTCCGTCGGCGGAGAACCCGACCGCGGTACGCGGATTCTTCGGATGCGAGACCGTGGTGGCCACGCCGTCCTTGACCAGCACCAGGTTTCCGCCGATGGCGACCTGCGCGGCCCCGTCGCCGCCCCGGGGCGCGTAGTTCACCGTGACCGTGTCGCCGACCGCGAGCCCGGCCAGGGCGTCCGCGCCGGTGTTGACGCCGAGCACGGCCACGGTGCCGTTGGCGACCTTGCCGCCCGGGGTGGTGCTCACCTTGCTCACCTTGCCGGCGGTGACCTCGATCTCGCGCGAACGGATCGCGCCGTCGAGCACCTGGCTGCGCGGCTCGTCGCCCCAGAGCGGGTTGTAGACGCCGATGCCGTTGGCCGCGATGTCCGGCGAGTTCAGGTTCGTGGCGGTGAGCCGGGTGCCGCCCGGCAGGGTGACCGTCGCGTCGAGGAAGATCTGGGCCAGGCCGCCGCGGCTGCCCGCCCCGTTGGCGTACAGCGCCGCGACGTTGTTCCAGCCGGAGGCCGGGCCGTGCAGCAGCGAGCCGCCGTCGATGCCGACGCCGCGGGGTGCGCCGGTCGCGCCGATGTCGAAGAAGTCGCCGTTGACGGCGGCTATCGCACCGACGCGGTTGGCCTGGGTGGTCAGCGCGGCGGTCGCGCCGACGGTGCCGGGGCTGAGGTATTTGGGTTGGAGCGTCGGTTCGGCGAGATCGGCGGTCAGGATGTTGACCTGGTTGGGTCCGCTGATCGAGGTGTTCGTCAGGGTGAGGCCGGGGGCGAGGGACGTGACGGCCAGGGTGCCGGCGTCGGCGACGGTGGCGACGGCGAGGGCGGGGGTCGGCGGCGCACCCAGGCTTGTGAGGGCGAGCAGTGCGGACAGCAGGACGGTCAGGGCTGGTCGGCGCATGGCGGCTCCCGGTCGGAGGGGCGTGGTTCGCTGTCAGGGGATTTCGCGGTATGACGGTCAGGCGCAGGCGGCCACGACTGCTTTCTCGGCGCTGCGCGTCGCGGGCAGCTCGATCACGGCGGCCAGCTTCGCCTGATCGCCGTCGGATCCTTCGACGGCGACGATCGCCTGCTCCACCGCCAGCTGATACGCGGAGATCTTCGCCTTGAGCTTCGGGTCAGCGGTGAGTTCGGCCGCGCCGGCCACCCCGACATGCATGGCGGTGTAGGCCGTGTTCAGATCGTTCGTCGCCTTGGCGAGCACTTCGTGGGGCCGTCCGGGCTGAGCGAGGACCACTGCCACGGGAGCGATCGCGGCGACGGCGGTCTGGCGGGCCTTCAGCACGGCATCGCAGGCCGGGAGGCTTTTCGAGGCGGGCGTTCCGGCGGGCGCGGGCGACCCGGCAGGTGCGGTGGGCCCGGCGGCGGCTCCCGCTGTGGTGGACGGCTCGGGGCCCGTCGATGCGGTGCCGGCGGACACCGTCGCGCCCGGCGGCAGTGGTGCCGCGGCGGGTGGCAGCTGGCCGCAGCCAGTCACTCCCACCAGAGCCATCGTCGTGGCCGCGATGCCGAGCAGACGTACCGTTACCGGTCGCATGGCAGGTCCTTTCTGGCCGCCCGGTGAGCCGGGCGGGGCGGGGTTCGAGTCGGAACACGACATGCTCAGAAGGCGAACGCGGCGCGGGCGGCCAGGCCGAACCCCATCACGATGATCACTGAGGCCGTCGCTTCCGCCGGCACGGTGAGCCGGCCGAGCCAGGTCCAGCGATCACGTACGCGCAGCAGCAACAGCCCCGCGGCGGTCAGCATCCCCGCCATGCCCAGGCCGTAGACGACGATCAGGACGATGCCCAGCCAGAGGCGGCCGAGCGCCGCCGCGCCGAGCAGCACCACCAGTGCCGTGGGGCTGGGCACGAGACCGCCGGCGATCCCGAGGGCGGCGAGGCTGCCGCGGCGTTCCTCGTGGTGGTGATGATGGTGGTGACCGTGGCTGTGGCCGTGCTCGTGATCGTGGTGGTGGCCCGGCCCGTGATGGTGATGGGCGTGCCGGTGGCGCAGAGCGTTGACGAGGATGCCCGCTCCCACGGCGGTGATCACGATGCCGCTGGCCACGCCGAGCCACTGGAGCACCGACTCTGCGGCCAGGCCGGCGAAAACGGTGGTGGCGATGCCGAGGACCAGTACACCGGCGGTATGGGTGAGCGTGACGGTGCCGCCGACGATGACCGCGTCGCGCCGCCTCCCCTGCCGTCCGGCCATGTACAGCGCCATCACGGTCTTGCCGTGACCGGGAAGCGCCGCGTGCGCCGCACCCAGCAGCGCCGCCATCAACACGGCCAGCAGCAGCACGCCCGGGGACGGGTCGCCGAGCACACCGGCCAGCCAGGCCTCGCCGCGTTCCAGCCAGCCCTTCTGGGGCGCGGCGGCAGCCGCCGACGGGCTCGCCTCGGTTCCGGGCCGCAGGGTCAGCTCCGCCGAGCGCTCGTACGGCGGCAGGGTGGCCGGCAGGGCGACGCCGTCGCCGGCCATGACGATCTGGTTGGCGCCGACCCGGTCGGTCAGGTACCGGTTCGTCACCGCGACGGTCGCCGAGGGGCCGACCTCGGTCGTGGCCGAGAGCCGGCAGGTGAGCCGGATGGTTTCGACGCCTGCCGCGCCCAGCCGCTTCAACTCGCTGGATTGCACGGCCCACGGCAGCGGCGCCGATCCGGCGCGGGCGTCGAGGGCGGCGGCGAAGGTGGCGCAGTCGGGCGTGAGCTGCTTGGCCGCCACCTCGCCGACCTCGAGAACGGCGACGACGTCGACGCGGTCCGGGCGCAGCGTCACCTCGACGCGCTGGTCGACCGAGAACGGGGTCAGCGGGTGGGCGGCGAGGGCCGCGCCGAGCAGGAGAGCGGGGATCACGAGACACACTCCGGGCGGTTGGTGGCGCACGCGGTCGGCGGGAGTGCGGAGGCACGGCACGACGGCCGCACCTCCGCACACGGAACTGCGCTTGACTCAGCTGATGCGGGTGACCTTCACGGCGTCGGCGATGACGTATCCCGTCCCCGCCGTCCAGCGGCTGACGCCCACCTTGTTCTCGTCACCGGCGGACAGGGTGAAGTTGCCCAGGGACACCCATTTGCCGCCGTTGGCGCGCTGGTTGACGTGGACGGTCTGGTTTCCGCTCGGCGTCACGACGATGTACGGCGCCGCGTCGTTGTAGCCCGAGTTCGCCGAGTACCAGACCGCGACCTGGTAGGTGCCCGTCTCCGGGATGTTCACCTTGTACCAGGCGGGATCGCTGACGGACAGGGGGTCAGCGAAGCGGTAGTCCGCGCCGTACCGCTGCGTCGAGTAGGTCGACGTCCCCCAGTTCGCGCTCGCGGTGAACCGGCCCGCGGTCGTGTTGTCGACGACGGTGCTCCACGCCGGCGGGATCAGGTTGATGTTGCTGAGCACGAACTGGTTCGCCGCGTCGGTCTTGTACGTGTTGAGGAACGGCGAGTACGTCTTGACGTCCAGGGTCTTGTTGTTCGGATCGAACGTCATGATGCGCAGGAAGCTGTTGGGGTCGCGCTGCGAGGAGTTCTGATAGTCGGCCTGGATCTGGTGGACGGTGTTGCCGTTCACCCCCGCCTGCGTGATCACCCCGGCGTTGACGTAGTGGCCGGAGAAGGTGAACCGGAAGTTCTTCTGCTTGCTGACCAGGTTGGTCCACAGGTTGTTGCCGTTGCTGTCCTTGGTGACGCCGTTCTGGTAGGCGTGGGTGACCAGGATGGAGTTGTGGTTCGGGTGCGCGGCCACCACCGAGTTCGCCCAGGTGATCTCGGCGGCGCTGGGCGCGTACTTCATCGCCACGACCAGCCAGTCCACGCCGCCGGCGCTGAACGTGTGGTAGGTGTTGTCGTTCGCGGTGGCGGGGTAGGTCCCGCCGAACGACGGCAGCGGGGTGAAGGTCGACCGCGGGTAGTGGGTGTTGTACCGGGTCGTGGTGCGGGTCGTCGAGGCGGTGCCCGGGTCCAGGTCGTGGTTGCCCGGCCCGATGATGTACGGCACGTCGTCGGTGGGCAGGCCCATCGCGCTCTTGCTGTTGGTCCACTGGGCGAGCTGGTCGGAGTTGTCGATCACGTCGCCGACGTGCAGCACGTACTTGATGTTCCGGGCGGTCTGCTGGGCGGCCACCCACTGCATCTGCGCCCGGAACACCTCCGGCCAGTACTCGGAGGCGTACTGGGTGTCCGGCAGCATCACGATGGTGAAGGTCTCCGCGGCCAGCGCCTGCGCCGGCACCGCGGGGCCGGGCAAGACCGTGACCATGAGCGCGGCGAGGGTGGCGCCGAGCCCACGGGTGATCTTGGTGATCCTCATTCCTTCCTTCCTTCCTCGGTCGGTGAAGCGGAACCGAGGCACCGGCAGGAACGAACGTCGATGGAACATGCCGTGCCCCACTCGACCACTGGCGGCCGAGCGAAGCTATTCAACCAATGATGCGACTCAATGGAAAGATATCTTCATAGATTGTCATCTAAGATTTGCTTCCGGGCAGGCGGGCGGTTCCCCACCGGACGCAGCGAACAGGGCCGGACGCGATGCGCGTCCGGCCCTGTTCGGTTACGTCAGTTGCTCAGCTCGCCTGTCTACGGTGCGTGTCGAGCTGCTCCACCAGCGCGACCAGCTTCTCGAACGGCATCCTGACCACGGGGCTGAACAGGTTGCGGCTGACGCCGACGCTGGTGGGAACCTGGGTGCCGTCCAGCAGCTCCACCCAGAGCAGCCGCCTACCGGCCTTGCCGGGCTCCGCGCGCAGGGTGAACTCGCGCACCCGGTTCAGGGCGATGACCGAACTGCCCAGCCCGAGCCGCAGCACCAGCTGGTCGCCCACCAGGTAGATGCCCTGGCGCGTGCCCGCGTAGGCAGCGCCGAAGATGATCAGTAGCGGGATCAGCCTCGGTTCGGCATAGCGGCCGGCGGCGAGCGCCTCGACGACCAGCACCCCGCAGATCACGACCAGGACGAGGTAGAGCGGACCGAGGGCGGGCAGCGGGGTGAGGCGCTTCGAGCGGCGTACGGAGACGGAGGGCACCGGCGCATTCTGCCCGGTCACCGGTCGGCCCGTCTCCCCCACTTTCGGTTGATCATGCACACCGCACCGGCGCGGCCGTCGCCGCTCAGCCGTAGGCGGGCCGCGACGCCGACACGCGCAGCGCCGTCTGCGACTTCGTGTGCCGGAAGAGCCTCGGGATCACCCGGTGCAGGTCCAGGAAGGTCGGCCAGCGCGCCACCGCCGTCGCCGCGTCCGAGGCGGCGACCTTGCTCGACAGCTCCAGGACCGGCTCGGCCGGGAACTCCCACAGCTGCAGCGCCAGCGGCTGCTGCCAGCCTCGCGCCGTGCCGGCCAGCCGCCGCACGCGTACGGGGCCGAACAGCGACAGCCCGTCCAGGCTCACCCCGCACGGCGCGTACGCCTGGAACAGCCGCCGCTGCCGGGGCGTGAACAGCCCGCCCGGTGGGGTACGCCCCGACACGGCAGCGGCGACGGTAGCCCCGGCGAGCCGCGTCTTCAGCGACGCCGAGCAGACGAATCCGTGGGAGGCCATGTCGAGCTCCACGTTGAAGCCCTTGCGGCGGCGCAGTTCCGGATCGAGCGCGGCCGGATCGGCCGGGCGGATGCGCACCGTCGTGTCGGCTCCGGCGTCACCCGTCCGGCGGATCCGGACGATCACCCCGGCCGCCTCCAGCGCCAGAGCGGGCGTGTCCAGGTAGTAGACGTGCCTGTTCGACGCGTCGGCGAGGTCGAAGCCCAGCGAGCGGGCGGCCGCCCGGCCCTCCGCCTCGGTCAGCACCGCCTTCAACTCGACCGTGTCGCACGCGTCGAGGTACGCCGGGACGGCTGGGACGGCGTAACGACCGCTCAAGGGCTGTCCGATTTCAGGGGTCACGTGTGATCGCAACGAGCGCACCCCGATCCCGGTTACCGCGCAGCCGGCCGGTCCCACTTTCGGCGCACCGCCGGCCGCCTATCCGTGCGCCGCGTTGTGCTTCGCGACCAGGCCCGGAAGCTCGTCCAGCGCATCGATGCGGAACAGGGCCTGCTCGGCCACGGCCGGCAGGTCGAGGATGTGCCCCCACGGGCCGCGCCGGATCAGGCAGGTCTTCAGGCCCACGGCCAGGGCCGGGCGCACGTCGTTGTCGGGCCGGTCGCCGATGTACAGGATCGTGGAGGCGTCACCGCCGCCCGCGCGTACGACGTGCTCGAAGAAGGCCGGTGACGGTTTCGCCACACCCCAGCCCTCCGATGTGCCGATCACGTCCACGGGCAGACCGAGATCGTGCAGGAGGGCCTCGGCGTGCGCCGGCTGGTTGCCCGCCAGCCCCACGAGCAGGCCCTGCTCCTTCAATGCGGCCAGGCACGACCGCGTGTCGGGGTAGAGGTCCTCTTCGCCGAACGACTCGGGCACGCCGGCGGCCGCGCGGAGTTCGCGTTCGGCCACGATGTCGAAGTCGGGCCGGAAGGCCCGGAACGTCTCCTGATAGTCCAGCCCTCGGGCGATCACCGCGCCCAGCACCGCCGACAGCGTGTGCCGTGGCACGCCGAGCCAGTCCGCCCACATGTGGAACTCGTATGACTCGTCGAGGATCGTTCCGCCGACGTCGAAGAACACCGCATCGATCACCTACATGCCTCCGTCCGGGTCGCGCCGACAGTGGATCATAGAACGAAACGTCAATGCCTCATTCGTGATCACTGTGGAGCGACCCGGCGGCCGCGGTCACTGGTAGCTCGGGTCGGCCCACCGTCCGATGGAGCGCGAGCGCACGGGCTCGACGAAGCGGGGTGCGGCGCTGTGCGGGTAGCCGTCACCCCAGTTCGTGGCGTCGCCCTGCATCACCACGCGGGCGTTGTCGGTGTACCAGTCGACGAGGTCGCTGTCGGAGCGCACGATCCACGTGCAGCCGGTCTCGGCGTCGGCGGTGAAGTCGCCGTGGCGGATCAGCGGCGGCCGCCAGAAGTAGGCGCCGGGCCACATCTTGCCGTAGTTGTAGTCGAACCCGCCGTCCAGGCAGTACGCCTCCTCGCTGCACGGGTGGTGGGCCATCGGCACCTCGCGCCAGCCGGGCTTGGCCTTGATGAGGCGCGTGTAGAAGCCGGTCTTCGCGTCGCGGTGCAGGAGTTTGATGTAGAGGCCGGGCACGGGCGTGCCGCCGAGGTCGAAGCGCATCGGGCTGCCGTCCTTGACGTCGATCCACGGCATCTGCGCGGTGTCCAGGACGATCAGCTCCTGGTCGGCGCGGACCGTGTCGAGCGAGCTGTCCGCGGGCTCGAAGCTCCAGTCGCCGTGCTCGCGGAACAGCAGGATCTCGGTGCCCGCGGCGACGGCCAGCGGCGGGGTCAGCACGCCCGCGGGCGCGGTCCAGTAACCCTCGGGCCCGAGCACGGTGTCGCCGATGGTCACCTGTCCCGACAGGACGTACCACTCGGTGTCGGCGCGGTGCACCCCGGCCGGCCGGGACCAGTCGCCGGTGAACCTGACCTTCAGCGACGCCGAGCCGTCCTCCTCGTCGTAGCTGAGGTTGCGCTGCTCGGCAGCGCCCTGCGCGTGCTGGAACTCGGCGATGTGCCAGATCAGGTCGCGTTCGTCGATGAGTTCTACGTGGGGCCGCACCGTGGTCTCCCTTCCCGGACTGTTTCCAGTACGGAATGTAGCGGTTACCTGTTTCCGAGACAAGGTGTATCGTTAAGACCATGACACGAACCGGACGCCCCGCGGGGCCGGCCACGGAGACGGCCACGGTCGTGCTGACCGCGGCGCTCCAACTGCTGCTGGCCGAAGGAGCCACCGCGCTGACCCCGCAGCGGCTGCACACGGTCACCGGGGTGTCCCGCTCGACCATCTACCGGCACTGGCCGACACCGCACGACGTGCTCGCCGCCCTCATCGACGTGGCGCCGCTCGGGCCGGCCGAACGCACCGGCGACCTGGCCCACGACCTGCACGCCGAGGTCGACCTGCTGTGCAACCGCTTGCGCGACCGGCCCGTCGCGGCACTGCTGCAGGCCCTGACCGCCGCGGCCGAGGCCGAGCTGCGCCACCGCTACGTCGGCGACCTGCTGGCCCCGTTCCACGACGTGCTGCGCGCCGCCGGCGTCGCCACCGCCCAGCGCGACGACGCGGTCGCCGCGATCGTGTCCCCACTGCTGGTCGACGCCTTGCTGCTGGACCGGCCGACGGCCCGCACCCGGGCGCACCGCACCGTCGACGAGCTCGCCACCCGGCTGGCCCGCGCATGACCAACAACGTGGGCCCCCGGGCGGTCTTCGGGGTGATCGTGCCGAGCACCAACACCGTCGTCGAACACGACTACTGGACCGCCGGGATCGGCGGGATCGCCTACCGGGCCGGTTCCATGCACATCCCCAACCCCGTCATGGGCGGCGACGAGGACTTCCAGGCGCTGCTGGTCCAGATCCGCGCGTCGATCGACACCGCTGTGCGCGACGTGCTCACCGCCGAACCCGACCGGCTCGTGATGGGCATGTCGGCCGAGACGTTCTGGGGCGGCGTGGCCGGAAACGCCGCCTTCGAGCAGCGCCTGCGGGAGCGCAGCGGGCTGCCGGTCACCACCGGGGCGAGCTCGTGCCGGGCCGCGCTGACCGAGCTGGGCTGCCGCCGGATCGCGGTCTTCTCGCCGTACCAGCCGATCGCCGACAAGGAGGTCGGCCGGTTCTTCACCGAGGCGGGCTTCGACGTCACCGCGGTCACCGGGCTGCGCTGCCCCACCGCCATGGACATCGCCCGAGTGCCGGCGCAGCGGCTGGACGAGGTCGTGGCCTCGCTCGACGGGCCCGACGTCGACGCGGTGGTCCAGGTCGGCACGAACCTGTCCTTCGTCGCCCAGGCCGACCGGCTCGAAGCCGAGCTGAACAAACCCGTGATCGCCATCAACGCGGCCACGCTGTGGCACGCGCTGCGCGAGCACGGGCTGTCCGACCAGGTCACCGGGTGCGGTCGGCTGCTACGCGAGCATTGACCGGCCGTCAGCCACCACCCGCACCCTGGCAGCTGACGGTCGGATCCGCGCCCGTGTAGTTGAACGGGCCGGCCAGGATCGTGGCCGCGATCGTCGAGACCTGGTCGCAGTCGGCGGCGCCGCCGGTGAAGTAGTCGCGTCGCGCCCCCGCCATCACCCCGGCGGCCAACCACGCCAGGACCACCACCAGCACGATCCGGCGCATCTGAACCTCCCACGACCAGGCTATTCGATCAGCCAGGCCGGGCGGCCCCAGCCGGTGAACTGCGGTCAGACATCACCGATCGCCCGGTAGGTCCGGTCAGGTCGCCGAGGTGCGACCGGCCGATCCGGACATCGCAGCCGTTGCTTGACAGCGCCGACCGCCAGACATAGCCTGCCGTCTAACTGGAAGGTAACTTTACCGTTCCGTTGGAGGGTGTCGTGCATCGTCGCGTCCGGCAAGTCCTGCTCGTCTCCGCCGTCGCCGCCGCCTCCGGGCTCGTCGGCATCATCCAGGCCCCCGCGGCCCACGCCGCCGCCCTGAGCCTCCAGAGCGTCGTGCCCGCACCGGTGTCGGTGCAGCCCGCCACGGGCGTCACCTACACGCTGCCGGCCGCCGCCACGATCCAGACCCCGACGGGCTCGCCGGCCGCCACCGCCGTCGGCACCCACCTCGCCGACCTCCTGCGCCCCTCCACCGGGTACGCGCTGCCCGTCACCACCACCAGCGGCACCCCCACCAGCGGCATCGCGCTGCTGCTGACCGGCGCCGACCCCAGCGTCGGCAGCGAGGGCTACCAACTGGACGTGACCGCGGCGCTGATCACCATCCGGGCGCAGACCGGCGCGGGGCTGTTCCACGGCGCGCAGACGCTGCGGCAGCTGCTGCCCGCCGCCGTCGAGGCGCGCACCGTCCAGCCCGGACCGTGGGAGGTCGCCGGCGGCAGGATCATCGACTACCCGCGCTACGGCTACCGCGGAGCGATGCTCGACGTGTCACGGCACTTCTTCGGCGTCGACGTCGTCAAGAGGTATCTCGACGAGATCAGCCAATACAAGATCAATACGCTGCACCTGCACCTGTCCGACGACCAGGGCTGGCGCATCGTCATCGACGCCTGGCCGCGCCTGGCCACCGTCGGCGGCAGCACCCAGGTCGGCGGCGGCGCGGGCGGCTACTACACCAAGGCGCAGTACACCGACCTCGTCAACTACGCCGCCGCCCGCCACATCACCATCGTCCCGGAGATCGACATGCCCGGGCACGTCAACGCCGCCCAGGCCTCGTACGCCGAACTCAACTGCAACGACACCGCCCCGCCGCTGTACACCGGCACCAGCGTCGGGTTCAGCTCGCTGTGCGTCGGCAAGGAGGTCACCTACACCTTCGTGCAGCAGGTCCTCACCGAACTGGCCGCCCTCACCCCCGGCCCCTACCTGCACCTCGGCGGCGACGAGGCCAACAGCACCTCCGACGCCGACTACCGCACCTTCATGAACCGCGTCCAGCCGTACGTCGGCGCCCTCGGCAAGACCGTCATGGGCTGGCACCAGGTGGGCCAGGCCGACCACTCCCCCGGCCGGATCGCCCAGTACTGGGGCACCAGCACCTCCGACGCCGACCTCAGCGCCGCGGTGAGCAAGGGCGCCAAGGTCGTGATGTCGCCCGCCAACAAGGCGTACCTCGACATGAAGTACACCAACCAGACCCCGCTCGGCCTCACCTGGGCCGGCCTGATCGAGGTGCAGACCGCCTACAACTGGGACCCCGCCACGCTGCTGCCCGGCGTGCCGGGCGGCGCCGTCCTCGGCGTGGAAGCGCCGCTGTGGAGCGAGACCATCACCAAGCTCGCCGACATCGAATACATGGCCTTCCCGCGCCTGCCCGCCCTCGCCGAGCTGGCCTGGTCGCCGCAGTCGGCCCGCAACTGGGACACCTTCAAGACCCGCCTGGGCGCGCAGGGCCCCCGCTGGACAGCTCAGAACATCAACTTCTACCGCTCACCCCAGGTCCCCTGGACGACCCCGCCCGCGACCGGCCGCATCGAGGCCGAGTCCTACACCTCACAGTCGGGGGTGCAGATCGTCGCCGATGCCAACGCCCACGGCGGCAACCGCGTCGGCTACATCGAGAACGGCGACTGGATCGGGTTCTCCGGCGTCAACCCCGCAGGCAAGACCGGCTTCACCGCCCGCGTCTCCTCCGGCGGAAACGGCGGCACCCTCCAGATCCGCACCGGCTCCGCCACCGGCCCACTGCTCGGGTCGGCCACCGTCGCCAACACCGGCGGCTGGGGCAACTACACCGACATCACCACCAGCATCGGCACCGGCTCAGGACCGCTGTACCTCGTCTTCACCGGCACCGGCAGCCTCTTCGACGTCGACAGCTTCGCACTGACCGGCACCGCGCCGCCGGCGACGCGCGTCGAGGCGGAGTCGTACACCTCGCAGTCCGGGGTGCAGATCGTCGCCGACGCCAACGCGCACGGCGGCAACCGGGTCGGCTACATCGAGAATGGCGATTGGATCGGGTTCTCCGGCGTCAACCCCGCAGGCAAGACCGGCTTCACCGCCCGCGTCTCCTCCGGCGGAAACGGCGGCACCCTCCAGATCCGCACCGGCTCCGCCACCGGCCCACTGCTCGGGTCGGCCACCGTCGCCAACACCGGCGCCTGGGGCAACTACACCGACATCACCACCAGCATCGGCACCGGCTCAGGACCGCTGTACCTCGTCTTCACCGGCACCGGCAGCCTCTTCGACATCGACAGCTTCGCCCTCACCTGATCCCCCCGAGCACCTCGCCACCCCAGCAGCGCGTCACCGGGGCCGCAGACCGGTGGCGTGCTGCTGCGGGCGAATCCCGGACGTGGCGAGCGCACCGTCATACGATGACCCATGTCCATGAGGTCTCCGACGAGGTGAGGACCGGACGCCATGCGCATCGCCGTCGCCGGGGCCACCGGGAACATCGGCTCGCTCACCGCCGCCGCGCTGGAGCGCGCAGGCCACGACGTGGTCCGGATCAGCCGCTCGCTCGGTGTGGACCTGTCGACCGGCGAAGGCCTGGACGACGCGCTGACCGGCGTCGAGGCCGTCATCGACGCCACCAACGGCCCGGCGCGGGACCGCACCGAGACGGTGGACTTCTTCCACACGGCCACCGGCAACCTGCTCGCGGCCGAGCAGCGCGCCGGGGTCCGCCACCACGTCCTGCTCTCGATCGTCGGCGTCGGCCGCATCGAGGGCAACGCGCACTACGCCGGCAAACGCGAGCAGGAACGCCTCGTCGAAGCCGGGCCGGTGCCGTGGACGATCGTCCCGGCCACGCAGTTCCACGACTTCGCCGCGACGGTCGTGGGCTGGACCGAGAAGGACGGGGTCGCGCCGGTCCCGCCGCTGCTGATGCAGCCGATCGCCCCCGCCGACATCGCCGACGTGCTCGCCGAGGTCGCCGTCGACGAGCCCCAGGGCCGGCACCGGGACGTCGCCGGACCTGAACCGCAGGACCTCGTGGACATGGCCCGGCGCACCAACGAGGCGCGCGGGCGCACCGTGAAACTGGTACCCACCTGGTCGACCGCCCTCACGGTCGAGATGGCCGGGGAGGTGCTGCTGCCCGGCGAGAACGCTCGGATCGCCCCGACCACCTTCGACGAATGGCTGCAGGGGCAACGCGACGCGGCCTGACCGGACCCGAGCACGTATCGGCAACCGCCGACCCCGTCGCGCGCGTCTACGGTGCATGATTCGCGTTCGCGACGCCGTTCTCGCCGCGCTCTGTGTGGCGGTGCTGACCCCGTTGCTGGTGCTGTCGACGGCTGCCGCCGGGTTCGGTCCGCGCCACTGGTCCGGCGTGCCGCTGACAGGGGTGGCGCTCCCGTTGCTCGACGCGCGCCCGACATCGTCGGGCACCCGCGTCGCGGCGCTCGACGCGATCACGGACGAACTGATCGCCACGGAGTACCGTGGGTGGACCGCGCTCTACACGGGCGCGGACGGCCGCGTCCAGATCGAGACCACCCGGTTGAGCGCTGCCCTGTTCCGCGAGCTGGGCGACCGCTTCGGCGGCGACACGGTGGGCCTGGTCTACACCCCGATGACCCCGCCGATGTATCCGGGCGGCCCGGGCGGCGGGCACACGGTCGAGACGACCTGGCAGCGCACGGACCCGGTCAGCAGCTGGCTCACGCTGCTGGTCGGCTTTCCCTGGCAGCTCGGCACGGCACTGCTGCTGACCGCGGCCGGATGGGCGCTCGTCCTGCGCCGCCGACGACGCGCGGTGGCTGAGCCTGCCCACGGGGACGTCGACCACTGACGCATCCGCACCACCCGCCAACAGCCCCGCCGTTACGTCCGTGCACGCCTACCCCCTTGTCGCCGTCAGTCCTCATCAAGGCAGAGGCAGAACGGATGCCCGGCCGGGTCGAGCAGCACCCGTAGGTTCGCCCGCGGCGACGCCGCGCCGAGCGAGGCGCCCAGCGCGAGCGCGTCGGCGACCGCGGAGTCGAGGTCGCCGACCTGGAAGTCGAAGTGCATCATCGGCCGCTGCGCACCCTCGATCGGCGGCCAGACCGGTGCCCGGTAGTCGGTGGCCTGCTGGAACACCAGATATACGGCTCCCTGTGGCGGCGCGACCACCGTCGTCCCCGGCTCCTCGTGGACGATGGGCCAGCCGAGCAGCCCGGCGTAGAACCGCGCCAGCGCCGCGGGGTCGGGAGCTTCGATCGCGGTGCCCCACCACATGCCGGCAGTTCGAGAACGCATCCTCCCATCCTGTCGTCGCGGTCGTGCGCCCGTCCAACCGACAGGCCGCGGCATATGCTCAGGGGCGTGTCCGACGCTGACGAGCGGCCCGCCCGGGTCGACGACGTGCACGAGCTGGCCCTGGCCATGCCGCACGTGACCGTCGAGTACGGGACCGGCGAGAACCCCGTCTACCAGGTGGGCGGCAAGTCGTTCATCTTCTTCCGCAATCCACGGCCCGACGCCGTCGACCCCGACACCGGCGAGCGCTACCCCGACGTGATCGTCTTCTGGGTCGGCTCGGACGCCGACAAGCAGGCGATGGTCCAGGACGAGTCCTCGCCGTACTTCACCACCGCGCACTTCAACGGCCACCCGTCGGTGCTGCTGCGGGCCTGCCGGATCGGCGAGATCAGCCGCCGGGAACTGGCCGAGCTGGTCCAGGACGCGTGGCTGTCGCGCGCCTCGGCCCGCCGGGCATCGGTCTGGCTCGCCGGGAACCCGCCGGCCTGAACTTCACCGGCGGCGGTGGTCGTACTCTTCCCCGGTGTCCACGACTGTCTTGCGCACCGAGCGGCTTCTGGTCCGGCCGTTCGACCCCGTCGACGCCGCCGACGCCTTCGCCATGTGGTCCGACCCTGAGGTCTGCCGCTTCACCGGCGACGAGCCGCCCACCGACATCGCGATCATCGTCGGTGACATCCCGCGCTGGCAGGCGGTCGCCGACCGCGGCCCGGGCTGCGGATTCTGGGCCGTCACGACGCACGACGGCGTGTTCGTCGGCGACGTCTACGTACGCCCGCTGAACGGTGCCGCCGGAGAGCACGAGATCGGCTGGCATTTCGCCCGGCCGTACTGGGGGCGTGGATACGCCGGTGAGGTCGCGCTCGGGGCGATGGACCACGCCTGGCGCAACGGCGTCCACCGCCTGGTCGCGCTCGTACATCCCGATCATGTGGCTTCACGCCGCGTCGCGGAGAAGATCGGCATGACGTTCGAAGGACTGTCGGACCGCTACGACGCCGACGAGCCGCCCGTGGCGGTGTTCGCCGCCGAGCGCCCCTGAGCCACCGCGGGTTCACCGGGGCTGTTCCGGCCATCGATGCCTGACCGGGTTGCCACCGTCTGTTGCCGTCGAGCCAGGGCGGTAAACCAGTTCGGGGGCAGAATCAGCCGAAAGAGTGTTCGCGCTCGTAATACGACGATGGCACCCTTTTCCGATGACTGGATTTCTGAGCCGCGCGCAGCGGCGCGGCATGTGGGCCGCGTTCCTGCTGATGGCAGCGTATGCGCCGTTCACCGCGTGGCTGTCCGACGACGACACCTGGTTCCTGAGCATCGTCGTCGCAGGCCTGGTCGCCACCGTGCTGATCGCCGACGACCACGAGCGCACCTCCCGCCGCGCCAGCCGCGACTGACGCCGCAGGATTCGACGGCACTCGGTCGTCACGACGCTGGGGCCGGGACATCGCCGTCCCGGCCCCAGCGTCCACCCAGATGTGCCTTACACGGTGCTGCGACCGCGGACACCGGCGAGCAGCGCGACACCCAGCGCGGCCAGACCCACCTGGAAGAGCAGCTCGATCCAGTCGACGCCATCGGTGACGGCCACGCCCACGGCCTGCGCGAGCGCGGTGCCGATCAGTGCGGCGACGATGCCCACCACGATCGTCAGCCAGATCGGCAGGCTCTGACGGCCCGGCACGACCAGCCGGCCGAGCGCGCCGATGATCAGACCAACGATGAGAGCCGAGATGATTCCGGCGACAGTCATGATTCCTCCCTAGCGCATGACATCCACTGCCGCCTGTCTGCCCGCCCACTCGGCCCGGCAAACCACCCCACCGTCTGATTTGCAGCAGCGAGGACGGGACCGCCGGCGTCAGCGGGCCTGGACCATGCGTACGGCGAGGTCGGCGTAGAGGGCGCCGATGTCCTCGGGGGCGCGGCGGCCGGAGGTGCGGTACCAGCGGGCCACGTCGACGGTCAGGGAGAGCAGGGCCAGGCCGGTGCCGGGGATGTCGGGCACGTCGAAGACGCCCTGCTCGACCCCATGCTCCAGGGTCGCCCGGACCACCAGGTCCATCTCATGGCGCAGCGCCGTGATCTCGGTCAGGTGTCCCGGTTCGAGGGCGTTGAGCTCGTACGAGATGACGCGGGCCGGGGTGTGGAACAGGGCGTGCCAGGCGGCGAAGTCGCCGATGACGTCGCGTAGCTGCTGCACGGGGTCGTCGCTGCGGGCGGCGGCGGCGCGCAGGGCAACCAGCGAGTGCCGGTGCCCGACCAGGCAGATGCGGTGCAGCAGCTCCTCCTTGGAGCGGTAGTGCACGTACACCCCGGCGGGGCTCATGCCGACGCGGGTGGCGATGTCGCGGGTGGTGGTGGCGTGGTAGCCGCGTTCGGCGAAGGCCTGGACGGCGGCGATGAGCAGCCGCCGGGCGGGTGCCGGGCTGACGTCGTGCCAGGCCCGCTCCAGCATCGCGACCTCGTCGAGGTCGGCGGCGGCGGTGTTCATCGGGGTCCTCCACGGCTCGGGGTGAAGCGTTGACAGCACCCTTCCATACCGGCATCCTAAGCAAGCGCTTACTTAGTTCGCCAGCCTTCACCGTGGAAGGGTTATGTCATGGCCTTCGCCTCCCTGGACGACGTGCGTGCCGCCGTCGGCACCGTCGTCAACACCAGCGAATGGTTGGAGATCGATCAGAAGCGGGTCGACATGTTCGCCGAGGCCACCGGCGACCTGCAGTGGATCCACACCGACCCGGCCCGGGCCGCCGCGGGCCCGTTCGGCACCACCATCGCGCACGGCTACCTGACGCTGTCGCTGATCCCGTTCCTGGCCGGTGACGCGCTGCGGGTGCCGGGCGTGAAGATGGGCGTCAACTACGGCACCAACAAGGTGCGCTTCCCCGCTCCGGTGCCGGTCGGCTCGCGGGTGCGGGCGACGGTGAAGCTGCTGTCGGTCGACGACGTCGAGGGCGGCGTGCAGCTGACCTCGCAGGTGACCATCGAGCGCGAGGGCGGCGACAAGCCGGTCTGCGTCGCCGAGACCGTGTCGCGGATGTACCTCTGATGGCCGCGACGATGCGGGCCTGGCAGGCCGCCGCCAACGGCGAGCCGGCCGACGTGATGAGCCTGGTCGAGACCCTGGTTCCCACCCCGGGCGCGAACCAGCTGCTGGTACGCGTGCGCGCGTCCGCGCTGAACTTCCCGGACGTGCTGCTGGTCCGGGGGCAGTACCAGGTGCGCCCGCCGCTGCCGTTCACGCCCGGCGTGGAGCTGTGCGGTGAGGTCGTCGCGGTCGGGGCCGAGGTCGCCGGGTTCGCCGAGGGCAACCGGGTCATCGGCACCACGGCGCTGCCCTTCGGCGCACTGGCCGAGTATGCGCTGGTCGAGGCCGCGGACGCGTTCCCCGCCCCGGCCGCGCTGGACGACGTGCAGGCTTCGGCGATGCACATCGCGTACCAGACGGGGTGGTTCTCCCTGCACCGCCGGGCGCGGCTGCAGCCGGGTGAGACGCTGCTTATCCACGCGGGCGCGGGCGGGGTCGGCAGTGCCGCGATCCAGCTCGGCAAGGCCGCGGGCGCGACCGTGATCGCGGTCGTCGGCGGGGCCGCCAAGGCCGAGGTCGCCGCGAAGCTCGGCGCGGACCTCGTGATCGACCGCCGCGAGCAGGACTTCATCGCCGCGGTGAAGGCGGCCACCGGCGGCCGTGGCGCGGACGTGGTCTTCGACCCGGTGGGCGGCGACGCGTACACCGGTTCGGCCAAGTGTGTCGCGTTCGAGGGTCGCATCCTCGTCGTCGGCTTCGCGGGCGGCACCGTGCCGACGCCGGGACTCAACCACGCCCTGGTGAAGAACTACTCGATCGTGGGCGTGCACTGGGGCCTGTACCGGCAACTCGATCCGGCGCTGGTCGCGCAGGCGCACGAGACGCTGTGCGGGCTGGCCGCCGACGGGATCGTGCAGCCGCTGATCGGCGGCGTGCTCGGCCTCGACGAAGCCGTGGACGGCCTGACCCGCCTCGGCGCGGGCGAGACCGTCGGCCGCCTGGTGGTGCGACCGTGACCGACCCGAAAGGGCTGGACCTGTCGGCGCTGCGGTCTTTCCTGGACCGGGTGCGTCCCGGGCTGGTCAGCGGGGAGCTGACCGGGGAGCTGATCCCCGGCGGCAAGTCCAATCTGACCTACCGGGTCGCCGACGACGCGCAGCGCTGGGTGGTCCGCCGCCCACCGCTCGGGCACGTGCTGTCCACCGCCCACGACATGTCCCGGGAGTACCGGGTGATCTCGGCGCTGGGCGGGACCCGGGTGCCGGTGCCGGGCACCGTCGCGCTGTGCGAGGACCCCGAGGTGATCGGGGCGCCGTTCTACGTGATGGAGCACGTGGACGGGACGGTGTGGCGTACCGCGGGGCAGACCGCGACCCTGGGGGCCGAGCGCGTCGCTTCGCTGTCGCTGGCGCTGATGGACGTGCTCGCCGACCTGCACGCGGTCGACCCGGCCGCGGTCGGGCTCGGCGACTTCGGCAAGCCGGAGGGATACCTGGCCCGGCAGCTGCGTCGGTGGAGCACCCAGCTGCAGCACTCGCACAACCGCGAGCTGCCCGGCCTGGCCGAGCTGCACGACGACCTGGTCGCGCGGATGCCCGCGCAGGCCGCGCAGGTGTCGATCCTGCACGGCGACTACCGGCTCGACAACTGCATCGTCGGGCCCGGCGACCAGATCGTCGCGGTGCTCGACTGGGAGATGGCCACCATCGGCGACCCGCTGGCCGACCTGGGCCTGTTCCTGTGCTACTGGCGCATGTGGACCGAACCGGTGATGGACGGCCTGTTCGGCGAGGCTCCCCCGACGGGCGTCTTCCCGTCCGCGACGCAGATGGCGGCCCGCTACGCCGCCCGGCGTGGCGCGGACCTGTCGGAGCTGCCCTGGTACGTCGCGTTCGCGCACTACAAGCTCGTCGGGATCCTCGAAGGCATCCACTACCGGTACCTCGCCGGGCAGACGGTCGGCGAGGGCTTCGACCGGGTCGGCGCGATGGTCCCGCATCTGATCAAGCTCGGTCACCGCACGCTGCAGGAGGCGTAAGACCATGGAATTCTCGTACGACGAGCGCACCGAGCAGCTGCGCGCGGAGCTGCTCGACTTCATGGAGCAGCACGTGTACCCGGCCGAGGCCGTCGCCGAGCACCAGCTCGGCGAGATCGCGCCGTGGACCACGCCGCCGGTCGTGGAAGAGCTGAAGACCGAGGCCCGCAAGCGCGGCCTGTGGAACCTGTTCCTGCCGCACCACCCGCTCGGGGCGGGGCTGAGCAACCTGCAGTACGCGCCGCTGGCGGAGATCACCGGGCGCAGCCCGCATCTGGCCCCGGAGTCGATCAACTGCAACGCCCCGGACACCGGCAACATGGAGGTGCTGACCATGTTCGGCACCGCCGAGCAGCAGGACCGCTGGCTCAAGCCGCTGCTCGCCGGGGAGATCCGCTCGGCGTTCTGCATGACCGAGCCCGAGGTCGCCTCCTCCGACGCCACCAACATCACTACCCGCATCGAGCGCGACGGCGACTCGTACGTGATCAACGGGCGCAAGTGGTGGTCGTCGGGCGCGATGAACCCGCGCTGCGAGATCTTCATCGTGATGGGCAAGACCGACCCGACGGCCGACCGGCACCGCCAGCAGAGCCAGATCCTGGTGCCCCGGGACACCCCCGGCATCGAGATCAAGCGCGGCATGTACGTGTTCGGCTACGACGACGGCTGGCACGGCGGCCACGCCGAGATCACCTTCGCCGACGTACGCGTGCCCGCCGCGAACCTGATCGCGGGCGAGGGCGAAGGCTTCGCGATCGCGCAGGCGCGGCTCGGCCCGGGGCGCATCCACCACTGCATGCGGCTGATCGGCATGGCCGAGCGGGCCCTGGAGCTGATGTGCCGGCGGGCCACCGAGCGGGTCGCGTTCGGCAAGCCGCTGTCGGCGCAGGGCGTCGTCGGCGAGTGGATCGCCGAGGCCCGGGTCCGCATCGAGCAGGCCCGCCTGCTGGTGCTCAAGACCGCCTGGCTGATGGACACCGTCGGCAACAAGGGCGCGCACACCGAGATCCAGGCGATCAAGATCGTCGTGCCGGAGATGGCCGGCTGGGTGATCGACAAGGCGATCCAGGTGCACGGTGGCGGCGGTGTCAGCCAGGACTTCCCGCTCGCGCACATGTGGGCCGCCGCGCGTACGCTGCGCCTGGCCGACGGCCCCGACGAGGTGCACAAGGCCTCGCTGGCCAAGCGGGAACTGCGCAAGTACAGCGCGGAGCGGAGCTGACCTTGAAGAGTGCGTACGCCGACCTCGGCGGACCCGTGCACCACGTCGACTTCGGCGGGCCTGCCGGCGCGCCGCCCGTCGTGCTGGTGCACGGGTTGGGCGGCTCGCATCTGAACTGGACGCGGCTCGCGCCGCTGCTGACCCCGTACGCCCGGGTGAGTGCTCTTGATCTGGCGGGGTTCGGCCGCACGGGCGCGGCGGCCGGGCCGACCACGGTCACCGCCAACGCCGAACTGCTGCGGCGCTACCTGACCGAGGTCGTCGGCGAGCCCGCGGTGCTGGTCGGCAACTCGATGGGCGGCATGATCTCCACGCTGACCGCGGCGGCCGCCCCGGACGCGGTACGCGGCCTGGCGCTGGTCGACCCGAGCGTGCCGCTCGCCCCGAAAGTCAAGATCGATCCGGAGATCCGGCGGCTGTTCCTGGTCAACCTCATCCCGGGTGTCGCCGGCTGGGCCATGCGCCGCCGCCTGGCCACCGTGCCCGCCCGGCGGCGCATCGAGGAGACCCTCGCCCTCACCTGCGCCGACGCGTCCCGGGTGCCCGAGCAGATCATCGTCGACGCGGTCGCGCTCGACGAGGAGATGACCGCCGCCAACCCGCGCCGCGACCTGGCCTACCTGGGCGCGAGTCGCTCCCTGCTGCGCCTGCTGGCCCGCCCCGACGCCTACTGGCGCGCCATGGAGTCACTACCCATGCCGGTCCTGCTCGCCCACGGCGTGCACGACCGGCACGTCCCCATCGGTTCCGCCCGAGCCGTCGCCGCCCGCCTGCCCCACTGGACCTACGTCGAACTCGACTCCGGCCACGTCCCCCAACTCGAACACCCCCAAGAACTCTCCGACCACCTCCTCCCCTGGCTCCACACCCTGAAGTAGCCAAAGGAAGGGCACCTTCACATCGCTATCCGTTGTGGAAGGTGCCCTTCCACACCCGTGCGCTCGTCGCTCAGCGGGTTGGCTGGTGGGGGGTGTCGGGGGGCGAGACGGAGGCGGCGGCGGCCTGCTGTGCCGCTTCGGCGCCCAGCCGCAGCCCGAGCTGGAAGCGGTTGGTCACCTGATACCGCTCCATCAGGCCGGCCACGGTGTAGGCGATCGTCCGCATGCTCAGGTCGAGTCTCGTGGTGATGGCCGCGTCGGTATGGCCGTCGGCCAGCAGCACCACGATGGCGCTCTCCCGCGGCGAGAGGCCTTTCGGCGGCATCCACATTCGGGACGGCCTGGACATCTCCCAGTGCTGGTAGAACATGGCGATCAGATCGCTCACCGCCTGAGCCGCCGTGATCTCCCAGTAGCCCTTGCTGCGGTCGGCCGGATCGACCACGATGAAGGCGCTCCGGCGGTCGAAGACGAACAGTTTCATCGGCATGGTCGGCAACTCGCGATAGCGGGCGCCGCGGGCCCGCGACTCGGCCGAGTACCAGGCCGAATCGTCCCCGGCCGAGGCCGGGATGCCGAGGATCAGCCGAGTGACACCGCCCCGGCCTGACACCTTGCGCATCTGCTGGGAGCTCTCCTTGAGCTCGGCGGTGTTGAACGCCGGCTCGGGATTCATGGTCAGGGTCTCGTGGTGCGCCGACTGCAGCACCGTGGACAGCCGCGCCCGGGTGCGGACCATCCCGTCCAGCCGGTGCACCTCGTCACGTGGCAGCCGGCTCAGGTCACCGACCGCCGGCGGGTGGGCGATCCGCGTCAGCCGCAACTGCAGGCGGTGTTGGGCCAGCGTGCTGCGCTGATGCCGATCCCGCAGCACGGCGACGACCTGGGCGGGGTCATGGCCGGTCCAGGTGCGGTCGTCACCGCCGGCCGGACCGTCCGGCGACGCGGCCCCGAGCGCGGCCAGTTCGTCCAGTGCGACCCGCACCTGCGGCGCCTTCAGATCCAGGGACTGGCTTATGTAGTTCACGGTCCGAGGCCCGAACGCGACCAGCAAGCGGTAGATGAGATCCGCGTGCGGTGCGACCCCCCACCTCATCAAGGAGGGCACGACAGCTGCCTGCGGCAAGGTTCCTTCCCCCGTTCACGCCAGTGCCACGCGGCCATCAGCGCGGCATGGAGATCCAATCGCGACGGCGCGGGGAAGGCAAGACCGTCGGGGCCTGCGAGCGTCGAACAGGCCCGGCGCGGCGGGCGACCGCGGCTCCCGAGCGGTTCAGGCGGGCAGTCCGCCGGTGACCGACAGGAACTGCAGCTTCTCGTAGCTCTCGCTGCCCGGCTCGGCGGTGTAGACCAGCAGCTTCTGAGACTGGTCGGGATCGATCAGGGTCTGGCAGTGCAACTCGATCAGGCCGACCTGCGGGTGCCGGATCCGCTTCGCAGCGCAGTACGGGCCGGGGACGGGATGCTCGCGCCAGAGTTCCGCGAACTCCGCACTGCTGCGCAGCAGGGCGTCCGCCACGGTGCCCGCACGCGAGCGCGCGCCGTCGCGGGTGTAGACCCGATGCAGGTCCGCGGTGAGCTGGCGGCTGTGCACCGGGTGGTCGTCCGAGTCGTAGAGGTCGCGCACCGCCGGGTCGGTGAACCACCGGTAGTGCAGGCTGCGCGCGAGCCCGGTGTAGCCGGTCTCGTCGCCCAGCAGCGCCACGGCGAGCCGGGTCTGCCGGAGCGTCTCACCGTGGTCGCTCACCACCTGCGCGGCCGCGTCACCGAGCCCGTCGAAGATGCGCATCATGCCCGGGTTGATGTGGTCGGTCCGCTGCACCCGCTGCGGCACCGGGTGACCGCCGAGGCGGAACAGGTGGTCCCGCTCCTCCAGCGACAGCCGCAGGCCACGGGCGATCGCGGCGAGCATCTGCTCCGACGGATGCGGCCCACGCTGCTGCTCGATCCGGCTGTAGTAGTCGGCCGACATGCCGCTGAGCGCCGCCACCTCCTCGCGGCGCAGCCCGCCGGTGCGCCGCCGCCGTCCCCGAGGCAGCCCCACGTCCTCCGGCTGCAGCGCCTCGCGCCTCGTCCGGAGGAATTCAGCGAGTCGTTCCCGTTGCATGACGCGGCTCCGTTCCTCCGATCTTGCAAACAACGCCCAGGTCAGCCCTGTTTCCGTCGCGACGAGGATCACACCCGGGCAACCCGATCCTGTACGGGGCCGCCGTGCTCAGCCACGGACAGGTTGTGCCTGGTTACGGCCTCGCGACGGCAGCACAGTCGAACCCATGAACAACCCAGCACACACCCCGATCGGCCACTGGATCGACGGCCGCACCGTCGCCGGCTCCGGCGAGACCATCCCCGTGACGAACCCGGCCACCGGCGAGATCGTCGCCGAAGCGCCCGCCGGCACCTCCGCGGACGTGGACCGGGCCGTCGCCGCGGCCCGCGCCGCCTTCCCCGGCTGGGCCGCCACCGACCCGGCCGAGCGGGCCGCCGCCGTGCGGCGCATCGGCGAAGGCCTGCAGGCCCGCGCCGAGGAGATCGCCGTCACGATCACCGCCGAGATGGGCTCTCCGATCGCCGTGTCCCGTACCGCCCAGATCGGCTTCCCGGTCGCCGTGGCGAACTCGTTCGCGGCGCTCGCCGCCGACTTCGCGTGGACCGAGCAGGTCGGCAACTCCCTGATCGTGCGTGAGCCGATCGGCGTCGTCGGCGCGATCACGCCGTGGAACTTCCCGCTCCAGCAGATCGTGTCGAAGCTCGCTCCCGCCCTGGTCGCCGGGGACACGATGGTCTTCAAACCGTCGGAGGTCGCGCCGTTGACCGCGCGAATCCTCGCCGAGGTCACCGCCGAGGCCGGCCTGCCGACGGGCGTGTTCAACGTCGTGTACGGCACCGGTGAGGTCGTCGGCGAGGCGATCTCCGCGCACCCCGACATCGACATGATCTCGTTCACCGGCTCGACCCGGGCCGGACGGCGGATCTCGGCCGTCGCCGCGCAGACCGTCAAGCGGGTCGCGCTCGAACTCGGCGGCAAGGGCGCGAACGTGATCCTCGACGACGCCGACCTGGCCAAGGCCGTCGACAAGGGCCTGATGATGGTGTTCACCAACAGCGGCCAGGTCTGCGGCGCGTGGCCGCGGATGCTGGTCCCCGCGGCCCGCCACGACGAGATCGTCGAGCTGGCGATCGCGGCGGCGGCGCAGTACACCGTGGGCGATCCGACCGACGAGGCCACCCGGCTCGGGCCGATGGTCTCCGAGGAGCACCGGCGCAAGGTCGACGGGTACATCGAGCGCGGCATCGCCGACGGCGCGACGCTGGTGTTCGGCGGCCCGGGGCGGCCCGACGGGCTCGACGGCGCGTACGTCCAGCCGACGATCTTCGCCAACGTCGACCCGGACTCCGCCATCGCCCAGGAGGAGATCTTCGGCCCGGTGCTGACGATCATCCCGTACACCGACAACGACCACGCGGTGGCCATCGCCAACAGCACGATGTACGGCCTGACCAGCGGCGTCTTCGGCGAACCCGAGCACGCCCTGGCCGTGGCCCGCAGGCTGCGCGCCGGTCAGGTCGACATCAACGGCGCACCGTGGAACGCGCTCGCCCCGTTCGGCGGCTACCGCCAGTCCGGCAACGGCCGCGAATTCGGCCACTTCGGACTGGAGGAATTCCTGGAGACCAAGTCCATCCAGAGCTGATCCTGCAGTTTCGGGGAAACTGCACCCATCGCCGAGCACGAAGGGACAGTTTCCCCGAAACTGCAACACGCGGTCCGGGACCGGCTGGGGGGCGAGGCCTAGAGCATCTCGGCGAGGAACTCGGCGAGTTTGGCTTCGGCCTCCGGGGAGCCGGGCCGCAGGTGTTCGTGTGCCTCGCCCTGCTTGTGGCCCTGTTCGAGCCACTTCATGAAGTCGCGCCGCATCTGCGGGTCCTTCAGCTTGCTCTTGAGCCACCCGGAGTCCTCCAGCTCGGCCTTGTTGGCGTCGCTGATGCGCTCCTGGCGCGGCGGCGGGTCGTCCTGGCCGTACTTCTCCTCCCAGTAGTCGTCACCACGGCCGCCGCTGCCGTTGCCGCTCATCATCGCGGCGAGGATCGCCAGCGCCCCGGCTCCGGCAAGGGTGGCCAGGAAGTCGGCCGCTGCGGCGGTGAGCACGAGCTGGAAGCCGCCGCCGGCCAGCGCCGCGAGGCCGAACGGCGGGAACCAGATCATGGCCATCATCGCCAGCAGCAGCGAGGCCAGGAACAGGGTCTGGCTGATCGCGTCGAGAATGTGCGAGGTGAGGATCGGCTGGTCGGGCCCGCCCGCCGCGAGGCCGAGCACGAGGCTGCCGATCCCGGCGGCGATGCTGCCGAAGCCGGTGAGCAGCCTCAGTTCGGCGCGTACGGCGGCGTCCGCGGCGGGGGCGGCCAGCAGCGGTCGCAGCCGCCGGGCGGTGGCGTACAGCTGCCAGCCGAGCCAGCCGAGTCCGGCCACGGAGAAGACCAGCACGAGCGGGAACACCCACGGCTTCGCCAGCAGGCCCTGCACGCCGGAGAAGGTGGGCAGGCTGCCGGGCAGGAAGTACAGCACGGCGGGCACGAGCAGGGCCGCCCATACCAGCAGCGGCAGCCAGGGTTTGATGCCGCGCGGCGGGGTGGTGCCCTCGCGGCGGCGCAGGCCGGTCCCCCGCCACGCCTGCGCGTCGGTGGCGTCGAGGGCTGCGGTCGCCTGGGCCACGACTTGGCGCATCGGGTCGTCGGGGGCCGCCCGGTCGTGGCCGAACAGGGCGGCGCGGCGGGTCAGCGCGTACGCCCAGGTGAGGTAGGGGGTCCAGGGCAGGCCCGCGAAGGCGTGGCCGCCCAGGGCGGCGATCGCGGGGCGGCCCGCCTGCTCGGACGCGGTCAGCGTGTCGGGCCAGGCGCGTTTGCCCGCGAGCAGGGTGCGCCGGTCCAGGAACGTCGCGGCGGCCAGCGCGAGCAGCGGGTACAGCCACAGGGCGTGGCGCAGGAACGCCAGCGGGGTGGCGAGCGCGTTGATGACGCCCGCGCCGTCGGGGTCGGCGACCTCGTGGTTGTACGCGGCGTGGTCGAGCCACGGGAACAGCAGCAGCGCGACACCGGCCAGGCGCCGCAGGGCGCTGCCGCGGATCAGCAGGCCGAGGCCGAGACCGGCCAGGGCACTCCAGACCAGGTGCAGGCTGACCTCAGGGCTGGGCGTGTCGGTGGAGAACGCGTCGATGTACGACACCGGGGTCGGCAGCCAGGAGGTGACCAGGTCGGGCAGGCCCCAGATCTGCACGAAGCTGAACCCCTGCATCCGGGACCAGCCTTCGAACGGCCCGCCGCCGGTGATCGCCGCCGCCTCGTCGGCGTGGCGCAGCAACTGCTCGACTAGCCCGAAACCCGCCCCGCCTGCCGCGCCCAGCAGCAGGAAGTCGGTCAGGCCCCACTGCGCGCGCACCTTGCGGTGCAGCAGGGCGAGCAGCGCGAACGGGGCGATCTTGGCCAGCTCCTCGATGAGCGGGTCGACGGTGTAGCTGGCGGTGCGGACTATCTCGGGCAGGGGGTCGCCGCTGAGCGCGGCCATGCCGCGGGTGTAGAGCAGCTGCAGGCCGAGGGCGAGCATGCCGGCGCCGTAGAGCCCGGCGACGACGCCGAGGACCAGCAGCGGCATCCGCACCGTACGGGTCGCGGAGGCGAGCATCGTCAGCTGCCATACGCCGTAGCAGGCGGCGAACATCATCAGGACCGTCACGCCGCGCACGGTAGCTGACATCGACTACCCCCACTGTCTGGAACCGAACAGCGGGGTCGTCGGTGAACCGATCCCCCGTTCGTGTCCCCGGTCGGGAATCCGGCTCAGCCGAGCTCGGCAGACTCCACTGGACCTACGCTCGGCCGCACTCCATCGGGCGCAGGGATGTCCGGTCGTCATAAGGCGGTGTGACGGTGGCACTCGACGAGACACAGGTCTTCAAGTTCCTCGCCCTGCGGGCGCCGGAGCGGCCGTTGGGCGGGACACCGCCCGACCGGTTCATCCGCGACCCTCGGTCGCTGTCGCGGGAGGGCCGCGGCCGGCTGACGGAACTGGCCCAGCGGCTCGCCGTCGAGCCCGAGGCGGTGCAGGCCTGGCGGCAGCTGGACCTGTCCGCCGTGGACGAGGTGGCGGCGGCCCGGCCACGGCTGCTCGACGTGTACCGGGCGGCGAGCGGCGACCCGGGTGACGGTCTGGCGGCGGCCCGCGCGGCGGGCGTGCCGCAGCCGGCGCTGGATCGCGAGGAGAGGCTGCTCGGCGAGGTCTGGGACGCGGTGCACACCGCCTACATGACGGGCTCCGGGGCGGGGCCGCGGTTGGACGCGCCGGTGCAGGCGCTGCGGGTGCTGCATTTCGTCGCGTCGCTGGCGGACGAGCCGCAGCCCACACCGGCGCGGGCCGTGGCGTTGCTGGAGGCGACCCCACTGGTGCCGGCGGTGCTGCGCGATGCCGTGGCCGAGCACCGGACGACCGCCAGCGCCCGCGCCGACGTCGACGAGTCGCCGATCCGCTCCGAGGCGATCACCCGGCTGATCCACGATCGGGCCGCCGCCCAGCGCCTGCTGGACCGGGTGCAGCGGGCCCGGCCGGCGGCCGCCCGGTTCGAGCAGGGCCCGGCCGGGCAGCGGATCGCGGTCGCGCTGGACACTATGCCCCGGCCGCTGGCCGAACTCACCGACGACGCCGAGGTGGCGCTGCGCGACCGGCTCGGCCTCACCGCGCAGGCGTCGGTGCCCGAGGCGGTGCTCGCGCTGCGCGGGCATCTGTCCGGCCTGGACACACGCGCGTGGGAGCTGCGTACCGACTCCCGATTCACCACCGCGCTGGCCGCCCACGACGGCGTGGACGACATCCGCCGCAGGCTGCCGGCCGCCAAGCCCGACCCGGGCACCGCCATGGACGAGAACGTGATCGGCCGGATCCATCCGCTCGGCATCGGCGACCTGAAGGTGGTCAAGCAGCGGCTGCTGCGCTACGAGGCCGGCGAGGTCGCGCACATCGAGTCGGTGCTGCGGGGCGAGGCCAAGGAGCGGCGGTTCAGGACCCTGCACCGGACCGAGAACACGTTCTTCACCGCCGAGGAGGAGACCCGCGACACCGAACGCGACACCCAGTCCACGGAGCGGTTCGAGGTGAAGCGTGAGGCCGAGCAGACCGTCAAGGAGGACATGAGCGTCAAGGCGGGGCTGTCGGTGACCGGCACGTTCGGCCCGGTCGTCACCACCGCCACCGGGGAGTTCGCGTATTCGACGGCCAAGCAGGAGTCGACGCGCAGCAGCGCGAACTACGCCCGCGAGATCGTCGACCGGTCGGTGAGCAAGGTGCAGACGAAGGTGCGCACGGAGCGGACCGTCAAAACCGTCGACGAGGTCGAGGAGATCAACGACCACCGGCTGGACAACGTCGGCGGCGCCGAGCACATCAGCGGGGTGTACCGGTGGGTCGACAAGCGCTATCGGGCCCAGGTGTACAACTACGGCCGGCGGCTGATGTTCGAGTTCGTGGTGCCCGAGCCGGCCGCGTTCTACCGCGCGGCCCGCACCGCGGCGGCGATCGCCCCGCGGCACGCCACGCCGCCGGAGCCGTTCGTCAACCTGTACGGCGTGCCGCTGACCCCGCGTGACATCACCGAGGCCAACTACGCGACCATCGCGGCCACCTGGGGCGCGAAGGTGTCCCCGCCGCCGCCCGAGTACACGTACGCGCACCTGGCACTGGCCAAGGACAGCGTCGAGATCGCGAAGGCGATCGGGGTCGCCGACGAGAAGTTCGTCATCCCCGAGGGCTACGAGCTGCTGTACTACAGCCTCGCCGTGTCCTTCGTCGGCAAGAACAACCCCGGTTTCGTCGTGCACGTCGGCCGCGACCGGTACGAGCTGCGCAACAGCAACGCCAACAACGCCACCGAGCAGGCGTACCTGTACGGCGACGTGCTCGGGCGACCCGAGGAGATCACTTCGTTCGTCGGCAGTGTCCCGGTCAGCGTGACCGGCTACGACGTGCTCGGCTACGCGGCCAACTTCAACGGCTACTGCCGGCGGCTGACCGGCACGCTCGACAAGTGGCGGCTAGCCACCTACGCGGTGATCTACGACGCGTACCAGGTGCTGCAGGCGGCGTACGACCAGAAGGTCGCACAGGCCGAGGCTGCCGCCGGGATCGTGATCAGCGGGCAGAACCCCGCGCTCAACAAGCAGGTCCAGCAGACGGAGCTGAAGAAGCTGTGCCTGACCCTGCTCACCGGTGAGCACTTCGGCCGCTACCACGCGGTCACCGACCCGCCCGACAAACCCGCGCAGCACCCCGAGGTCCGCATCGACGAGGCGCTGCGCAACGGCCCGATCATCCAGTTCCTGGAGCAGGCCTTCGAGTGGGAGCAGATGACCTACCTGTACTACCCGTACTTCTGGGGCGACAAGCGGCGCTGGGTGGAGGTGCTGCACCAGTCCGACACCAACCCGGTGTTCGCCCAGTTCCTCACCGCGGGCGCGGCCCGGGTGCTGGTGCCGGTGCCGATGGCGTACGCCGACGCGGTCCTGTTCATGCTCAACTGGCCGGAGCCGGATCTCGCCAAACGCGTGTGGCGCGGCGGCGAGCCGGTGCCCTACGACGACCTGATGTACACCTCCATCGTCGACGAGATCAAAGGCCAGACCGACGACCTCGCCGGTGCGACGCCCGAGGGCGACCCGTGGGACTACACCGTGCCCACCACCTTGGTATGGCTGCAGCCCGGCCCCGAACTGCCCGTGTTCGAGTGACGGGCGGCGACGATGACTGGTCTCACGCCGGTGCTGATCTGCCCCGGCATCGGCAAGGACACCCGCCCGGCGGGGGTCGTGTACGGCACCGAGCCCAAGCCGCAGCCTGGCCCGGTCGGCCCCGAAGGCCGCCGGATCATGGAGTGGCAGTGGGCACAGAACGCCATGTTCGCGCACTACTACGCCGACTTCCTGCGTACCCACCCGACGTTCGGGTTCGTGCTCGCCGAGGCCGCCTACGCCAGCCTGCTCACCGGCGTCGACGCGGTGGACGTCATGTTCGGGGAGCTGGCTCAGGACTTCCGCCGCGACCACAAGGCCCGAGGGCTGCTGCGCCCTGACATCCTCGGCGTGTCCGTCACCCCGCACGCCAACCGCTACCGGGTCGACGTGGAGATCCTGGAGGTCACCACGCTGACGCAGGCGCAGAAGACGCACCGCGAGGACGTGCTCTACAAACTCGGCAAGCTGCGCGAAGTCCTCACCGCCCGCGACTTCCTGATCCGCCAGACGCTCTCGGCGCAGAAGCTCGAATTCTCCATCGGGCCGTCGCCGTGGCGGCCGGTCGAGTACTGGAAACGTATCGTGGTGCTGCCGCTGCGGCCGCGCGAGGACGGCAAGCGGTGTGTCGAATGGATCTGCTTCCAGCCGACCTTCATCGAGGGCAACCCGCTCGGCCTGCTGCTCTACGAGATCCACTCCATCCCGCTGGAGGAGAGCCGGATCCCCAAGCCGGTGCTGGACAAACTCGCCGAGCAGGAGCGCGACGAACGCCGGCGCCAGGCGGTGCCGTACGGGCAGACGCTCACGCCGTGGCTCACTCCGCAGTACCTGAACAACCGCCTGCTGGACCGGCAGCAGATGGAGGCCCTCGCCATCGCGTCCGGCGTCGGCATGCTGGCCGTGCTGGGCATCTTCGCCATCGAAGCGGTCGCAGGCATGGCTTTCCTGCAGGTGGCGAGTCAGGCCTGCACGGTGGCTCCGGAAGGACCGGGCATCGTCCGGATCGCGCCGCAGGTGCTCAGGCTCGTGGCCGACGCGCTGCGAAGCACCATGCAGACCGCCAACCAGTGGTACACCGTGCTCGGCGGCCGGCTCGCCGTGCCCGTGCCTTGACCGGAGACGTCAGGCCTCCTCCCAGTCGAGGCGGCCTTTGTGTACCGAGCGGCGGGACTTCAGGAACGGGCTGCCGTAGCGCATCGCCTCGTACGAGCGCGACAGCAGCGCGCCGAGGTCCGGCCAGGTCTTCGGGGCATCGCGGGACTCCTCCGCGGACATGATCGTCACATGGCCATGGGTGTCGCGGTCGCTGTGGTCCACGGCCAGGCACGAACCGCGCCAGCCGGACGCGACCGGCAGCCACTGCCGGTGCCAGGTGTGCCAGTGCCGGTCGGCGTCCGCCGTGATGCGCCGCCGCGATACCGCGATCATGTCGGCGGCGCCGAGGAACACGAACCCCGGCGCGAGACAGAACGCCGGGTTGGCCGCGCCCGCGCCGTTGTGCCAGCCCAGCAGTTCCTCTACCTCTTTGATCAGGTCCACGCCCAGCTGCGCGCGCACCGCCGCGAGCTGGTCGCGGGTGGCCGGCGGCGGCAGGTCGCGCAGGGTCAGCGGCGCGTGTTCGGCCAGCCAGCCGTCGATCGCCGCGAGGGTGGAGGAGAACGGCATGAGGAATTCAAGCACTTCGGGGCCGAGCTGCCTGTCCCCCGTACGCCCGAGGCGCTGCCGGGTTGGGCGATTGCGGACGACTGTCCACTTCGGTCAGATGTGTAGGGCGATGTCGCAGGCGAGCACTATGATCGGCGGCTGTGACCGACACCGCGCCGAAGACCCCTGCCGCCCCCGTTCGCGTGCTGCTCGGCCTGCTCGCCGTCGTTCCGGCGCTCGTGCTGCTGATCAGCGGGTATGTCGTGCCGACCGTGCGGACCGTGCTGGCCAGCTTCACCGACGTGGACATGCTGCGCGAGGACTCGGATCCGGTCGGGCTCGACAACTACTCGGCCACGTTCTCCGACTTCGCGGGCTCGCTGGTCTGGCCGCTGGTTTTCGCCGTGCTGGTGACGCTCACCGCGGTCGGCGCGGGCGGCACGCTGGCCTACCTCGCCGCACGCGCGGGCCGGGCCGGCCGGTGGACGGCCCGGATCGCGTTCGCGCTGCCGATGGCCGCCCTCGCCAGTTCCGGAGCGGCCCTCGCCTGGGTGATCACGTTCGACGAGCCGGACGGGCTGAACCCGCTGCTCGCCCAGTACCTCACCTTCTTCGGGCTCGTCGTCGGCCTCGGCGCGACCACGTACCTGCTGGTATTCCGCCGCTCGACCCGCCCGCGCGACGCCGTGCCCGGCGCGCTGCTGGTCACCGGCGTCATCGCCGCCTCGGCGCTGGCGGTCGGCCTGCAGGCGTTCGGCTTCCCCTACCTGCTGGGCCGGCTGCCCGACGGGCCGCGCCACGCGTCGCCGTCGGTGCTCATCTTCGACAACGCGTACCGGACCTTCCGGGTGGGCATCGCCTCGGCCGACGCGGTCCTGCTGTGGCTGGTGCTGGGCGTGCTCGGCATCGGCATCGGGCTGTGGCTGGTCCTGGCCCGCGCCCGGGTGGTCACCGTGGACCAGCCCGCCAACGAGACGGCTCCGGCCGGCAACGCCGGGTGGCGCGCGGCCGCCGCCGTCGTCACCGGCGTCCTGCTGCTGCTCGGCGTGGCCGGGCTCACCCCGTGGCTGCTGAACTCGGTGAGTTTCGGCACCGAGGCCGTCATCGGAAGCGTCTTCACGCACCTGTCCTACACCTGGCTGCCGCCGCTGATCTCGACCGTCGTCGGGGTGATCGCCGCGGCGCTGGCCGGCTACGGCATCGGTGCGCTGCGGCCGCTCGGCGACCGCAGCGAACTGCTGCTGCTGCCGTTCGCGCCCTGGCTGTTCGTGGGGCTCGCCGGGCTCGCTCCGGACGCCTGGATGCACCGCACCGAGGACGGCAGCGAGTTCCTGTTCCTGATCCCGCCCGCCTCGCTGACCATCCCGGTGCTGTTCGGGTCGGCGCTGCTGTTCCGGGGAGTCCGGTGGAACCTGGCGCTGCCCGTAGTCGGGCTGGCGGGCCTGGTGACGTGGATCGTCCAGGCGCAGGACACCCTGTGGCCGCTCATCGCGGGCTTCCGACCCGACAGCGCCCCGATGCAGGTCGTCGTGATGCAGGCGATCACGAGTTTCGGCTACACCGGCGAAGACGGCGGCATCCCGACCGGCTGGCTGTATCCGCTGCCGATCTGCCTGCTCGTCGCGGCCGTGATCGGCGCGGTGCAGGTCCTGGTGCTGGACCGGCTCGCGCTGCGCACCGGCCGGGGCACTGACGCCGACGCTGCCGAGACCGTGAGCAAGGCTACCGGCGAACAATGACGTCGAGGGCTACGGCCCGATCAACCGTAGCCCTCCATCCACGGAAGGCGCTCAAGTTCGTGGAACCGTCCGGTAGCGCACAGTTCCATCAGCACGGCGAGGCGCGAGCGCGACACTCCGCGCAGATGCCTCGGCGCCTCGTCGACGTCGTCCTCCCAGATGACGAGGCCGCTGGGGAACGCCGACAGGGTCCATCCACCACAGGAGACCCAAACATCGGGATGCTCGTCGTCAACGTACGCATCGAGTTCGGCGATCAGCTCCGGGATCTTGTCCGGCGAGTAGTCCTCGGAGTGTCCGTAGCGGTGGGTGATTGAGGCGGACATGTGTGATGCCGGCTGAGCGCCTTACTGATCAGCCGGACGCCGCAGCCCGAGCCGGACCAGCAGCAGGCCGACGATCGCGGTGATCGGGCCGATGACCGCCCAGATCTTCTGGCCGTTCATGCCACCAGACTGGCCGAGCAGGTCCAGGCCCTGCAGGGTCCAGACGATCCCGGACAGCACCAGCAGCACTCCGAGCACCAGCCACACCCAGCGCATGACCACTCCCACGCGTCGACGAGCGAACGAGCGTTCATCGTCGCACGGGCACGTCTGAGATCAAACAGCATCGGCGAACCGCAACATCGGTACCCTGATGTCGGTCCAGCGAGCTGTACAACTTCTTTGATGTGGTCACATCAAAATTGATGTAGCCGCGCGCAGATACCATCGCGCGATGCCCGTCGAAGTACGCGATCTGGTCCCTGCTTTCCTCGACTTCTGGCAGCAGGCCGCGGAGGCTTCCACTGAGCGGCAGCTCGCGCTGTGGCGGGACTACGTAACCTGCCATCCGGAGGTCGTGCACGACGTGATCCGCGACGGAGGCGAACCGGATCCCGCGCCCGCGTTCGCCCGCTACCCGGAACTCATCGGCCGGATCACGGCCAACGCGCCCCTTGCCACGGGCTGGATCGAGGAGGCCGCCCGGCTGGTGGCCCCGGTGTTGCAGGCGCAGGACCTGACCGTGCCGTGCGTCAGCATGGTCGGGTTGGCCAGGTCGAACGGCTGGGTCAGCGAACTCGCCGGCCGGCACACGCTGTTCCTGGCGGTCGAGCAGGTCCCTGCCGCCGACGCGGCGCGGATCCTCACCACACACGAGATGGCGCACGCCATCCAGCTGCGGCTGCCCGAGGCCCGCGCGGAGATCCTGGCGTGCCTGGACACGACGGAACCCGGCGTCCAGCGGCGCTATCTGAACCTCAACGGCTGGCACCACTTGCCGGACCGGATCGGCTATCTGGTCGGCGTCCGGGCCGTCGGGCAGCTGCGCCGCGCGTACAGCTGGGCAGAGCTCGCGCGCTGGGGCACCGATCGCGCGATGGTGGAACTCCGGCGGGTACTCGCCGGGTGCGCCGAAAGCTAGCCGACGTGCTGCACCTGCGGCAGCGACTGCTGCAGCTCGGCGCGGATCGCCGGGGTGAGCACCTCGCCGGCCTGCTTGCACAGCTTGGCCATCTCGTAGCCGGCCACGCCCACGTCGGCCCCGGCGGCGGTCAGCGAGGCCAGGATCGAGCCGTCACGGATCGGCATCACCAGCAGGAAACCGCGTCCCATCTCGACCACGGTCTGGCGCACCGAGTCGCCGTCGAACAGGCCCGCCGCGCTCTTGGTCACGCTGACCAGGCTCGACGTCACCGCCGCGAACTGGTCGGCGCTGTCGCGCGGCAGCCGGTCCGAGGCGGCCACAAGCAGGCCGTCCGACGAGACGACCACGGTGTGCACGACACCGGCCACGCGTTCGGCGAATCCGTTGATGAGCCAGTTGAAGTCACGTGCCGCTGCGCTGATCGCCATTTGCGTCCACTCTCCTGTCACTTGCCGGCCGGCTGGGTCAGCTGCCGCTCCGCCTCGGTCCGCCCCTCGGCGTCGTCGTGTTCCGGCTCAGGCCCGGTCGGGGCCGTCGGCTCGGTCGGTGCTGGTTGCTCGGTCGCGGCCGGTGGCTCAGGCGCCGCCTCGGGTGACGTCCGGGGTGCGGGCACCGCCGACGGACCCGGGTCCGAGCCGGCGGCGTCCTCGGCCTCGGCACGCCGCACCCCCGCGTAGAGCCTGGTCAGCGTGTCACCGAGCGCGTCCGGGTCGGCCTCGTAGCGGGTGGTCACGGCCTGGGCCGCCTGCGGCACGGACCGGCGGGTACGGGCGGGCAACCCGGCCTTGGTCAGCGCGGGCGGCTGCGGCGCGGATTCGGCCGCGGGCGCGGCATCGATCTGCGCGTCGGCGTCGCGGTTCCACCAGATGCTCGGCGTCCGCCGCTCCGGCGCGAGCACGTCCTCCGATCTGGTCGGCACGCGGCGGCGCAGGCTGGACAGCGCGGCCTCGCCGGTCTCGGCCTCCGGCGGAGTGATGCCGGGCTCGTCGGCGGGCGCGGGCGCGATGAGCGCCTCGGGCAGCACCACCCGCACCGTGACCCCGCGGATGCCGGAGGTCAGCTGCACGGTGATGCCGTGCCGCCGGGCCAGGTGTCCGACCACGACCAGGCCCATCCGTTCGGCGGCCGAGGTGTCGATACTGACAGGTTCGGAGACCTGCTGGTTGGCCTCGGCCAGCAGCTGCGCGGACATGCCGATGCCGTCGTCGGCGACGACCAGCTCGGCCGAGCCGTCATCCAGCGCGTGGCCGCGCACCTGCACCGTGGTGTCGGGCGGGGAGAACGCGGTGCCGTTCTCCAGCAGCTCGGCCAGCAGGTTGACGACGTCGGCGACGGCGTGGCCGACGACGAAGACCCCGTCGGGGGTGTCGTGGTGGACCCGCTGGTAGTGCTCGACCTCGGCGGTCGCCGCGAGCACGATCGTGTTGAGGTCCTTGGGCCGGTTCCAGTGCCGGGCGGTGTCCCCGCCGGCGAGCACGAGCAGGTTCTCGTCGTTGCGGCGCAGGCGGGCCGCGAGGTGGTCCAGGCGGAACAGGTTGCCGAGCTTGTCCGGGTCGACTTCGGCCGACTCCATCGTGTCGAGCAGCTGGAGCTGCCGCTCGACCAGGGTCTGGCTGCGCCGGGACAGCTTGATGAAGATCTCGTTGACGTTGCGCCGCATGCTGGCCTGCTCGGCGGCCAGGCGCACCGCACTCAGGTGTACGGCGGTGAACGCCTCGGCGACCTCGGCGACCTCGTCCTGCGAGCCGACCACGATCGGCTCGACGTGCACCGGCGGCGCGGCGGTCGGGGCCAGCCGAAGCTGCTCGATGACGCTGGGCAGCGCGACCTCGGCGACGACCAGGGCCTGGGCCCGCAGCGAGCGCAGTGTCGAGGCCATGTTGCGGCCGATCACGATGGACATGAGCAGTGCCGCGAGCAGCAGCACGATGGTGACCAGCGAACCGAACAGGGTGGTCAGCCACTGGCTGCCGCTGGCCGCGGCGACCGCTTCTGACGCGCCGGCCAGCAGGTCCTGCTCGACGGTGCGCAGCTGTTCGAGTTCGGTGGTGCTGGCCGACCACCACTGCTGCGGGTCGACACCGGCTTCGGGGTCGGCGGCGACGATCGTCTCGGCGAGGCGGTTGGCATTGCGCACGGCCTGGCCGGCGACGACGTCTTCGAACCGGGCGACCTGCGCGGGGTCGGCGTCGGCGCGGAAGGCCGCCAGCGCGGCCTGCCGCTGGGCGCGGGCCTGCGCGATGCGGGTGCCGGGCGCGGACTCGAAGGCAGCGCCGTAGCAGAGCATGTACAACCGGCCGCGGATCTGCGCGGTGAGTTCCTTGGCGAGGGCGAGGTTGCTGAAGCCGCGCACCAGGCGGCCCAGCGCGGCGTCACCGCCGACGTCGGCGGGGGTCGGCAGCAGCGCGTGCAGTGAGGCGATGACGCCGGAGTAGGCGTCGAAGGCGGCCTGGGCGCGCAGCCAGCCACCGGCGACCCCGGCGCGCAGCCGGGCGACCTCGTCGAGCCGGTCCTGGGCGGCCCGGTAGGGCACGGCCAGCGCGGCTTCGGCGGCCAGTTCCGCGGCAGCCGATCGCCAGCGCGCCGCGGCGCGGTCCACGGCGGTGCGCTCGGGGGCCAGCCCGGCGACGTCCCGGGCCGGGGCGCCGCCCGCCGACAGCGAGACCAGCATGCCGACGGTGCGGTCGCGTTCGTTCTGCAGCTCGTGGACCAGGGTGGTGACCTCGTCGCCGAGGGAGACCTGGCGGGAGAAGGCGTCGAGGTCCGTGGCGGTGCGTACGGAGTCGGAGATCTGCACACCGGCGACCACCAGGAAGCCCAGCAGCGGCACGGTGAGCACCGCGGCGAGCTTGGTCGGCACCCGCCAAAGCCGCGTACGCAGCGGCGATGAGCGGCGATGCGCCCCGGTCGCCCGCCCGCTGCGACGCCCTTGATCCGTCACCGGACGACCTCCGTACACTTTGCTCAGTCCACATCAGAGTGATCTAGGTCTTGCTGCGTACATCTAACCGTCGGCTGTGACGCCGCAGCAAGAGGATCCGGGATGAACTTATTTAACGGAACACATACGACGCCAGGGCTTGAAACTCTCAGGCGCGCACGAAAAGATACCCCGGTCCACGATCATCGGCACCGGCTGGTTTCCACATCGGAGCGTGTTTCCATGAATCCGCTGCGCCTGGCGTGCTGCCTGGCCTCGGTCGCCCTGCTGATCGCCGGGTGCACGTCCACCCCGGACACTCCGCATCCGCTGGCCATCGGCGTGCTGGCGCCGCTCAGCGGCCCCGACGCGGGCTGGGGCGTCGACGCCGTGAACGGGGCGCGGCTGGCCGTCGACATCGTCAACGACGCCCACCCCGACCTGCCACTGCCGCTGGCGGCGGGCACCGGCGTGCCGGGCCGGCGCGGCGCGCGGCTGAGCCTGGCCGCCCGGGACACCGCCGGGCATGCCGAGACCATGTCCGCGGCGATGACCGTGCTCGCCGAGCAGGAACACGTGGCGGGGCTGGTGCTGGCGGAGTCCGCCGTCATCGCCGAGTCCGCGGCCAGCCAGGCGCAGCGCCTGCGGGTGCCGCTGCTCGACGCGCGCAGCAGCGACGACTACCTCACCGAACTCGGCATCGACTGGTACTTCCGGATCGGTCCGAGTGACAGCCGGCTCACCGAGGCCGCGTTCGCGCTGCTGGCCCGGCGCGGGGCCGGATCGGGCGGGATCACCCTGATCACCGAGTCCGGGCGGGGCGGCTCCTCGGCGGCCGTGACGAGCCTGCGGGAGCTGGCCCGCCGCGCGGGTGTCCCGGTCACCGCTTCGCTGACGATCAAGGAAGGCGCGACCGACGCGGAGCGGCTGCGGGACCCGCTCGCCGAGAAACCCGAGAACACGGTCGTCGCGTGGACGCAGACCGCGGCCGGGGCGCGCGCCGTCGCCGACGCCGTCGGCGAGACCAAGGGGCGTCCGACGCTGGTCGGCCTCGGCCAGGGCTTCCGGTTCCTGGAACGGCCCGACAGCGGAGCCGCGCTGCTGCGGGCGGTGCCGTGGTCGGCCGACCTCGCCCAGCGCGACCCGACCGCCCGGCTCGTCGCCGAGCTGTACGAGCGCCGTAACGGCAAACCCATGAGCGCGGTCGCCGCCGACGCGTTCACCGCGACGATGGCCCTGGCCTCGGCGGTGGACGCGGCCGGTTCGGCCGACCCGGCCGCGATCCGGACCGCACTGCGCCGCACGTCGCTGTCCGCCGTGCAGCTGATCATGCCGTGGGACGGGGTGCGCTTCGGCGACGACGGCCAGAACCAGTTCGCCGCCGCCGTCGTCGAGCAGTGGCAGGACCGCGCCTACCGGCTGGTGTACCCGATCGAGCTGGCCTCGACCCGGCCCCGGTGGAGCAGCCCGGAGCCGAAGCCGTGACCGGCCTGCCCCTGCTGCTGCGGGACGCGTTGCTCGCCGACGGACGCCGCGTCGACGTGCGGATCCACGGCGCGACGATCGAGCGGGTCGAGCCCGCCGGGACCGTCGACACCGCCGGCGCGCGGGTCGTCGAGCTGGATGGTCAGCTGCTGCTGCCCGCCCCGATGGAGATCCACGCCCACCTGGACAAGGCGCTGAGCACCGACGCCGTGCCCAACCCGGCCGGGGACCTGTTCGGCGCGGTCACCGCGTGGCTGGCGTACCGGCCGTCACTGACCCGTGAGCAGGTCGAGCGCTCGTCCCGCGCGGCCCTGGACTGCTACCTCGGTCACGGCGCGACCGCCGTGCGCACCCACGCCGACCTCGGCGAAGGAATCGGACTGCGGGCGCTGCAGGCGGTGCTCGCGGTGCGGGACGCGGCCGCCGGGCGCTGCGCCGTGCAGGTAACCGCGTTCGCGGCCGTGCCGCTGACCGGCGAGGCCGGGGCCGCCAACCGCGCACTGCTGGCCGAGGCGCTGGCGGCGGGCGCGGACGGGGTCGGGGCGTGCCCGGGGCTCGACCCCGACCCGGCCGGCTGCATCGCGATCTGCCTCGACCTGGCGGCCCGGCACGGAGTCCCGCTGGACCTGCACATCGACGAGTGGCTGCACCCCGAGCCGTGCTCGCTGGAACTGCTGGCCGACGCGGTCATCGCGACCGGTTTCCCACACGGTGTGCTCGCCGGGCACTGCGTCAGCCTCGGCATGATGGACCCCGAGCGCGCCGGGCCGCTCGCCGACAAGGTCGCCCGCGCCGGGATCGCCGTGGCCTGCCTCCCGCAGACCAACCTGTACCTGCAGGGACGCGACCACGACCGGGCCGTGCCGCGCGGGCTGACCGCGCTGCGCACGCTGCGCGCCGCGGGCGTGACGGTCGCCGCGGGCGGCGACAACCTGCAGGACCCGTTCCAGATCCTCGGCCGCGGCGACCCCCTGGAGACGGCAGCGCTGCTGGTGCTGGCCGGCCACGACACCCCCGAGACCGCGTACGACGCGGTCAGCGCCCAGGCCCGGCGCGCCGCCGGGCTGCCTCCCGTCGCCGTCGCCCCGGGTTCGCCGGCCGAACTGCTGGCCGTCCGCGCGGGTTCGCTGCGCGAAGCGCTGGCCACCACCACCGCCCACCGGCTGGTGGTCCACGGCGGGCGGATCGTCGCCCGCACCACGGTCACCCGGCACCACCCGGACGACCACGAGGCACAGATAAGCCCTGCACAGATAGGACGTACCGCGTGACCGACGACGGCATCCCCGCCCTGACGATGGAGGCGGTCGGCGTGCGATATCCCGGCGGCACCCTCGCCCTCGACGGGGTGACCCTGCACCTGGCCGCCGGCGAGTTCACCGCCGTGGTCGGGCCCTCCGGCTGCGGCAAGAGCACCCTGCTGCGGCTGGCCGCCGGGCTACTCGCACCGACCACGGGCACGGTCGCCCGCGCCAGCGAGCGGCTCGGCTTCGTGTTCCAGGACCCGACCCTGCTGCCCTGGCGCAGCGTACGGCGCAACGTCGAACTGGCCGGTGAACTGACCGGTGTGCCCGCGGGCGAGCGCCGCGAACGAGCCGAGGACGCGTTGCGCCGAGTCGGGCTGTCGCACGTCGCCGAAGCGCTGCCCGGCACCCTGTCCGGCGGCATGCGGATGCGGGTCTCGCTGGCCCGCACCCTGACCGGCCGGCCCGACCTGATGCTGTTCGACGAGCCGTTCGGCTCGGTCGACGAGATCACCCGCGGCCGGCTCGGCGACGACCTGCAGGAGCTGTTCGCCGCTGACGCGTTCGCGGGCCTGCTGGTCACCCACTCCGTCGCCGAGGCCGTCTACCTGTCGCAGCGGGTGCTGGTGATGGCCGACCGCCCGGGTCGGCTGGTCGGCGAGGTGGCGGTGCCGCTGCCGTACCCCCGCCTGCCCGAGGTGCGCTTCTCCCCCGCCTTCACCGAGCTGACCTCGCAGGTGACCGCCCTGCTGCAGGGCGGCGCCGCCGACCGGATCGAGGTCGCCGCATGACCCGTGCTCTGACCCGGCAGTCTCGGCGGCTCGTGCCACCCATGGCGGTGGCCGCCATCGTGCTGGCCGCCTGGTACTTCGGCAGCTACGTGCTGATCGACGCCGACCGGCGCTTCCTGCTGCCCGCACCGCACGAGGTCGTCAAGGTCGGCTTCCTGGACCCCGTCAACCTCGCCGAACTGCTGGCCGGGCTGCGGCTGTCGGCCGAGGTCGCGGTGACCGGACTGATCTGCGCGGCGGTGCTCGGCCTGGCGCTGGCGATCCTGATGAGCCAGGCCCGCTGGGTGGAGCGCTCGCTGTATCCGTACGCGGTGGCGCTGCAGACCGTGCCGATCCTGGCCCTGGTGCCGCTGTTCGGGTTCTGGTTCGGGTTCGGGTTCCCGAGTCGGGTGCTGACCTGTGTGCTGATCGCGCTGTTCCCGATCGTGGCGAACTCGCTGTTCGGCCTGCGCTCGGTGGACCCCGCGCTGCACGACCTGTTCACCCTGCACCGCGCCGGGCGGCTGACCCGGCTGGTCAAGCTGCAGCTTCCCGCGGCACTGCCCGCGATCCTCACCGGGCTGCGCATCTCGGCCGGGGCCGCGGTGATCGGCGCGGTCGTCGGCGACTTCTTCTTCCAGCAGGGCGAACCCGGCCTCGGCCAGCTCATCTACGTGTACCCGCGGCGGCTGCAGTCCGAGATGCTCTTCGCCGCGGTGTTCCTGGCCTCGGCGTTCGGCGTCGCCGTCTTCTGGCTGTTCGGCGTGCTGGCCCGCCGGGCCACCGCCTGGCACTCCTCGCAGCAGCGCCGGCCCGACACCGGCGGCGCGGCCCACTGACCCGCTCCCCTCACCCCCCACAAAGGAGATATATGAACGCCCTTCCCGCCTCGCGAAGGCCGCTGCACCGGGCCGGTGCGGCGACCGCGCTGGTCGCGATGCTGCTCGCCGGGGGCTGCCAGTCGGCCGACCCCGCCACGCCGCCCGCGCCCAGCGCGGGCAGCGGCTCCACCGACCTCGCCGCGGTGTGCCCCGCGACCGTGGTGGTCCAGGCGGCGTGGACGCCCGAGGCCGAGCACGGCGCGCTCTACCATCTGCTCGGCCCCACGCCGACCATCGACGCCGCGGCGAAGAAGGTCACCGGCCCGCTGATGGCGGGTGGGCAGAGCACCGGCGTGAACATCGAGATCCGCGCGGGCGGCCCGGCGATCGGTTTCCAGAACGCCGGCGCACAGATGTACGCCGACCCGTCGATCATGCTGGGCCAGGTGGCCACCGACGACGCCATCGGCCTGTCGGCCAAGCAGCCCGTCGTCGCGGTCGTCGCCCCGTTCGACATCGCCCCCTACATGATCATGTGGGACCCCGCGGCGAACCCGGGCTTCAACTCGATCGTCGACATCGGCAAGACCGACACCAAGGTGCTGTTCTTCAACGGCGCGACCTACATGGACTACCTGACCGGCTCGGGCACCCTGCGCCGTGGGCAGGTCGACGGCGCGTACGACGGCAGCCCGACCCGCTTCCTCGCGGAGAAGGGCAAGATCGCCCAGCAGGGCTTCGCCACCAACGAGCCGTTCATCTACGAGAAGGCCCTTCCGCAGTGGAAGAAGCCGGTCAAGTTCCAGCTCATCCACGACACCGGCTACCCGATCTACCCTGAGGCCGTCGTGGTGCGCGCGGACAAGAAGGCCGAGCACGCCGCGTGCCTCAAGCGCCTGGTCCCGATCATCCAGCGCTCGCAGGTGGAGTACGTGAAGGACTTCGCCGCCACCAACGACCTGATCATCAAGCTGAACGACGCGTACAAGGGTTTCCCGTACAGCAAGGAGCAGGCGGCGTTCAGCGTCGAGCAGCAGCTCAAGCTGAAGATCGTCGGCAACGGCGGCAACGCCACCCTGGGCGACTTCGACGTCGACCGGGTCAAGCAGGTCATCGGCATCGTCGGCCCGATCTACGCGGGCCAGCGCAAGGAGGTCAAGGCGGGCCTGACCGCCCAGGACCTGGTGACCAACGAGTTCATCGACCCGGCGATCGGGCTGAGCTGACCTCGTGAGCACCATCGAACCACCACCGCTGGCGCACGTCGCGCAGCGGGCGAGCCGCCGGGCCCCCAGCCCGGCGGCTCTCGCCGCCTTCCTCGACGCGCTCGCCGCGGCCATGCCGGCCGACCGCGTCTCCACCCTGGAGTCGGCGCGCCAGGCCGCCTCCCGCGACGGGGCCTACCTGTCGCCGCTGCTGTCGGCCGTGCTGCCCGACCGCCTCGCCGATGTCGTGGTGCGCCCGCACTCCACCGAGCAGCTCCAGACCGCGGTGCGGCTCGCGCACGCCCACGGCATCCCGGTCGTGCCCCGCGGCCGGGGCACCGGCAACTACGGCCAGGCCGTGCCGCTCGCGGGCGGGCTGGTCGTGGACCTCAGCGACGCCGACCGCGTCCTCGAAACCGGCAACGGCTGGATCCAGGCCCAGGCCGGGGCGACGTTCGTCGCGCTGGAGGCCGCGGCGCGGCGCACCGGTCAGGAGATCGCGATGATGCCGACCACCGTCGGCAGCACCATCGGCGGTTTCCTCGGCGGCGGCGCGGGCGGGCTCGGCTCGATCGAGCACGGCTGGCTCTGGGACGGTTTCGTGCAGGCCCTGGAGGTGGTCGACTGCCCGCCGCAGGACCAACCCCGCCGGGTGTACGGCGCGCAGTGCCTGCCCTACCTGCACGCGTACGGTGTCACCGGGATCATCGCCACCGCCACCGTCAAGCTCGCCCCGGCTCGGGACTGGACCGCGGTGCTCGCCTCGTTCCCCGACGGCGCGGCCGCCACCCAGGCCGGGCTCGGCCTGCTGCGCCTCGACCCGGCACCACGGATGGTGTCGCTGGACGAGCCGGCGCTGACCGCCACGTACCCCACCGACCCGGCATTGCCCGAGGGGCGGCACAGCCTGCGGTCCGTGGTGGACGCCTCGCTCGTGGACGCTGTCGCGGCGCTCGTCGCCGCACACGGCGGGCGGGTCGACAAGGTCGATGCCGACGCGGTGGGTTACGTGTCGACGCTGTCGTTCAACCACGTCACCCTGCGGGCCAAGAAGGCCCGACCCGAGCTGTGCCACCTGCAGGTCGGCGGCGCACCGCTGGTCACCGACCCGGACAAGGTCCGCGCGGCACTGCCCGGCGCGATGCTGCACCTGGACGGCATGCGGCCGTTCCTCGACCCGAACGACCCGACGCGCGGACGCGGCTTCGGCGGCCTGCTGCTGGCCCCGTTCCACGACGCGGCGGCGCTGTACGCCGGCGTCCAGCGGCTGCGCGAACTGGGTGTGCACGTCGTCGACCCGCACACCTGGCTGCTGGAGGGCCCTGCCCTGCCCGGCATCCGCGCCGCCGCGGCCGTCAACGATCCGCAGGGCCTGCTCAATCCCGGCAGGTTCGCGCTGGAGCAGGACGCCTGACCCGGCACGGTCAGACCGGTGTCTGACCGTGCCGGAAGGTTCTGCGGTACTGCTGCGGGCTGGTGCCGACGATCCGTTTGAACCTGTCGCGGAACGCGGTGGACGATCCGAAGCCGACCTGGGCCGCGATCCGGTCGACGGGCGCAGTGGTGGCTTCGAGCAGGTGCTGCGCGCGGCGAATGCGGGCACGCAGCAGCCACTGCAACGGCGTCGTCCCGGTCTGCTCGCGGAAGCGGCGGTTGAGCGACCGGGCGCTCATCCCGGCTCGGGCGGCGATGTCGTCGAGGCTGAGGTCGTCGGCGCAGTTGTCCTCCATCCAGGTGAGGACCGGCTCAAACCGGGAGCCGCGCGGTGTGGGCGGCTGGTCGTGGACGACGAACTGCGCCTGGCCGCCCTCGCGTTCCAGCGGCATGACCGACAGCCGGGCCGCGTCCGCGGCCACCGCGGAGCCGTGGTCGCGGCGGATCAGGTGCAGGCACAGGTCCAGCCCCGCGGCCGCACCCGCCGAGGTGAGCAGCTGCCCGTTGTCGACGTAGAGCACGTCGGGATCGACGTCGATCTGCGGGTGGCGCCGGGCCAGCAGCCCGGCGGCGACCCAGTGGGTGGTGGCGCGCAGGCCGTCGAGCAGCCCGGTCGCGGCGAGGATGAACGCACCCGAACAGATCGAGGCGATCCGGGCTCCTCGGGCGGCCGCGGCCCGCAGGGCGTCCAGCACCTCATCGGGTACGCGGTCGAGGTCCGCGCTGCCCGGCAGGATGATCGTGTCCGCGGTGGCGAGGGCGTCGAGCCCCCACGGCGGCTGCAGGACGAACGCGCCCGCGTCGACGGTGGGCGTCAGGCCGCAGACCCGCACCCGGTAGGGAACCCGGCCGTCGGGCAGGCGCGTCCGGGAGAACACCTCAATGGGCGTGGCCAGGTCGAACGGGATGACCTGGTCGAGGGCGAGCACCGCCACGATGTGCATGGCCGGAACCATAGCGGACGCAGCTTTCTCGCCATCGCGGTGACCTGCAGTTTCGTATCAGGAAACAGTTGGCGAGAACTCGTTGAATGATGGCAGTCCAGCCACTTCTGCCGATCATGAGCGCTGACTAGCGTCGAGGAGTGACCTCGAAAACCTCCGCATCTTCGATGCTCGCCCAGTTCGTCTTGTTCGACGGCTTCGACCCGCTCGACGTCGTCGCGCCTTACGAAGTCCTGGCGGCCGCCGCAGCGGTCACCGACCACAGCGTGGATGTCGAACTCGTCAGCGCCGAAGGCCCGCGCACCGTGCCCAGCGGCCTGGGCCTGCTCACGCTTCAGGCCACGGCCCGGCTCGACCCGGAACGAGCAGACCTGGTCGTCGTCCCGGGAGCGGCCGGGCAGCTGCCCGGCGACGGCGAACCCGCCGACGACAGCATCCCGGTGATCCTCGGCCGTACGCTCGACACCGACCTGCCGGCCCTGCTCGCACAGGCGCTCGACCGCGACGGCGTCACGGTCGCCACCGTGTGCGGCGGGTCGATGATCCTCGCGATGGCGGGCCTGCTGGAGAACCGCCCCGCCACCACCCACCACCTCGGCCTTGATCTGCTCGGCGCGACCGGCGCGGTGCCCGTCGACGCCCGGGTCGTCGATGACGGCGACCTGGTCACCGCCGCCGGAGTCACCTCCGGCCTGGATCTGGGCCTGTACCTGCTCGACCGGGAGTTCGGACCGGAGACGGCGCTCGCGGTGGAGCGGTTGTTCGCCCACGAGCGGCGCGGCACCGTTTGGCGTCGGCCCGCCCTCGCGAAGGCGGCGCTGTGACCATGCCGCAGTCACCGATCGAAGGCACCTGGGAGCTGTCCATCCAGACTCCGCTCGGCCGCCAGCACACCGTGCTCACCCTGTCCCGCTACAACGGCGGGCTGACCGGGACGATGCGCGACGTCCGCCACGGCGAGCAGGTCGAGCTCACCGACCTGGAGCAGCACGGCGCACAGCTCTGCTGGGCGCAGTCGATCACCCGGCCGATGCGGCTGAACCTCGTGTTCGAGGTCGTCGTCGACGGTGACGCGATGACCGGGCAGGCCAAGGCGGGCAGGCTGCCCGCTTCACGGGTGACCGGGCATCGCCTGCCGCCTTGACACGACGACATGGGTACAGATAGATACATGTGACTGTAACCTTGCGTCGATACCGGGGGCACTCAATGCTGCGCGCTTTCTTCGGACGTCACAAGACCGCCTCGACGTGGGCACGCAGCATCCTGCACGACGCGGCCCACGCACTGGGCCTGAAGGTGCTCACCAAACCTGGCCGACCGCCGCGAGACGCCGCGCGCACTGGCCCGAGCGCGCCGCCTCCTGCCACCGGTGCCGCTGCGCCGCCTGCCACCCGCGCACGTCGCGGGAGCCCTGGCCCGGTTCTCCTTCGAGCGGCTGTCCCGGGGACGGCGGCCGGGCGAGGAGGACGTGCACAGCCACTACCGGCGCGGGGTGGCCGGCGACTGGCGCAACCACCTGAACGAGGTGCACCTGAAGGCGATCACCGCGCGGTACGGCGACATCGTGCAGCAGTTCGGCTACTCAACGTGAGTCGCACATCCGACACTGGCCCAATCAATTGATGTCCATCGATAGCATGGGCCGGGTGTCCGCTGCTGCCACGCTCCAGGCCTTGCACACCGAAGAGGGCCGCCGCAACCCGTATCCGCACTACGCCGCACTGCACGCCGCAGGCCCGGTCGCGCCGCTGACCGGCCACTACGCGGCCGTCGTGCACGGCTACGACGCGGTCAGCCGGGTGCTGCGCGATCCGGCCTTCCGCGTCCTGGACGCCGAGCAGCTCGGCTCGCAGCTGCCCACCTGGCACGAGCACCCGTCGCTGACCGTGCTGATGAACTCGATGATGTTCATCAACGGCGAGCAGCACGCGCGCCTGCGCCGCCTGATCACGCGCGAGTTCACCGCCCGCCGGGTCGCCGCCCTGACCGAAACCGTCGAGCAGCAGGTCGACCACCTGCTCGACCGCCTCGCCGAACACGGCGGCGAGGTCGACTTCATCAAGGAGTTCGCCTTCCCGCTGCCCTCCAACGTCATCGGCGAGCTGCTCGGCGTGCCCGCCGAGGACCGCCCCTGGTTCCAGCCCCACGTCTCGGCGATCGGCGCGGTGCTCGACGCGGGCGGTCCCGACAAGTTCGCGGTGGCGGACAAGGCCGCGACCGGGCTCAGCGCGTACTTCACCGAACTGGTCCGGCAGCGGCGGCAGGACCCCCGCGACGACCTGGTGACCCTGCTGTCCGCCGCCGGCGCGGACGACGACCCGCTGACTCACGAGGAGCTGCTGTCGGCGCTGGTGCTGGTGTTCAACGCCGGGTTCGAGACCACGACCCACCTGCTCGGCAACGGACTGGAGGTGCTGCTGCGCCATCCGGACGCGGCACAGCGGCTGCGAGAGCAGCCGGAACTCGCCCCGTCCTACGTCGAGGAGTTCCTGCGCCTGGAAGCTCCGGCGCAGCTGACGACGCGGTGGACCGCGGTGGACGCCGAGATCGACGGCATCGCCGTCCCGGCCGGTTCCTCGGTGCTGGTGCTGTTCGGTGCGGCCAATCGCGACCCGGCGCGGTTCGCCGACCCGGACTCGTTCCGGCCCGAGCGCGCCGACAACGCGCACCTGACCTTCAGCGCGGGCCTGCACTTCTGCCCCGGCGCGCTGCTCACCACCACCGAGGCGCAGATCGCCTTCCCCCGCCTGCTGGCCCGCTTCCCGGGGCTGGCGCTCGCCGGCGAGCCCGCGTACCGCGCCCAGTTGACGCTGCGGGGCCACACGCACCTGCCGGTCACCATTGGATGACGCGACACGGCTCTAGGGCAGGGTCACGACCTGTGCGGCGTACGACAGTCCGGCCCCGAACCCGATGAGCAGCGCCGTACCCCCGCTGGGGGCTTGGCCGTCACGCCGCATCCGTTCCATGGCCAGTGGGACCGAGGCGGCTGAGGTGTTGCCCGCCTGCGCGATGTCGCGGGCCACCGGCACGTCCGCCGGGAGCTTGAGCGCCCTGACCATCGCGTCGATGATGCGGAGGTTGGCCTGGTGCGGGATGAAGGCGTCGAGGTCGTCGACGGTGATCCCGGCAGCCTGCAGCGCCCGCTGCGCCACGGGCACCATCTCGTAGGAGGCCCACCGGAACACCTGCTGGCCGGACATCTGCCAGATGGGCCGCGGCCCGCTCGGGTCGTCGGCGAACGACTTCCAGTCACGGGTCTGGCTGATCACGCCCGCCTGGCTGCCGTCGGCACCCCATACGACCGGGCCGATGCCCGGCCGTTCCGCCGGGCCGATGACCACGGCCCCCGCGCCATCGCCCGGGATGAACGCGGTCGCCCGGTCGTTCTTGTCGATCAGGTCAGTGAGCCGTTCCGCGCCGATCACCAGGACGTACCGGGCGCTGCCGCTGTGGATCATGTCGCGGGCCAGTGCCACACCGTGGCAGAAGCCCGCGCACCCGGCCGACATGTCGAACGCCGCCGCGTTCACCGCGCCGAGTTGGTGGGCGACCTGCGGGGCGAGCGCCGGGGTCTGTTCGAGGTGCGACACCGTAGCCAGGATCACGCAGCCGATGTCGGCCGCGTCGACTCCGGCGTCGGCGAGCGCGGCGGCTGAAGCCTCGACGGACATGAACGCGAGCGTCTCGTCGGGTTCGGCCCAGCGGCGTTCGATGATCCCGGACCGGGTCCGGATCCACTCGTCGGTCGAGTCGATCCAGGTGCAGATCTCCTCGTTGGTGAGGACGCGGCGCGGCCGGTAGCCGCCGAGGCCGAGGATGCGGGCGTGGGACGCCAGGTCCGGAACGATGATCCCGCGTCCGGCCGGTGCGGGCGTCGGCGTCGGCTGTGCTGGCATCGTGTGCGGCTCCTGGCTCGTGGCGGGGGTCTCCCGATGGCGCGGATGGTGATTATCACCGCGTTCGGCGGGTGCCACAGGGGGTGGTGCCGACAGTGTTACCCAGGCGTGACCTCACCGACACCAAGATCCTGAGGTGGGCCGCACGGGGCAGGCGCCGCGACCCGCGCGACGCCCACCCCGTCATCGGGTCACGGTGCCCAGGGTGCGGCTGTCAGCCAGCTGGTGTCGGCGGCGAAGTTCGCCGGGGCGTCGGCGGCCGGCGCACCGCCGTTGCTGCTCACCCACACCTCGCTGTTGTAGTGCCGCAGGTAGCGGTTGGCGAAGTTGTACGACTGCCAGGACAGCCCCGTGCCGCTGTTGCCCGGCTGGGCGCAGAACGTCGCGTCGGCCGCATAGAGCGGCGTGGCGGCGTACGCGTCGAGCCGGATCCGGTAGTCGGAGTGCCGCAGGTAGTAGCCGGGGAAGTTGCGCGACTCGAACGAGTAGCAGGAGTTGTCGGCCAGCCCCGAGACGATCCGGAACGTCGCGTCCTGCTTGACGGTGGCGCTCGACCCACCGGTGACCTGTGCGGTGTAGCCGAGGTAGCCCTGGTGGCGCACGTACCAGTCGGTGAAGCCGGGTGTGGTCGCCTGCAGCGACTGGTACGACCCGGCGGTCATGCGCGCGTCGCTGCGCCACCAGGCCGAGGTGAGCCGCCAGGTGGTGTCCTGGGCCCAGTCGACCGCCGAGTCGCTGGGCAGGCTGCCGCCGTTGCTCGCGATCCACACCTGGTTGGCGTGATGCCGCAGGTAGCGGGTCGGGAAGTTGTACGACCGCAGCGAGACGCCCTGCCCGCTGTTGCCGTCGGCGGCACAGAACGTCGCGTCGGCGGCGAACTGGGCGCTGCCGTCGTTGGCGGCCAGCCGCACCTGGTAGTTGTAGTGCCGCAGGAAGCTGCCCGGGTTGTCCCGCGATTCCAGCGAGTAGCAGCCACTGCCGGCCAGCCCGGCCCGTACCAGGAACGATCCGTTCTTCTTGTCGGCCGCGGCGCTCGCGGCGGTGATGACCGAGGTGACGGCGACGCCGCCGGAGTGGCGTACGGACCGGTCGGTGTAGCCGGGTGTGGTGGCCCGCAGCGACGCGCCCTTGCCGACGGCCAGCAGCGGCGTCGCCGAGCCGGTGGTCGACAGGGTGAGCACGACGACCGAGTGCGCGGGAAAGGTGCGCACGAAGCTCGGCCCGGCCGCGGTGGTCGTGGTGGTGGGCGCGATGGTGTTCGGGGCGGAGATGCTGTTGCGGGCGTTGGGGTCGCCGGTCAGCGTGGTGACCGTCGCGGTGCCGCCGACGCTGCTCGCGCCGTTGATCGTCAGCTGGGTCTCGACGGCGCTCGCCGTCGGGTTGACCACGGTCACGTGGACCGTGCCGGAGACGGCGCGGGTCGCCACGGCGCGCACGTCCGGGGACGCGCCGGTCAGCTGGACCGGCACCACGTGGTCGCCGAGCAGCGTGCCGAACATCTTCTGCACGTGGTACGACGGCGAGCCGTACGACGACACCGCGTTGAAGCCGATCAGGTTCGACGACCATTGCCAGTTGTCCACCGAGGTCAGCGCCGGGGCGTACGCGGCTCCCATGACCAGGTCGGCGTTGCGGACAAGGCCGGTCATGAACGCGGCCTCGGCGATCGCGCCGGACAGAGTGCCGGTGGGGTTGGTGGAGCTGCCGTTGGTGACGCCGTACTCGCCGACGAGCACCTTCGGGCCGTTGCGGTCGGCGCTGTCGTAGCGGGTGGCCAGCCCGGCGAACGCGGCCGGGTCGCCATTGTAGTAGTGGTCGTCGATGACGTCCATGGGCCGCGAGGTCACCGGCATCGACGCGACGATCTGCAGCTGCGGGTACGCCGCCTTGATCGCGTCGTAGAACATCGGGTACCGGTAGCTGTTGTAGCTGCCGCTGCCGTCGAACCAGTCCTCGTTGCCGATCTCGACGTAGCGCAGCGGGAACGGGGCCGGGTGCCCGTCGGCGGCGCGCCGGGCGCCCCAGGTGGTGCCGGTGATGTACTCGATCTCGTCCAGCGCCTCCTGGATGTAGGGCGCGAGCTGGTTCTGCGGGGTGACGCTGCCGTTGAGGGTGTACCCGGCGAACACGCCCAGCAGCGGCTCGGCCCCGGCCTGCTCGGCCATGAGCAGGTAGTTGAGCAGGCCGAAGTGGTCGGTGGACCAGTAACCCCAGGCGTCGTTCTGGTGGCCCGCGCGCTGCTCGACCGCGCCGATGGTGTTCTTCCACGCGAACCGGTTGGCGATCACGTTGCCTTCGAGGTAGTTACCGCCGGGCACCCGGATGAAGCCCGGCTTGGTGTCGGCGAGCTTCTGCTGCAGGTCGGCGCGGATGTTGCCGGTGGGCGCGAAGGTCGGCGCGTTGCACTGCACGACACTCAGCCACAGGGTGCGCCCCGCGCCGGTGCCGTTGGCAGACACGACGAACCGGTTGGCGGTCGACACCGGCGCGGACGCCGAGGTGGTCAGCGTGGCCGTGTACCGCGCCCAGCCGGTGCCGACGGCGCCGACCGACGCGCTCGCGTACACGGTGCCGGTGGTGCTCTCCAGGCTGACCGTGACCGGCCCGAAGGCCTGATCGGCACGGGCGAAGAAGGAGACCTGGTACGTCGTCGACGGGCGCACGCCGACGCCGTAGAACCCGGCGTTGGCGGCCCCGACGCGCTGGCCCGCGCCGTTCGCGCCGATGCTCAGCCGCAGCGAGTTCGGGTTCGCCGCGTTCAGACCGCCCGCGGTGTCCAGGGCGACCGAGCCGCTGCCGCCGCCCGCGGTGAGCAGCGACCAGGAGGAGATGCCGTTCTCCTTCATGGTGGCGTTGCGGACCACGTTGGCGTTGAGTCCGCCCTCGACGGAGTGGTTGATGTCCTCGACGATGTGCCCGAACTGGGTGCTGTTGACGGCTGCCGTGGTGTGGCCGGCGTCGACGGTCAGCCAGGCGGTCGGCGCGGCCACGGCGGGCGTGGCCGGAACGGCGGCCAGCCCGGCGGTGAGGACGACGGCGAGCAGGATGGGCCGTGCTCGATGCTGCATGTGCTCCTCCAGGGACGGTCGGGGGCGATCGCAGCAGCTGCGGTGCGGCTCCCGGCGGCGGGCCGGACGGCCGGATTGTGAGCGATCACATTTACGGCCGTCACTTCTTAACGTGCCCGTACCCGGGAGTCAACAAATTCCGAAACGTTTCGCCGATCCGCTGCCGCCCGTGCCGGACCATGCCGGTCACGGGCGGCGCAGGTGCGCGGAGGCCGCCGTCAGGGAGCGGGCGTGGGCAGGGTCGCGGGCGGCTCGCATACCCCGACCTCGGTCATCCCGTGAATCGAGGAGATCGGCACCAGCGTGCGCGCCTTCGCGGTGATCCGGTTCGCCTGCTGACCCGGATCGGGCAGCACGGTGACATAACCCTCGGGCTCCAGAGAGACCAGCCCGCAGATGATCCCGTGGTCATAGGTGAGCTGGATGAGCTTGCCGGGCGCGGGTGCGGTAGGCGCAAGCCACCCGCCGAGCACGGCGACGCCGACCAGGCCGAGGCCGGTGACGGCGAACCACCGGGCGCTCGCCACGTCGCGCGACGCAGACTCGGCCGCAGGCGCGGCGGCAGTGGCGGTGGCGGTGGCGGTGGCGGTGGCGGCCAGCAGGATCGCGCGCACCAGCAGGGCGAAGCCGGCCAGCAGCAGCGCACCGGCGAGCAACCGCACGGTCCAGTGCAGCGCCGCCAGGTCATCGGGGCCGCGGACGATGAGCGCGGCAGCGAGCAGCGCGGTGACCGCGGTCAGGCCGTTGCGCCAGGCGGCGGCCTGCGTGCGGTCGCCTTCGGGCGACGGGGCGGGGTCGGTGGGGCCGTCGGGGGCGGCCAGTTCTTCGGTCATACGGGTTACCTCGGTTCGGCGGACAGGCGCACCCCGGGCAGGGCGCAGCGATGAGCGTAGATCAATGGGCACGCTCCCATCCAGAGTGTCCCCAGCGGACGGCAACCGATTACACAGATAGATTTCGTTCTTCCGAAACTCCCGGGTACCCACATGTTGCTGATGATCAATTCCACTGTCGCCATGACTCACCACCACGGTCACGACGACGCCGACCACCACCACGGCGCCGACCACACCCACTCCGAGCTGGGCCGGCGTGCCGTGCTCGCGGGGGCCGGCGGGCTGCTGATGCTGGCCGCCGCGCCCGGCTCAACGTACGCGAGCACGACCCCGGTCGCCGCCGGGTCACCCGCCCGGATCACCCCGAAGTCCGGTGCCGCCCGCGCCTCGCAGCTGACCCAGGGCACCCTGCTGGTCCACGCGGACCTGCACAACCACACCCTGATGTCCGACGGTGACGGCAACCCCGACCTTGCTTTCCAGTCCATGCGTGACGCCGGCCTGGACGTGGCGGCGCTGACCGACCACGCGACGCTGTTCAGCATCAGCGGCCTGTCCAAGTCCGAGTGGGACCGCACCGGCGCGCTCGCCGGAGCCGCCGACGACCCGGGCAGCTACACCGCGATCCGCGGCTTCGAGTGGTCGCACCCGACCCTGGGCCACGTCAACGTGTGGGGCACCGCCAACTTCACCGACCTGCTCGCCACGGGCAGCATGAGCAAGCTCTACCACTGGGTCAACGGCGTGGACGGGGTGGCCAGTTTCAACCACCCGGGCCGCGAGGTGCAGCGCTTCAACAACTTCAGCCTGTCGTCGGCGGCCGTCGACAACATGGTCGCGCTGGAGATGTTCAACCGCGGTGACGACTACCTGTTCGACGGCTGGGCCGACCACGGCAGCTCGCCGCTGACCGCCTGCCTCAACGCCGGGTGGCGCACCGGCCTCACCGGCGTGTCCGACGAGCACGGCACGAACTGGGGCCACCCCGAGGGCAAGGGCCGCACCGGCCTGTGGGTCGCGGCGAACACCCGGGCCGGGGTGTTCGAGGCCATGCGGGCCCGCCGCTTCTTCGCCACCCGCGTGTCCGGCCTGCGCCTGGACGCCACCGCGAACGGCGTGCGGATGGGCGGCGTGCTGCCGATCGCGAGCGGCGACGTGGCGTTCTCCGTCGACCTGGACCGCGGCCCGGACTGGGCCGGCAAGCCGCTGCGCATCCAGGTGCTGCGGCCTGGCACGACCGCTCCGGCGGTCGCCGACGTGATCGACGTCGAGGCGGGCGGCGTGTACACCTTCACCGTGCCGATGAACGTCGCCGACGGCAACTGGGTGGTCCTGCGCGTCTCGGACCCGGCCCTGGCCAACCCGAGCCCCGGCCCGGCCGGGCATCCCTGCAACGACTGGGGCGTGGCCTACTCCAGCCCGTGGTGGCTGCAGCCGTAGCCGGCCCGTGCCTGCACGCCGGGGTCAGACGATCCCGGCGTGCAGGTACACCTCGGCGGCGTCGCCGGACTCGTACAGCGCAACCGCCACGTCGACGAGCGCCTCGCCGGACAGCGGCCGGTGCCGCAGCGAGCGGTAACGCCGTTCGGGGTCCTGCGGCCAGCCGAAACCCGCGGTCGTCTTCGCGTCGAACGGCAGGCCGGCCGACTCCGTGCGCTTGCCCGTCAGGAACATGCCGTTGAGCACCAGGAACTGGTTCATGCAGTGCCGGTCGCCGGTGAAGTGCAGGTAGAACGAGTCCGCCTCCCATTCGGCGTACCGGTGGTAGCGCACGCTGCGCGCGGCGCAGTCCGGCAGGCCGAGGTGGTAGCGGTGCAGCGTGCCGGGCAGGTCCTGGGACTGGCTGCCGGGGTACGCGCGCGGGTCGTGCGGTGTGTGCTCACGCGACATCGCGTACCAGAACACCAGCAGGACGATCAGGAGCGAGGCCAGGCCGATGCGCAGCAGGCGACGCCGTGCGCGCGGCCGCCGGTGCCGCGCGCGGCCACCGCCGGGCTGCGTCGCCTGCTCAGCGGACTCCACGTCCAGCACGTCCATCGGCCCCCCAACCGGATCTTGCTGGGGTGACCTTATCGCGCGGCCGCCGCGACGAGCCGCACTTGGCGTGTGCCATGCCGAAGGCACGCGCCCGCCGGTCCGACCGAGCGGACAACGGCCGCAACGGACACGTGTCACACTGGCCGCCACCACCCCGCGATCTTGGAGTACGTGTTGTCCACCAACGACCCCCAGCAGTTCCCCGGAACCGTTCCGAGCAGCGGTTTCCTGCCTCCCGACGACGCGTTCCCGGCCGAGCGGGCCAGCGGGCCCGAGGTGCTGGTCAATCTGCCCGGCGACGGCCTGGCCGGCTGGTCGCGCAAGGTCGTCGGTGTGCTGCGGCGCGGCTGGCAGCAGCAGCTCGCCATCTTCACGATCACGCACGCGCTGCCGAGTTTCGTGCTGTACGCCCTCGCGGTGGTGGGCCTGCTGGCGCTCTGGAACAGCGACGTCGCGCGGGCGGCGGCCGTGGACGACGCCCTGGCCGAGAAGCTCGTCGTGCGCATCCTGATCGTGGTCGGCCTCATGATGCTCATGGCGCTGCCGCTCCGGCTGCTCGGGTACGCGGCGGCGACCTGGTCGGCGGTGCGCCAGGCGGCGGGGCTGCCCGCACAGCTCTCGCGCGCCCTGTGGTTCGGTCTGCGCCGGGTGCCGGTGATGTTCGCCTGGAGCCTGGTCGCCTACGTGCTGACCTTCGTCGTCGTCTTCCTGGTCCTGCTGTGCTTCGCCTCCGCCTTCTCGGTGGCCGGGCTGGTGCCCGCGGTGATCGTGCTCGGCTACCTGATGATGATCACGGGAATGGTCGGGCCGGCGGTCCTGTTCGAACACCGCAGGCCGCTGGTGAGGGCCTTCGACACCGTGAACAACGCGTTCTGGCCCACCGTCGTGCGCCTGGCGGTGCCCGGGGTCGTGCTGTTCCTCGCGTACCGCTACAACCAGGTGATCGACGGTGCGGCCACGATGTCGGGGTTCGCCGGCACGATCGGCGAACGGGCCGGGTTCGCGTTCGCGGCGGTGGCGGCGTCGGCCGCGCTGGAGTTGCCGGTCGCCATGCTGCTGTTTCCGACCGTGCTGGTGACCTACGTCGAGCGCCGTGCGGTGGCCGCGCCGAACCTGCGCACCCCGCACCTGCTGGACGAGCTGGGCTGAGCGGTCGGCGCGATCAAACGGCGAAGGGGACACGCTGCACGACCCGGGAGCGCAGCACCAGGTCGTCCATCGTGTCCATCAGCCACAACTCAGCCGGGCTGAGCGGAACCCGCACCCGGGTCTGGTAGTGGCGGACCAGTCGGCGCAGCGCCGCGTACGGCTCGCCGTGCAGGTCCCCGGTCAGTTGCAGGTAACCGGCGAGCATCGGGCGGCGCTCGGCTCCCACGAGCGCGCGGACCTCGTCCAGCCGCCGGACCGAGGCGCTGTCGGCGGCCTCGACGGGCAGGTAGACGCGGCCGGTGTTGTGGCGGCCGACCCAGGGGCCGCGCACGATCAGGCGGACCGCCGGCAGCGGCGTGTCGGGCAGGGTCGCGGCGGGATCCAGTTCCGGGGCCAGGGTGGTGTGCACCCGGTCGGCACGCAGGGCGAGCCCCGGCCACCACACCCGGGACCCGAGCGCGGCCCGCAGGTCGTCGAGGAACGCGCCGAACACGGCGTCGGCGCGCAGAGCGGCGTCGTCGACGGGCAGGACCACCGACCGGATCGGCGGCCAGTACTCCGCCTCCCGCAGCTCACCAGGTCGCATCGGAAGGCGGGGCGTTTCGTGCAGCAGCGGCAGGTGCCGGGTCCGGTAGCGCCCGTCCAGGCGCATCACGTCGTGGGCGTCCCAGTCGAACTGCGCCCGCTGCGCGTCGAGGTCGGCGAGCGGGTCGGCCAGTGGATGCACGGTCACGGCGGGGTCCTGGTCTCGTGGGCGTCAGCGCTGCAGGCGGTGCCGGGACAGGATGACGGCGAGCCAGGCCGCGCGGACCTGACGGTACGCCGCGACCTGGTCGGCCCCGCCCGGATACGCCCCCGCCGCCCGCAGCCGTCCCGCGGCGACCTGCAGCTCGCGTACCGCGGCGAGGTACGAGCGGCCCGCCCGGGACGTCGACAGCGCCGCGTGCCGGTTGCGCAGCCAGGTCACGCGCACGTACGTCCTGCCCTCGCTCCTGATCACGAGCCTGATCGACACGCCCTCACGTTCCCGCACGATCAAGTAACGAGCGAACGCGTCAAAACCGCACATTCCCGTCGCCAGACGGCTTTCCGGGTGCGCTATCCCCGCAGATACTGCGCCGCCTGGTCCACCACAGCGCGCCGCCCACGACCCAGGTGATCATGAGGTTGTGCCGTCGACACACCGTCGAACCGTGCCACAAGCTCATGATCACCTGGGTGGGGCGGGTGGTGGGTCAGGCTGATTCGGCTTCGAGGTCGGCGAGGCGGCGGGCCTCGCGGTCGCGCCAGGCGGTCGCCAGCGAGGTGCGGCCGTTGCTGCGCAGCAGCGAGCCCTCGTAGATGCGGGCGCCGACGGACAGCACCACCAGCGCGCCGACGGCGAGCACGACCAGCGACAGCACCGGCTCCCAGGCCGCCGCGTCGCCCTGGAACAGCCGCACCGGCATCGCCGCCGGGGCCGAGAACGGGATGTACGACAGCACCTTCATCGCGACCGGGTCGCCGTTGAACATCACCACCCCGAAGAACGGCAGCAGGACCAGGATCTGCAGCGGCATCGACGCGCCGCTGAGGTCCTCCTGCCGGTTGGCCAGCGCGCCGACCGCGGCCCACAGCGCCGCCAGCATCACGAAGCCGACCAGGAAGAACGGCAGGAACCAGCCGATCGCGGGTCCGAGCAGGGTCAGCAGCGCGCCGCCGCCCTCGGAGAAGCGCATCCCGGCCAGCGCGACCACGGCGATCAGCGCGATCTGGCCCATCGCGAGCACGCCGCCGCCCAGCACCTTGCCCGCCAGCAGCACCCGGACCGGCACCGAGGCGACCAGGATCTCCACGACCCGGGTCTGCTTCTCCTCGGTGACGCTCTGCGCGATCTGCAGGCCGAACGTCAGCGACACGAAGAAGAAGATCATGGCGAAGACCATCGGCACCAGCAGTGCCAGCGTGTCGTCGACGGCGCTCGGGTCGAGCAGCTCGACGGTCGGCCGGGTGCTCAGGGCGTTGACCAGGTCGTTCGGTGCGTCGGTCATCGCGATCACGGTGCCGTCGGCGAGCAGCCCGCCGTCGGCCCCACCGTCGCGGACCAGGGCTCGCGCGGCCGCGTCGTCGGCGACGGCGCGCACGTCGAGCCCGGCGGCGCCCAGGGCGGCCGGGGCGGTTCCGCTGACCGCGATCGTGGAGGGATCGTCGGCGAACATCGCCGGCACCACCGTCGCACCCAGTGCGAACAGCAGGAAGAACGCCGTGCTGAACAGGAACGCCTTGTCGCGCAGCTTCACCCGGATCTCGCGGGCGGCCACGATGCGCACGGCTTCGAAGGTGTTCACTGGGCGACCTCCCGGAAGATCTCTGCGAGGGACGGGGTGACGGGGCCGAACGCGCGGACCGGGCCGCGGGCGAGTGCCGCCTGGAGCACCCGCTGGTCGTCGGCGGACGGGTCGAGTTCGAAGACCGCGTGCGCGCCGTCGAGGTCGAGCAGCCGTACGCCGGGCTGGTCGCGCAGCCAGCCCGCGTCGCCGTCGACGGTCAGCGTGTACCGGGGCAGGGTGTGCTCGCTGCGCAGCTGTCCACGCGGACCGGAGGCGCGGATCCGCCCGCCGGCGATGATGACCAGGTCGTCGCACAGCCGCTCGACCACGTCGAGCTGGTGGCTGGAGAACAGCACCGGCACGCCCCGCTTCGTCCGGTCGCGCAGCACCTCCACGACGGTGTCGACGGCGAGCGGGTCGAGGCCGGAGAACGGCTCGTCGAGCACGAGGATGTCCGGGTCGTGGATCAGCGCCGCGGCGATCTGGGCACGCTGCTGGTTGCCCAGCGACAGCTTCTCCAGCGGGTCGCCGGCGCGCTCGCCCAACCGCAGCCACTCGATCAGATCCTCGGCGTTGCGGCGCACGGCGTCGGCCCCGAGACCGTGCAGGCGGCCCAGGTAGACCAGCTGGTCACGGACGGTCATCTTCGGGTAGAGGCCCCGCTCCTCGGGCATGTAACCGATCCGGCGGCGGACCTGGCGGGTCAGCCGGGAGCCGTCCCAGGTCACCTCGCCCGCGTCGGGGGCGAGCACGCCCATGATGATGCGCATCGAGGTGGTCTTGCCCGCGCCGTTCGCGCCGACGAACCCGGTCATGCGCCCGGCGGTGACGTCGAAGGACACCCCGTCGAGCACCTGCCGGTCGCCGAACCTGCGGCTCACCGCGTCGAGGCGTAGCACTTTCGTCATACCCGCAGAGGCTAGGTGCGCCGTGGCGGGCTGCCGTCCGCCCGGGGATCGATCTTCCCTCCGCCGCGAGGAGGATCCGGGTCAGCCGCCGGGGGTGACCACGCCGTGCTCGTACGCGAACACCACCGCCTGGGTGCGGTCGCGCAGGCGCAGCTTCGCCAGCACCCGGCTGACGTGCGTCTTCACGGTCGCCTCGCCAAGGAACAGCCGCGTGGCGATCTCCGCGTTAGTCGCGCCGCCGGCGAGCAGCACCAGCACCTCGTACTCGCGCGGGGTCAGCTCCTTCAGCTCGTGCGCCGAACCCGCGGGCGGCGCGGCGACGGGCCGGGCGAACTTCGCGATGACCCGCCGGGTGATCTCCGGGGCGAGCAGCGCGTCGCCGCGGGCCAGCACCCGCACCGCCTCGATCAGCGCCTCCGGCGAGCCGTTCTTCAGCAGGAAGCCGCTGGCCCCGGCCTGCAACGCGGCGAACAGGTAGTCGTCGCGGTCGAACGTGGTCAGGATCAGCACGGCAGGCCCGTCGCCCGCAGCCGTGATCCGGCGGGTCGCCTCCAGCCCGTCGACGCCGGGCATCTCGACGTCCATCAGCACCACGTCGGGCGCGGTCGAGGCGGCCAGCGCGACGGCCTGCTCGCCGTCGGCGGCCTCGCCGACCACCACCAGGTCGTCCTCCGTCTCCAGGATGACCCGGAACCCGGTGCGCACCAGCCGGTGATCGTCGGCCACCAGGATCCGGATCATGCCCGGCCCCTGGCCGCTCATACCGCCGCCTCCGTGGCCTCGACCGGACACGACGGCTGCGCCGCGAGCGGGAACCTGGCCCGCACCCGGAAGCCGCCCTGCGGGCGCGGGCCGACCTCCAGGGTGCCGTCGTGCGCGGCGACCCGCTCCCGCATGCCGATCAGCCCGAGGCCGCCGGCCGCCATGCGCCCGCCCCGGCCGTCGTCGGTCGACTCCACCTCCAGCTCCTGCGCCAGGTAGCGGATCCGCACGTCGATGGTGCTCGCCCCGGCGTGCTTGAGCGTGTTCGTCACCGACTCCTGCACGATCCGGTACGCGGCCTGCGACAGCGAGTCGGGCAGCGGCACCGGCGTGCCGAACACCCCGAACCGGGCGGTCAGGCCCGCGTCCCGGGCCCCGTCGAGCAGGCCCTCCGCCCGCTCGACGCCGACCGTGGCGGGGCCCTCCTCGGTGCCCGTGCCCTGGCGCAGCAGGCTGAGCATGCGCCGCAGCTCGTCGACGGCGGTGCGGGCGCTCTGCTCGATCGCCGCGAGCGCGGTCCGCGCTCGTGCCGGATCCTTGTCCATCACCCGGCGGCTGGCCGCGGCCTGCACCCCCATCACCGACACGTGGTGGGCGACGACGTCGTGCAGCTCCCGGGCGATGCGCAGGCGCTCGACCATCACCGCCCGCTCCCCCGCCTCGTCCCGGGCCCGGCGCAGCTCCTCGGCCTGCTCCTCCAGCTGGTGCTGCCGCCGCGCGGCCACCCACGCCGTCTCGCCGGCGAAGAACGCGAAGCCGAACATCAGCACGTTGACCAGCAGCGCGTTGACGATCGTGGCGAGCAGCGGCGGGACCGGCCCCGCCGCGTCCTCGAACGCGTCCGCCGGCACCGAGTCCACCGACAGCCAGGTCGACACCACCAGCCAGCCCAGCATCGCCGCGATGATGGCCGCCCGCACCTGCCGCGAACGCCGGTGGTCGGCGGCCCAGGCCCCGGCGGTGTACAGCGAGCAGAACAGCGCCGCGGTCGCCAGCTGCATCTCCGGGGCGGCCCGCACCTGCGCGACGATGAACGCCGCGGAGACGACGGCGGTCACGATGATCGGCATCCGGCGCCGCACCGCCAGCGGCAGTGTCACTGCGACCGCCCAGAACACCTGCTCCGGCACGCTCGGCGGAGGACCGAGCTGGAACACGCCCGCGCTGGTGGTCAGCGTCAGGTTGAACAGCGCCAGCGCGGTCACGGCCAGCCCGATGAACAGGTCGGCGCGCCGCTGCTCGGCGGTCGGGCCGGGACGTCGCCAGCCGTCGGGGGTCGCCAGGGTGGTCACGCAGCGACCCTGACACAGGGGCACCGCCTTACGCCAACTCCGTGCCCGGAGAGACGGGCTCGGCGGCGGCCGCGCCCTGGACGGCTGACCGCCCGGCCGCGCCGATCATCCGGTGGAACGGCGATCGGCGCGGCCGGGCGGCACCGGGTCAGGCGGGCACGGGCGGCAGCGCCACCTGCGCCTGCCCCGCCTGGTGCCGCAGCACCAGGCTGTGCGCGTAGACGAGCAGGAAGACGGTGAGGTGGAGGTACACGTTGGTGACGACGGCGAAGAGGTAGCCGGGCAGGAACGCGCCGCCGAAGAACATGTCCATGCCCTGAGGGTCGAGGTGGGTGAGGGTGTTGTGCATGTTCGCGAAGTAGAACGAGACCAGCACGGCGAGCCCGACGACCGCCCAGGAGAACGCCACCCGGCCGGACCGGGCGACCCGGCCGGCCAGCGCGCACAGCACGACCGCGCTCAGCAGCCAGCTGGACTGGTCGATCACGTCCGCCCGGATCAGCCCGTACCCCTCCACCAGCGGCCAGGCCAGTAACACGGTGTAGAGGATGCCGCAGATCCAGAGCGGTGTGAACGGCGGCCGGATCAGCTGCGTCACCCCCGCGGTGACACGTGCGCAGATGATGCCGAGCGGGACCGCGACCGCCAGCCCGCCGACCGCCGCCCAGGCCTGCCAGGCGATGGTGTCCTCGTTGAACTCGGTGTACCAGTCCAGGGTGAGCCGGAAGCACAGCACGGTCATCCCCATCACCAGCACGAACGACAGCACCGTGTGCGCGAAGCTCCGACCCGGCCGGACCGCCACCGCCTCCGCACGGTGGGGCCGCGACGTGGCCAGGCTCGCCGCGTACCGCAGCCGTCGGGCGGCGCCGGGCATGGCGTGCAGTTCGGCCCGCCATTCGGCGAGCATCTCCTCGCGCAGGTCGGCGGGCCAGCGCCGGGCCGCGGCGGTGAGGAATCTGTGGCAGACGCGCTTGATCATGCGGTGGCCTCCTTGGTCACGGTGTGCGTCGCCGCCGGGCGGGTCTGCTCGTGCAGTTCCGCGAGGCGCTGGCGGGCGACGGGCAGCGCCGCCGGGGTGAGCCGGTAGTACGCGCGGGCGGGGCGGCCGGCCTCGGACGGGTCGACCTCCTCCCAGCGCTTGTCCAGCCAGCCGGCCTCGGTCAGCCGGGCCAGGATCGGATACAGGGTGCCGCTGGGCAGTTCGGACGCCTGCATCAGCGCCATTCCGTAGTGGTCACCGGCGGGATCGGCGACGAGGGCCGCGAGCACGCGGGCCACCGGCACCGTCATACGCAGTTCGGCATTCATAGTAGGGACTCTACATAGGGTCAGCCGGGTTTGGCGAGCGGCCGTCTGTCTTGACAGGACATCGGGTGCCCAAGATACTTCTTGCGTGAAGCATCTCCGCTGACGCGGTGCTGCGACCACCTCAGTCCGAATAGCTCGCGAAGCCGACACCAAGGCCGCACTCCGATGCGGACCAGTGGCGTCGGCTTTCGTTGTTTCCGCAGGTCAGTGGCCGGATCTCACACGGACAGACACAGCGTATCAACGGCGATGAAACAGAACTGAAACCCCGTTCACCGACGCTGTGCGTGCCTGGCATTCAGGCGGACGCCCACGGGCCGGCACAACCGGACGAAGCCTCCGCTGCGCGCTGCCGGCATCCGCATAGGACCGATCTCCGCACCGCCACGGGCCGGCACGCGCCACGCCGAGGACGCCGACGTCTTTGCGCCCAGGTGCTTCTCCCCCTTGACCTGTGCTCCGCCGAAACAGGGAGATACCCCACCATGCTCAGATTCCCCCGACGCCGGCTCGCGGCCGGCGCCGTCGCCCTGGCCGCCGCGCTGGCCGTCAGCGCCTGCGGCAGCAAGACCGGCGAGAACGACTCCGCCGGCGGCGTCACCGCCGACACCTCGGGCGACACCGTCAAGGTGGGCCTGCTCAACTCGCTGTCGGGCACCATGGCGATCAGCGAGGTGACCGTACGCGACGCCATCATGCTGGCCGTCGAGGAGATCAACGCCGCGGGTGGCGTGCTCGGCAAGAAGATCGCGCCGGTCGGTGAGGACGGCGCGTCGGACTGGCCCACGTTCGCCGAGAAGGCCGAGAAACTGATCAAGGTGGACCGGGTGGCGGCCGTGTTCGGCTGCTGGACCTCGGCCAGCCGCAAGGCCGTCAAGCCGGTCTTCGAGGAGAACAAGGCCCTGCTGTTCTACCCGGTGCAGTACGAGGGCCTGGAGCAGTCGCCGTACATCTTCTACACCGGCGCGACGACCAACCAGCAGATCGTGCCCGGCCTGGACTACCTCAAGGCACAGGGCAAGAAGTCGGTCTACCTGGTCGGCAGCGACTACGTCTTCCCGCGCACCGCCAATAAGATCATCAAGGCGTACGCCGAGGCCAACGGCCTCAAGGTGCTCGGTGAGGACTACGCCCCGCTGGGCAGCACCGAGTTCGGCACGATCGTCAACAAGGTCAAGGCGTCCAAGGCCGAGGCCGTGTTCAACACCCTCAACGGCGACAGCAACGTGGCCTTCTTCAAGGAGTACAAGTCCGCGGGCCTGACCGCCGCGTCGATGCCGGTCGTGTCGGTGTCGATCGCCGAGGAAGAGGTCAAGAGCATCGGCACGCAGTACCTCGCCGGGCAGCTCACCGCGTGGAACTACTACCAGACCACCAGCGGCGCGGCCAACGACAAGTTCGTCAAGGCGTACAAGGCGAAGTTCGGCGCGGACAAGCCGACCAGCGACCCGATGGAGGCCGCGTACGTGTCGGTCTACCTGTGGAAGGCCATGGTCGAGAAGGCCGGCTCGTTCGACGTCGAGAAGGTCAAGGGCGCGGCCGACGGCGTCACCTTCGAAGCGCCCGAGGGCCTGGTGACCATCGACGGCGCGACGCAGCACATCCACAAGACCGCGCGCATCGGCAAGATCGGCGACGACGGCCTGATCACCGAGGTGTGGAACTCCGGCGGACCGGTCAAGCCGGACCCATACCTCAAGGGCTACACCTGGGCGACCGGCCTGTCCTGACCCACCGTCGGGGGGGGGGGGGGGCCGCCCCCCCCCCCCCCCCCCCCCCCCCCCCCCCGGGGGGGGGGGGGCCGGCCCGGCGGCCCCCCCCCACCGCCCCGTCCCAGCTCTAGGCGGCAACACATGACAGTGATCCTCGGGCAGCTGTTCACCGGCGTCAGCATCGGCGCGGTGCTGCTGCTCATCGCGCTCGGACTGGCCCTGACCTTCGGCCAGATGAACGTCATCAACATGGCGCACGGCGAGTTCATCATGGCCGGCGCCTACACCACGTACGTGCTGCAGCAGACCATCACCGACGCGGGCCTGTCGCTGCTCGTCGCCCTGCCCATCGCCTTCGCCGTCGCGGGTGCGATGGGTGTGCTGCTGGAGTGGGCGCTGATCCGCCGCCTCTACACCCGGCCGCTGGACACCCTGCTGGTCACCTGGGGCGTCTCGCTGATGCTCCAACAACTGGCCCGCGACGTCTTCGGCGCGCCGAACGTGCAGACCGCGGCGCCCGACATCCTCACCGAGAGCACGTCGCTGGGCGCGGACCTGAGCATCGCCAACAGCCGCCTGTTCATCCTCGGCCTGGTCGTGCTCGCCGTCGCCGTGCTGACCGCCGCGCTGAAGTTCACCCCGCTGGGCCGGCGCATCCGGGCCGTGGTGCAGAACCGCGACCTGGCCGCCGTCTCCGGCATCCCCACCGGCCGCGTCGACCGGCTCACCTTCTTCATCGGCTCCGGCCTGGCCGGGGTCGCCGGAGTCGCGCTGACCCTGCTCGGCCCCATCGGCCCGACCATGGGCACCAACATCATCATCGACGCCTTCCTCGTCGTCGTGGTCGGCGGCATCGGGCAGCTCAAGGGGAGCGTGATCGTGGCCTTCGTGCTCGGCATGCTGCAGGCGATGGTCGAGTATCTGACCACGCTCAGCGTCGCCAAGGTGATCGTGTTCATCGCCATCGTCGCGTTCCTGCAGTGGCGGCCGCAGGGCCTGTTCACGCTGCGTACCAGGAGCCTGGCATGAGCGAGCGCAGCGAGCGAATCATGTGGCTCCAGTCTCATGGCGCCGACGAGCGTAGCGAGGAGAAGGCATGACCGCCCTCAGCCCGCGGGTGCGGGCGTGGCTGGGCTTCGGGCTCGGTGCGGTGGTGCTGTTCGCGGCCGCCCCAGCACTGCTGACCGACTTCCGGCTCAGCCTGCTGGCCAAGTACCTGTGCTTCGCGATCGTCGCCGTCGGCATCGGCCTGGCCTGGGGCCGGGGTGGACTGCTCACCCTCGGCCAGGGTGTGTTCTTCGGCCTCGGCGGCTACGCGATGGCCATGCACCTCAAGCTCGCCGACGCGGGCGAGGGCAACATGCCCGACTTCATGGAGCTGTACGGGCAGCTCGACGAGCTCCCCGCGTGGTGGGCCCCGTTCGCGAACCCGGCGTTCGCGCTGGCCGCCACGGTGCTGCTGCCGATGCTGGTCGCCTTCGGGCTCGGCTCGCTGGTGTTCCGGCGGCGGGTGCGCGGCGCGTACTTCGCGATCCTCAGCCAGGCCCTGGCCGCCGCCATGGTGATCCTGCTGATCGGCCAGCAGGGCACCACCGGCGGCACCAACGGCCTCACCGACATCGAGGGCTTCTTCGGCTACGACCTCGACGACCCGGTCAACCAGCGCATGGTCTACTTCATCATCGCCGGGGTGCTGCTGGCCCTGCTCGCGCTGACCCGGCAGCTGATGCACTCCCGCTACGGCGAGCTGCTCGTCGCGGTGCGCGACTCCGAGGAGCGGGTGCGTTTCCTCGGCTACAACCCCGCCAACGTCAAACTCGTCGCGTACGTCGTCGCCGCCGGTATGGCGGGCCTGGCCGGGGCGCTGTTCGTGCCCGCGGTCGGCATCATCTCCCCCGCCCTGATCGGCATCGTGCCGTCGATCGAGTTCGTGATCGGCGTCGCCGTCGGCGGCCGGGCGGCACTGCTCGGCCCGGTGCTCGGCGCGGTCGCCGTCGCCTGGGCGAAGACGGCCCTGTCCGAGCGTTTCCCGGGCACCTGGACCTACCTGCAGGGCGCGATGTTCGTGCTGGTGGTGGCGTTCCTGCCCGGTGGCCTGGCCTCACTGTGGGGCCTGGTCAAGCGCCGCCGGGAGGCCGCGGTGCCACCCACGCCACCGGCGGAGCAGCCGGTGCTGGTGAAGGAGGCGGCGGCGTGAACCACATCGGTGCGGCAGGAAGGGGCAGGGCATGAGCGAGACAGCGGGCGGCCTGCGCATCCGCGGGCTGCGGGTGGCGTTCGACGGGTTCGTCGCGGTCGACCGCGTCGACCTCGACGTGGCGCCGGGCGACATCCGGTTCCTCATCGGGCCGAACGGCGCGGGCAAGACGACGCTGGTCGACGCGGTGACGGGGCTGGTCAAGGCGACCGGCTCGGCCCTGTTCGGCGAGCAGGAGCTGCTCGGGCGGGAGGTGCACCGCATCGCCCGGCTGGGCGTGGGCCGCACGTTCCAGACCGCGGCCCTGTTCGAGGAGCTGACCGTGCTGCAGAACCTCGACATCGCGGCGGGCGCGGGACGCAGCCCGTGGACGATGCTGCGCCGGCGCGGGGCGGTGCCCGACGACGTGGCGTACGCGCTGGAGACGATCGGGCTGGCCGACCGGCGCGACGTGCTCGCGGGCACCCTGGCGCACGGGCAGAAGCAGTGGCTGGAGATCGGCATGCTGCTGGTGCAGAACGCCCGGCTGCTGCTGCTCGACGAGCCCGTCGCCGGGATGAGCCACGAGGAGCGCGAGGCCACCGGCGAGCTGCTCGGCAAGGTCGCCGGCGAGCGCACCGTCGTGGTCATCGAGCACGACATGGACTTCCTGCGCCGCTTCGCCCGCACCGTCACCGTGCTGCACGCCGGCAAGGTGCTCAGCGAGGGCACGGTCGCGCAGGTGCAGGCGGACCCGAAGGTGCAGGAGGTCTACCTCGGACACGCCACCGGCGAGCCGGCGGCCCAGGGGGCGGAGGCATGATGCTGCGGATCGAGGGCGTGCACGCCGGGTACGGGCGCAGCACCGTGCTGCACGGCGTCGACGTGACCGTCGACGACGGCACGGTGACGGCCGTGCTCGGGCACAACGGCGCGGGCAAGAGCACCCTGCTGCGGGCCGCGATCGGCCTGCTGCGCCCGAAGCAGGGCATGGTGCTGTTCGGCGGCGAGGACGTCACGAAACTGCCGCCGCACGTGCGGGTGGCGCGCGGCATGGCGTACGTGCCGCAGGGCCAGCAGTGCTTCCCGCACCTGACCACGGCCGAGAACCTGCAACTGGTCGCCGACGGCCGCCGCGGCGGCAGGCAGGCCATGGCGTCCGCGCTGGAGCTGTTCCCGGCCTTGCACGGGCTCATGCGCCGCCGGGCCGGGTTGCTGTCGGGCGGTCAGCGCCAGCAGCTCGCCATCGCCCGCGCCCTGATCACCCGGCCGAAGCTGCTGCTGCTCGACGAGCCGACCGAGGGCATCCAGCCCAACGTCGTCGCCGAGATCGAGCAGGCGGTGCTGTCCCTGGCCGGGGTGGACGGGCTGTCGGTGCTGCTGGTCGAGCAGCATCTCGGGTTCGCGCTGCGCGCGGCGCACCGCTACCACGTGCTCGAATCGGGCAGAGTGACGTCATCCGGCGCGGGCGGCACCGGCGCCGAACCCGCCGTACGCGCTGCCCTCACCGTGTAGAAGGACGGTTCATGTTCCTCACCCAGCATGAGCAGGAACGGCTGCTCATCCACGTGGCGGCCGACGTCGCCGAGCGGCGCCGTGCCCGCGGCCTGCTGCTCAACCACCCCGAGTCGGTCGCGATCATCACCCGTTTCCTGCTGGAGGGCGCCCGGGACGGGCGCACCGTCGTGGACCTGATGGACGCGGGGGCCCAGGTGCTCACCCGCGCGGACGTCCTGCCCGGCGTCCCCGAGATGCTGAAGGAGGTGCAGGTGGAGGCGACGTTCCCGGACGGCACCAAGCTGGTGACGGTGCACCACCCGATCCGATGATCCCCGGCGAGATCCTCTTCGGCGAGGGTCCCGTGCAGATCAACGTCGACCGGCCGATCACCACGCTGACCGTGGTCAACACCGCGGACCGGCCGGTGCAGGTCGGCTCGCACTACCACTTCGCCGAGGCCAACCCCGGCCTGTCGTTCGACCGCACCGCCGCGTGGGGGCAGCGCCTGGCCGTGCCCGCCGGCACCGCGGTGCGTTTCGAGCCGGGCGTGACGCGCGAGGTCGAACTGGTCCCGCTGGGCGGGGCGCGCATCGTCCCCGGCCTGCGCGGCGAATGCGGAGGCGAACTGTGACCGCCACCCCGACACCCTGCCACCCGCCTCGGCTTGTCATCGACGTTGGCCTATCTCATCGAAAAATCGGCCATCGGATCCGATGGGATAGGCCAACGTCTACGCCTGGAACCGACGTCGCGGCCGTCCGCCCCGCCACCCGCCAGTCGAGGGAGCACCCGTGACGATCCTGGTCAGCCGTGAGCGCTATGCGGCGCTGTACGGCCCCACCACCGGCGACCGCATCCGGCTCGCCGACACGAACCTGCTCATCGAGGTCGAGGAGGACCGCTGCGCGGGCGGCGACGAGGCCGTCTTCGGCGGCGGCAAGGTCATCCGCGAGTCGATGGGCCAGTCGCGGGCCACCCGGGCGCAGGGCGCACTGGACACCGTCATCACGGGCGCGGTGATCCTGGACCACTGGGGCATCGTCAAGGCCGACATCGGCATCCGCGACGGCCGCATCGTCGCGATCGGACGCGCGGGCAATCCCGACACCATGCCGGGCGTACACCCTGATCTGGTCATCGGCCCGGCGACCGAGGTCGTCGCGGGCAACGGCAAGATCGTGACCGCCGGGGCAGTCGACACCCACGTGCACTTCATCTGCCCGCAGCTCGTGCACGAGGCGCTGGCGGGCGGGGTGACGACGCTGGTCGGCGGCGGCACCGGCCCGGCCGAGGGCACCAAGGCCACCACCGTCACCGCCAACGCCTGGCACCTGGCCCGCATGTTCGAGGCCCTGGACACGTTCCCGGTGAACGTGCTGCTGCTCGGCAAGGGCAACACGGTCTCCGAGCAGGCCATGTGGGAGCAGCTGCGGGCCGGGGCGGGCGGGTTCAAGCTGCACGAGGACTGGGGCACCACGCCCGCGGCGATCGATGCCTGCCTGCGGGTCGCGGACGCGTCCGGGGTGCAGGTGTCGATCCACACCGACACCCTGAACGAGGCCGGGTTCGTGCAGGACACCCTGGCCGCGATCAACGGGCGGGCGATCCACTCGTACCACACCGAGGGCGCCGGGGGCGGACACGCGCCCGACATCATCACGGTGGCGAGCCTGCCCAACATCCTGCCGTCGTCGACGAACCCGACCCGGCCGTACACCCGCAACACCCTGGCCGAGCACCTGGACATGCTGATGGTGTGCCACCACCTCAACGCGGCCGTGCCGGAGGACCTGGCGTTCGCGGAGAGCCGCATCCGGCCGTCCACGATGGCCGCCGAGGACCTGCTGCACGACCTCGGCGCGATCTCGATCATCGGGTCGGACTCGCAGGCGATGGGCCGCATCGGCGAGGTCGTCCTGCGCACCTGGCAGACCGCGCACGTCATGAAGGACCGAGTCGGCTCGCTGGCCGGGGACTCGTCGGCCGACAACAACCGGGCCAAGCGGTACGTCGCGAAGTACACCATCTGCGCGGCCATGGCCAACGGCTTGGAGGAGCAGATCGGCTCGGTCGAGCCCGGCAAGCTCGCCGACCTGGTGGTGTGGGACCCGGCGTTCTTCGGGGTGCGGCCGCACCTGGTGATGAAGGGCGGCATGATCGCGTATGCGCAGATGGGCGACGCGAACGCGTCCATCCCCACCCCGCAGCCGATGCTGCCCCGCCCGATGTTCGGCGCGTACGGCGTCGTGCCCGCCAAGACCTCGCTCGCCTTCGTCGCCCCGGCGGCCCTGGAGGCGGGCCTGGACCTGGACGTCAAGCGGGCCCTGGTGCCCGTCGCCGACGTGCGCTCGCGCGGCAAGGCCGACCTGCCGCACAACAGCGCGATGCCGCGCATCGAGGTCGACGCGGACACGTTCACCGTCCGCATCGACGGCGAGGTCGTCGACCCCGACCCGCCGACGGTCCTGCCCATGGCCCAGCGGTACTTCTTGTTCTGATGCACCGCACCGCGTACCTGCTGCTGGCCGACGGGCGCTTCCCGTCCGGCGGCCACGCCCACTCCAGCGGCCTCGAAGCGGCCGTCGCCGCCGGCCGGGTCACCGACCTGGCCGGCCTGGAGTCCTTCCTGCACGGCCGCCTGTCCTACGCCGCCCCCGTCACCGCCGCCTTCACCGCCGCCACCCACCTCTGCGCTGCGCGGATGGGAAGGGCACCTTCCTCTACGGAATCCGATGTGAAGGTGCCCTTCCTTTCTCTGGATCGGGAGCTGGAGGCGCGGACGGTGTCGCCGGCGCTGCGGCTGGCGTCGCGGCGGCAGGGCAAGGCGCTGCTGCGGGCAGGCCGGAACACGTGGCCGAGCGAGCTGTACGGGCACCTGCCCAAGCACGCGGACGGGCCGCACCAGCCGCTGGCGCTGGGCGTGACGGCGGCCGTGGCGGGACTGTCCACGGAGGAGGCCGCGCAGATCGCGGCGTACGGGGTGCTCACCGGGCCAGCCAGTGCGGCGGTGCGGTTGCTCGGGCTGGACCCGTATCAGGTGCAGCACCTGCTGGCCAGGATGGCCGGCGAATGCGACGAGATCGCGGCAGCCGCCGCGGCGGTCGCCCACAAGTCCCCGCAGGAGCTGCCGGCCCACGCGGCGCCGCTGGCCGACATCTCCGCCGAACTCCACGCCACCTGGGAGGTGCGTCTCTTTGCGAGCTGACAACGCCTACGACCACGACGAAACGGTGCCCCACACCCACCCGGAGCCGGGCGTCGACCCACACCCGCCGCTGCCGCGGCTGGACCGGGCGGTGCGCATCGGCATCGGCGGGCCGGTCGGCTCCGGCAAGACCGCGCTGGTCGCCGCCCTGTGCCGGGCGCTGGCCGGGGAACTGCGGCTGGCGGTGGTGACCAACGACATCTACACCACCGAGGACGCCGACTTCCTCAAGCGGGCCGGGGTCCTCGACCCGGCGCGTATCCGGGCCGTGGAGACCGGGTGCTGCCCGCACACCGCGATCCGTGACGACATCTCCGCCAACCTCGACGCCGTCGAGGAGCTGGAGGAGGCGCTCGGGCCGCTGGACCTGGTGCTGGTCGAGAGCGGTGGCGACAACCTCACCGCCACGTTCAGCAAGGGCCTGATCGACCAGCAGATCTTCGTCGTCGACGTGGCGGGTGGCGACAAGGTGCCGCGCAAGGGCGGTCCCGGTGTCACCACATCGGACCTGCTCGTCATCAACAAGACCGACCTCGCCCCGCTGGTCGGCGCGGACCTGGCCGTGATGGACCGCGACGCCCGCGCCCGCCGCGGCACGCTGCCCACCATCTTCCAGTCCATCGCGCAGGACCCGCACGCGAGCCAGGTCGCCGACTGGGTACGCCACGTAGTCGCCCACACCGCGGGCGTTCACGCCCACGACCACGTTCACGCCGGGGCGCACTGATGCGGGCGCTGGCCAGGATCGTCGCCGAGGCCGACGGCCGCGGCGGCACCCGGCTGGCGCGCCTGCGCGGCGAGCCGCCCCTGCAGCTGCGGCACACCCCGGACGGCTCGGCGACGGCGACGGTGCACCTGATCGGCAGCGCCGCCGGGCCGCTCGGCGGTGACGACCTGCGCATCGAGATCGAGGTCGGCGAGGGCGCGTCGCTGTGCGTACGCTCCGTCGCCGCCTCGATCGCCCTGCCCGGCCGGGACGGGGCGCTGTCCCGCACGACGATCACCGCGACCGTCGCGGCGGGCGGTGAGCTGCGCTGGCTGCCGGAGCAGCTCGTCGCGGCGGCGGGCTGCCGGCACCAGGCGATGTCCACAGTCGAGCTGGCCGGCGGGGCGCGGCTGCTGTGGCGGGAGGAGCTGGTCTGCGGGCGCCACCAGGAGCAGCCGGGCGACGCCGTGGTCAGCACGATCGTCGACTACGACGGCGCTCCCCTGCTGCGCCAGTCGCTGACGATCGGTCCGGGCACGCCCGGCTGGGACGGCCCCGCCGTGCTCGGCGGGGCGCGTGCGACCGGCTCGCTGCTGCTCGTCGACCCGGAGGCGTTGCCCGGACCGCCGGTGATGCTCGGCGACACCGCGGTGCGGATGCCACTGTCCGGCCCGGCGTCGCTGGTCAGCGCCACCGCGCCGGATGCGCACGTGCTGCGCGGTTACCTCGGCGCATGACCCCGGATGGAGAGCGCTCTCCATCCGGGGGATGACGCGGCCGCCTTCGAGCGTGTTCACTGACGGACGTGCGCGACTGGGAGGCCGACTACATCGAGTTCGTCGCCGTCTACAGCGGGCGGCTGCGGCGGCAGGCGTACGGGCGCTGCGGCGACTGGGACACCGCCGACCGGCTGACCCGCCTGGTCCTGCTGGACGTCTACCGGCGCGGGAACTCCCCCCACTCCGAACCCCCGGAGGTCATCGCCGAGCAGGCGCTGCTCCGCCTGCTGCGCCGCCACGACACCGAGACGGCAGCGGGCCCCGATGTGCTCGCACCGCCGACCCCGTTCACCTCCGACGAACTGATCGCGGTCGGGCGGGTCCGGCTGCGGGTGCGGCGTGCGGTCACGGCGGCGGTGACCGTGCTGGGCCTGATCGCGGCCGGTGCGGCGCTGGTCCTGCTGCGGCCCGTGCCGGGCGGAGCGCCGCTGCCCGAGGCCGAGGACTGCATGGCCGGGCTGCCGTCGCCGCCCTCGGGCACCGCCACTCCGTCGGGGCGGCCGGTGAGCGGGGGCGACGAAGGCGGCATGGACCGGCTGACGGCGCTAACCGGCGATCTGCCCCTACGCACCAGATCGATCCTGCCCGAGCAGGTGCGCCGCGAACGGCTCGGCTGCGAGGTCGCGGCGTACTTCCGTACCAAGGTGAATCCGGGCGGTCTGGAGCGGGTCGACCTGGGGCTCGACGACCGCGGGGACGCCCGGCCGCTGGCTGCGCTGCTCGACCCGGCGATCGGTCCGGCGGCGCTGACGGTCGCGGTGCGGATCACCACCGCCGGCGGGCAGGGCACGGTGACCATCTCGGTGGCGCCGACCACGGCCCGCCCCGACGAGCGGCACTGTGCCCGGCTCACCATCTGCCGCCTGTCCACCGTGACCGAGGAGGATCTGGTCGTCGAACAGTACGGCGTGCACGAGACGCCGGAGGCGCTGAAAGCGGGACACCGGCTGGGCGCCGATGCGGACTGGTGGTCGGTGGCGGTCTACACGGGTCACAGCATGGTCCTGGTGACGATCACCAACACGCCCGACGTCCGCGCGGCGCTGCCGGCCAGCGCCCAGTACACGCCACTCGGTGAGCAGGTCACCACGCTGGCCACGGACCCCCGGCTGGCGGTGTTCGACCCGCCCGCCTCCGGTCAGCCGTCGACGTCCGGGTCGTAGGGCAGACTGTCCCACAACGTGTTCGCGCGCTCTCGGACCACACCGAGCGCAGGCCGGGTGAGGACGTGGTCTCCGGCCCGCTGCACCCGCATGATGATCCCGAGTTCGTCGGCCCCCGGGTCGCCGGTCGGCGCGTACGCGGGCTGGATGCCGCGCGCCAGCGCATAGTCGAAGAACTCGGCCTCCCACACCGAGGGCAGCCGTCCGACCAGCCGCAGCCCGTCCAGGGTGACCTGCGGGCCGCGCGCCGCGTCGATGATCACGCAGAACAGGCCGTCGGTCCCGTCGTGGAAGGCCATCACCGCCGTCCGGTGCGGGCGTTGCTCAACCACGCGGAACCGGGTCAGCCACGTGGCGGCGACGGCCCGCGGTGCCGGGGTGACGTCGCCGACGAAACCGTCCATCGCCGCGACCGCCTCCTGCCGGCTCATGCCGAACCGCAGCGGCCCCACGCCGACGCCCGGCGTGTAGGTCCACCGTGCCCGCTCGGCCTCGTCCAGCACTGCCCACACCGACATGCCCCGTCCCGTCATTCCGGTCGCGGCGGCGGATCCGCCGGTCTGCTCAGGCCAGTGGCAGCACCCGGGCGATCCGGATCGACCTGCTGCTGCCGCCCGCCGCCGGGTAGGCGGCGCTGCCGTCGGAGTATGCCTTGAACGCCTGGTAGTCGTGGTCCCTGACGTTAACCGTGAACTTCGCGCCCACGGTCTTGCCGGTGGCGGCGTCGTACACCTGCGCGGCCATCGTGGAGCCCGACGCCCAGGCGAGCAGCATCCGTCCGGTCCCGTAGCTGACCAGGTGCGGGTGGCTCGATCGGGCCGCGGTCTTGATGGTGAGGTTCGCCTTGCCGGTGGTGAAGCGCTCCAGGCGTACGCCGCCGCCCTGGCTCCACGCGGTCCAGTAGCCGCGGCTCGAGGCGAGCACCAGGTCACCGCCGAACAGGCTGCCGTCGCACGTTCCGGCGGCCACGGTCCGGTACGGGTCCGGCTGCGCGATGCGGCACGCGTTGTCGGTCGCGCACACCATCGCGTAATGGCTCGTCCGCGGATCCCACACGATGCGCGTCGTCCAGCTGTGGCTGCACCCGACCTCGAAACTGTCGCGGTGCCCGGACACGAGCTTGCCGTCCGCGTCGACGACCTGCATGCGGTCGCCCTCGTGGATGTCGACGCAGGAGCCGTTGCGCACGGTGATGGCGACGCCGAAGTACGCCGCGTAGTTCTTGCCGTCGGTGGCGAGCCGGCCGTGGTGCTGGTACCACCAGACGAACCGCGCGCCGTCGTCGTAGCCGGTGCGGCCGCCGCCGAGGTTGGTGACCTGGCGCTCCCAGACCTGGCGGCCCGAGTCGTCGAACCGGACCATGTGCATCGTCTTGCAGGGGCTCGACGAGCCGCCGCACAGCTTGCCGCCGCCGCAGTCGCCCTTGCGGGTCAGCAGCACGACCCCGCCGGTGCGGTCGGCGTGCACGTCCTGCAGGTCGATGCCGACGAAGCTGGTGGGGGTGCCGACGAGCTTGTCGTCGCAGTCGAGCCGGCCGAGGTACACCCGCCCGTTCGTGCCGAGCCACGCCAGCCAGGAGCCGCCCGCAGGCCGCTCGGCGACCGCCATGGGCAGCGGCTCGGTGTCGCCCTCGCGCCCGTATCCGGTGACGGCGGCGCTCAGCTTGACCTCGGTGACCTTGACGACCGGCTTCGGCCCGGCGACCCGGGCGCACGGTCCGATCGCCTGTGCCGACGGCGACGTGGCGGGGCTCGGGGTCGCCGACGCCGACGGGTCCGGGGTGGCCGAGGCCTGGGCCTGCACTGGGGCCACCGGGTCGGACCCGAACCAGGAACCTGGGCCGCCCGCGGCGGCGGTGAGCGCCACCGTGGCCAGCACCGCGACGGCGGACAGCCCGCCGGCGACGAGCAGCAGCCGCCGCTTGGCCGTCCGGCTCCGGTGCCGCCCGGTGGGTGATGACGGGGTGTCGCCGATGCTCATGTGTGTCCTCAGGTCTGCCGCCGACCGAACCCGGCTCGGATCCGGGGGGACTCTACCGGCCAGTTGTGATCGCTCACCATCCACACCGGACGGTGGGTGGCCAGGCTGAACGCCGGAGATGCGACGATGCCGCCGCGAGCAGCCCGGGAGACAATTTCGCGAAGACATCTCCGCTTACGGGCGGTTTTTACTAGTCTGCCGTACATGAACCGTTTTGCGCCTTCACGGCAGCGTCTCACTCTAGCGGTGGCCACCGCGGCGCTGGCGATTCCCCTGACCACCGCACCCGTGGCCGCGAAGGCACCCGTCTGGCCCGGCCGGGCCGCGCCCGCGCAGGCCGCCTCCTGGCGCGTCGCGCCCTGCCCCAAGCCCGCCGGGCCGAAAGTGTCCGCGCCGACGCGCCCCTCGCCGCCCTCGGCCGACCCGGTCCTGCGCACGGTCGGCGGCGACGAGCTGGCCACCTCGGGGCTGGCCGTGCCCCCGGCCGCCACCGCGCCGCCCGCAGTCACCGCCACCTCCTGGCTGGTCGCCGACCTCGACACCGGCGCGGTGCTCGGCGCATGCGGCGCACACGAGTACGCCACCCCCGCCAGCGTGCAGAAGCTGCTGCTCGCCGCGACCATGATCGCGCGACTCGACCCGAAACGCGTCGTCACCATCACCCGCGAGGACGTCGACATCGAGCCGGGCAGCTCGTCGGCGGGCCTGATCGAGGGGGGCAGGTACACGGTCGAGACGCTGTGGCTGGGGCTGCTGCTCGCCTCCGGCAACGACGCCGCGAACACGCTGGCCCGGCTGGGCGCGGGCTCGGCTGAGGCCGGGGTCCGCGAGATGAACGCGCTGGCCGCGAAGCTCGGCGCGTTCCAGACGCACGCCGTGACGCCGTCCGGCCTCGACGCGCCCGGCCAGTTCACCAGCGCCTACGATCTGGCCCTGATCATGCGGGCGTGCCTGGCCGAGCCGCTGTTTCGCAAGTACGCCCTCACCAGGTACACGCAGATCCCCGACCAGGGCAAGCACCACAAGGGCTTCCAGATCCAGAACCAGAACCTGCTGATCGACAACTACCCGGGCGCGCTCGGCGGCAAGACCGGCTACACCGACCTGGCCCGGCACACGTACGTCGGCGCGGCCGAGCGTAACGGCCGGCGGCTGGTCGTCAGCGTGCTCGGCGCCGAATACGTGCCGCTGCGCGGCTGGGAGCAGGGCGCAGCCCTGCTCGACTGGGGCTTCGCCCAGCCCGCGGACGCCTCGGTCGGCCGGCTGGTCGACGCGGGCGCGTCGGCCGCGAACCCGTCCGCGGCAGCCCAGGCCGCCGACACCCCGGGCACGGGCACGAACGCGCTCGCGGGCGAGGGCGGGCCGGGCGCACCGCCGCTGCTCGCCTTCGGCGCGGTGATCGCGGCGGCCGGGCTGGTGCTCTCCGCGGCCGCCCGACGCCGCCGCGGCAACCACGCCCGCCGCTGACCGGCCTGCCTCAGCGGCGACCGACGGGCCGGGCCGGGGGCGTGATCCGCACCCGCTGCACCGGGCGGCTCTCGATGTCGCCGAGCTGGGCCGAGATCGTCGCGCGCAGCTCGTCGTAGTCGCCGAACGAGTAGTCCTGGAACAACGTGTAGCCCGCCCACATCAGGTTGGCGCACACCTGCGGCGGCACCTTGCCCGTCGCCGCGCCCATGCCGACCAGCGCGATCGATGTGATGCTGCCCGGCTCGCGCTCGTTCTGCAGATGAACGGCCTGGAACGCGGCGGCGCACGCCAGCGCCACGTTGAGCGTCTCGCGTACGTTCTCCGCCGACTGGTTCATCGTCGGCGTCGAGATCAGGAACTTCGGGTTGGCCGCGCCGGAGGGCACACACACCGCGCTGCCGATCGGCAGCGATCCGCCGAACCCGTCCCGGATCGCCCGCTGCACCCGCAGCTGGATGCCCGCGCCCAGGTGCCGCTTGATGACCGCGTCGACGCCGCCGTTCATCTCCCCGTGGGAGTTGGTCGGGCTGACCCACGCGTCGACGCGCTTGTCGATGATCGACCCGCGGGAGATCTCGACCTCGGGGGTGTCGGCGAACGCCGACTGCCACGCCTGCACGACCTTCGTGTTGACGTCGCTCAGCACTACCTTGAGCTGGGGCTTCATGTCGCTGACAGTCATGGTTCGCTCCGGTCACGGGGAAGGGGTGGTTCCAGCGGCTCGAAAGATAGCGGGCCGCACCGACGAAATCCCGGCGGCCGAGTCGTGATCGAACGGACCGCCGCGAGTTGTCATGGTCCGGTGTTAGCGTCCGGTCCGCCTGGCGCGGCTGATCTTCGGTCGCCGCGCGCGGCACCCAAGCCGATCACCGTGCCTCCCCGGCACGGCCGCCCCCGGGAGCACTCCATGAGCGACAACGCCGCGCCGACGCCCGCCGGGCAGGACGACCCGCTCGGCCTCGCCGAACTCTTCACCGGCGGCGGCGAGCCGTGGCTGCCCGTGCTCAAGCCGGTCATCGAGGCCCAGCCCGCCGCGGCGACCTTCATCGGTCCGGGCCGCGGCCCGCAGGTCGTGCCCGTCCGCGAGCTGACCTTCCAGGCGCTCAAGCCGAACCCGCCGCACAAATGGAAAGTCGTCGTCTTCGGGCAGAATCCCTACCCGCGGCCGGAGAGCGCGACCGGCATCGCCATGTTCGACAACACCTTCCACGATTGGAACGACAGCCAGTTCGGCAAGGTCATCACGATCCGCTGCATCATCAAGGCCGCGGCGATGTGGAAGCACGGCATCCCGAAGAAGACGCCGATCGCCGACATCCGCAAGCTGCTGCGCCAGCACGACACGGTGCAGCCGCCGGAGTGGTTCCAGGCGATGCTGACTCAGGGTGTGTTGCTGCTGAACGCCTCGCTGACGGCCAGCGGCGACGGGGCGATGGGCGTCGACCAGCACACCGCGTTCTGGCGGCCGGTGGTCGAAAAGCTCGTCGAGGAGATCCTGCGGTCCAAGCAGAACGCCGACGAACAGGACCGGGGCGTCGTGTTCGCGTGGTGGGGCGCGCACGCCCGCGGCCTGAAGAACCTCGTGATCCGGCTGCAGAAGAAGTACCCGGACGTCGAGGTCCGGCACATCGACCACCCGAACCCGGCCGCGCAGGGCGACATCTTCTGCGACGGCGAGCACTTCGCCACGGTCAACGAGGCGTTGCGGGACCTCGGTGCCGACGAGATCGACTGGCTGCCGAGCAAGGGCTGGAACACGAGCGCGGGCCAGGGCGCCGACGCGGACACCGCCGACCGGATGGGGGCGTTCATCGCGTCCACGATGGAGCTGCACAAGCTCTACCTGGAGCGGCTCGCCAGCGTCAAGGACGAGGGCCTGGCGCTGCCGGCGATCACCGGCGTCTTCGACACCCCGCTCATGGACTTCCGCGAGGCCGTCGCACCGGCCGCGAAGGTCCTGTCCGGGCTCGACTGGTATGTGGAGAGCTCGCACGACTTCGGCCGTAGGCAGGCCGAGCAGGCGGCCGGCGGCCTGACCGCCGACGAGGTCGCGGCGCTGTACCTCTACACCTGCGAATCGGCGTTCTACCGCCAGATCAACGCCACGCTGCGCCACCCCGACCGCACCCGGATCACGCCGTTCCTGCCGTACCTGCGGCTGCTGTTCTCGGCCGTGTCGCGGCTGCCCGCGCGCACCGAGCCGCTGTGGCGCGGGGTGGCACTGGACCTGCGGGCGCAGTACCCGGTCGGCCAGACGGTGACCTGGTGGGGCGTGTCGTCGTGCACCTCGAAACTCGGGGTGGCGCAGGCGTTCCTCGGCGGTCGCGGCAAGCGGACCATCTTCGAGGTGACGCCGGTGCGGGCGGTGGGCATCCGCAGCTTCTCCGCGTTCACCGGCGAGGAGGAGTTCATCCTCGCGCCCGGCACGCAGCTCACGGTCACCGACGTCAAGGCGGAGCGCAGCGGACTGTGCACGGTACGGCTGACCGAGCTGGCCGAACAGCACATGGTGTCCTGAGCGGCCGACCCGGCGCGTCCGCCCGCTGCCACGCGGGCGGACGCGCCGTGGCCGTCAGCAGCGCGGAGGTCGGCGCGGCTTCGGGCGAGTCGGCGGCCGGTGCGCAGCCGGCGGCGACCAAGGCCGTCGCCGCGAAAAGGATTGCCAGCAGATTATTGCGCTGCGTAATGGATGTCACCGGGAACTAATACCAGCCACCCGGCCACCAGACCTAATTGGACTGCTGATCACATCCTGACCAGGAGCGCACGGGTGACGGAGGCGTCCCGGTGCGCGGGCTGTACCCCCGGGCACCGGGACGGGTCAGGGAAGCCGGTGAAGGCGTCGAGCATCAGTCGGCGAAGGGGTATGGCGCGACGTGTGCATCACGGGCCGAGCGGCGCAGCCGAGCTTCGCGTCCCGCGGTTCGCCCGATGTCATCGCGGAACGGCTCTGTGCCTGCCCGAGCCGTGGAAACGCTCCCGCCCACTGCAGCCTCATATTAAGGCAGGTCTATCGGCGTGGCAATGGGCCGGCACCGCGACGGGTCAGGCGGCGGCGGGCTGGCGCGACAGCGCGTCGGTCAGCGTGCCCAGCAGCGCGGCGAGCTGATCACGTTCGGCCCCGGGCATGGGCAGCTCACCGATGCTCCCCCGCACCTGGGCCGCGATGCGGTCGTGCAGCTGGCGGCCGCGCGGGCTGAGGTAGGCGCGGATGCGGCGGCGGTCGAGCGGATCGACCCGGCGGTACACCAGGCTGTGCTCGACGAGCTGGTCCACGACCTTCGTCAGGGTGCCGGGCGGCAGGAACGCTCCGTCGGCGACGTCGGTCATCGGCCGCCCGCCCTCGGCCGCCAGCAGCGTCAGCACCCGCCACGCCTCCGGCGAGCACTGCTCGGCGCGCAGGATCACCGACAGCCGCCGCTGCAGCAGCCGCTCGGCCTGGGTGAGCAGGTGCAGCAGATCGGGAGCCGGATCGTGGGGCGCTGGGGCGGACATGTCCCTCCTCGACCGATGGGCGTGACTCATGCTACAGAATGGCTTCGAGTGCGGGAACCGTCTGGAGATCATGCGCCTGTCACGGGAACATGTGCCCATGCCCGTACCGCCGCAGCGGTTGCCCGGCCTGGTCGTCCCCGGACTGCCCGGCCGGCACACGGGCACCCTCCGCGAGACCGTCCACGTGGCACTGGTGTTCCCGATGCAGGGCCCGGCCGGGATCTTCGGCCCGACCTGCGAGCTGTGCGCGCAGCTCGCCGTCGAGGAGGTCAACCGCAACGGCGGAGTGCTGGGCCGGGAGCTGAGCCTGGTGCCGGTCGACGGCGGGGCCGCCCCGGAGCGGGTCGCCGCGGAGGTCGACGCGCTGGTGTCGCTCGGCGCGGTGCACGGCGTGACCGGCTGGCACATCTCCTCGGTGCGCCAGGCCCTCGCGCCCCGCATCGCGCACCGCGTGCCGTACGTCTACACCGCCCTGTACGAGGGCGGCGAGCGCACCGAAGGCGTCTACCTGACCAGCGAGACCCCCGACGAGCAGCTGCTGCCCGCGATGCGGCTGCTGGCCGGGGAGCACCGGGTGAAACGCTGGTTCATCGTCGGCAACGACTACGTGTGGCCGCGCCGGACCGCGGCGGCCGCGCACCGGTACGCGGTGGAGTCCGGCACCCAGGTGTGCGGGCAGGCGTTCCTGCCGCTGGGCGTGCACGGCTTCGCCGAGGTGCTGCGCCGCATCGAGCGCAGCGCCGCCGACGCGGTGCTGATGCTGCTGGTCGGCAACGACGCGGTGCGCTTCAACCGGGCCTTCGCCGCGTCCGGGCTGGACCAGCGCTGCCTGCGGCTGAGCACGCTGATGGACGAGAACATGCTGATGGCCAGCGGCGCGCACGCCACGCGCGGCCTGTTCAGCACCGCGGGCTTCTTCGCGACGCTGGTGACCCCGGAGAACCTCGACTTCCACGGCCAGTACGCGCGCCGCTTCGGCGTCGAGGCGCCGCAGCCGGGCAGCCTCGGCGAGTCCTGCTACGAGGGCGTGCTGCTGCTGGCCGCGCTGATCAACCGGGCGGGCTCGCTGGACGTGCGGGCCATCGGGTCGGGCGCGGACACGGTCACCTACGAGGGGCCGCGCGGGGCGATCGCGATGCGCCGCCGGCACGCCCGGCAGCGCATCTACCTCGCCGAAGCCGACCGGCTCGACTTCAACGTGCTCACCCAGCTGTGACCGGCACGCCCGCGATCACGTGGAACAGCCGCGCGGTCAGCGGGAACGGCATGCGGTCCGACAGCGCGATCTCCAGGCGCTCCAGCTCGGCGAAGAACGACGCGTCGTACTTGCGCTCGTCGTCGGGGATGTAGTCGCAGACCGAGCGGATGCCGTAGTGGCCGAGCACGCCCGCGCCGATGCGGCGCAGCGCGGTGCACACCTCGTCGGCGGTGCGCGGGTAGACAGGGGTGTTGAACGTGTGGGTGAACCGCTCGGCGGCGTCGATGGACTCGTACGCCGCGGTCAGGTCCATGTCCCGGATGGCCGCGCGCAGCGGCTCGGAGTGTGCGTTGCCCGCGATGACGCTCAGCAGGCCGCCCTCGCGCAGCGGGGCCATCACGGTCGACAGCGTGGACTCGACGTCGGCCACGTACGGCAGCAGGTTGTGGCACAGCACCAGGTCGTAGGCCTGCTGCTCGACCACGTCGCCGAGCTTGGCGACGTCGGACTCGATCACGGTGACCCGGTGTGCCACACCGGTGGACTCGGCCAGCGAACGCGCCGAGACCAGCATCTGCGGCGAGTAGTCCACCAGGGTCACCTGGTGCCCGGCGACGGCGTAGCGGACCGCCTCGACGCCGTTGCCGCCGGCCACGTCGAGGATGTGCAACCGGCGTCCGTCCAGGTGACGGGCGATGTTGTGCTCGGCGAGGGTGTAGCGCAACCTGCCCCAGGGCGCGTCCTGCCACTGCCGCCAGGCGGACACCTTGTCGTCGAACACGTCACGGGTCACGTTGCTCATGGGTTCGACCGTAACGGTTGTTCAGGCGCGGGGCACCCCGGAACACGCGAATACTCCATACGACGTCAGAAGCGGTTTTCCGGTCCGTGCGGGCCCGGCGGCGGCCCTCGCGCGGCCCGCCGGCGAACCCGCAGGCACGGCCGCACCGACACCGTCCGGTCACGACGGTGCGAGACTGGACGCCGCGAACTCGCTTGAGGAGAGAACTGATGACGACGGAGCCGCAGGCCCCGAGCACCGCCCGGATGATCGACTATTGGCTCGGCGGAACCCGCCACCACCCGATCGACGTCGCCGCCGCGCAGGCCTTCGAGGGGGCGTACGGGCCGTGCGCGGAGATCTTCCGCTCGCTGCGGGCGTTCTCCGGCCGCGCGGCTCGTTACCTGGCCGCCGAGGGCGTGGACCAGTTCCTCGTGTTCGGCGCGGGCATCCCCGCCCAGGGCAACGTGCACGAAACCGTCCCGGACGCGCGGGTCCTGTACACCGACGTGGACCCGGAGATCGTCGCGGCGGGCCGCGAACTGCTGGCCGGACGTGCGGGCGTGGACTACGTGCTCGGCGACGCCGCCGACCCGCGCGGCATCGACGCCGCCGCGCTCGACAGGGCCCTGCCCGACCACGCCACCCGCCCGGTCGGGTTGATCTTCCTAGGCCTGGCGGCCTTCCTCGACGACGCGACCCTCGCCCGAGCCCTGGACGAGATGTACGACCTGGTCCCGGCGGGCAGCCGGCTCGCGTTCGACTTCGACGCGATGGAGCTGTCGGCCTACCCCGCGGCGCTGGCGATGATGGGCCCCGGCTTCCACATGCGCGAACCCGCCGACTTCGGCAAGCTGCTCGGCCGCTGGCAGCTCACCGCCGACGGCATCGTGCCCGTCGCCGACTGGCGCCCGGACGGCACTGCCGAGCAGGTCCCCGACGCCTTCTGGGGCGGCGTCGCGATCAAGTGACCCACGCCCGACCGCGCGGAGTCCGGCGCGGCGCGGCGCAGCCATGATCGCTCGACGTGCCTGGCACATGGGCGAATGCGCGTTCATGAGACGCATATGTGCCCGGCAAGTCGAGCGATCATGAAGCGGGACCGGGTGGACGCAGGGCTTGACAGTGGTCGATGGGTGCATGATCCTGAGTGCCGGGTGCGGCGGCGCGTTCCCCCGTCGATCGTCTGCCGGTCAGGAGCGTTCCATGCCGTACACCCGCCGCCACGTCCTGCGCCTGGGCACCGCGACCCTCGTGGTCGCCGCCGTCCCGGCCGTCTCGCTGCCCGCGCTGGCCGCCGCCGTCGTCACCGCCGACCTGGTGATCTATGGAGCGACCTCGGCCGGAATCGCCGCGGCGGTCACCGCGCGCCGGCTGGGCCGCAGCGCGCTGATCGTCGAACCGGGCACGCACGTCGGCGGCCTGTCGACCGGCGGCCTGGGCATGACCGACAGCGGCGTCAAAGCCGCCATCGGCGGCCTGGCCGGCGAGTTCTACCGCCGGGTGTACGCCAAGTACAACGGCACCGCCGTCACGCCGACCTCGCCTGCCCGGTTCACGTTCGAGCCGCACGTCGCCGCCGTGATCTTCGACGAGCTGCTGGCCGAGGCGGGCGTGCCGGTCTACCTGAGCACCCGGATGACCGGGGTGACCATGGCCGGCAACCGGATCAGCGAGCTCGTCTGCGACAGCGGGCAGGTGTTCCGGGGCGCGATGTTCGTCGACGCGACGTACGAGGGAGACCTGCTGGCGCGAGCCGGGGTGGGCTGGACGGCGGGGCGCGAGGCCAACAGCGTGTACGGCGAGACGATCAACGGGGTGCAGTTGCGCAGCGGGCACCAGTTCAACCGGTTCGTCGACCCGTACGTGACCCCCGGGAACGCGGCCAGCGGGCTGTTGCCCGGAATCTCGGCGACGCCGGTCGCGCCAGCGGGCAGCGGGGACGGACGGATCCAGGCGTACAACTTCCGGATGTGCCTGACCCAGGCCGCGAACCGGATTCCGTTCGCGAAACCCGCGGGCTACGACGCGATCCGGTACGAGCCGCTGGCGCGGTACGTGCAGGCCGGGCACACCGGCCCGTTCTTCACTACGCACCAGGTCGGCGGCGGCAAGACCGACTCCAACAACGACGGGGCGTTCTCGACCGACTTCATCGGCCAGAACTACGGCTACCCGACGGCGTCGTACGCCGCCCGCGCGAGCATGCTCGACGAGCACCGCGTCTACCAGCAGGGGCTGATGTGGTTCCTGGCCAACGACCCGCGGCTGCCCGCCTCGATCCGCGGCGCGACCGCGTCGTGGGGGCTGGCCGCGGACGAGTTCACCGGCAACGGCGGCTGGCCCACCCAGCTGTACGTGCGCGAGGCGCGGCGCATGGTGTCGGCGTACGTGATGACCGAGGCGGACTGCCGGGGCGGCCGCGTCGCCGCCGACTCGGTCGGACTGGCCAGCTACACCATGGACTCGCACAACTGCCAGCGGGTCGTCGTCTCGGGCGGGCTGAAAAACGAGGGCGACGTGCAGATCGGCGTGCCGGAGCCGTTCGGCATCAGCTACCGGGCGATCGTGCCCTACGAGTCGCAGTGCGCGAACCTGCTGGTCCCGGTGTGCCTGTCGGCGAGCCACATCGCGTACGGCTCGATCCGGATGGAACCCGTGTTCATGATCCTCGCCCAGTCGGCGGCGACGGCCGCGCACCTGGCGATCGCGGCCGGGTCGGCGGTGCAGCAGGTGCCGATCGCCGCACTCCAGGCCCGGCTGCGCGCCGACGGGCAGCTGCTCACCTGGCCGCTGACGGCACCCGGGGAGATCATCGTGGACAGCTCGGCGTCGGCCGGGGTGACCCGGGCGGGCGTCTGGCTCACGTCGACCTCGGTCGCCGGATACCACGGGCCCGACTACGAGCACGACGACAACACGAACAAGGGCGTCAACCGGCTGCGGTTCACCCCGACGATCCCGACCGCCGGCTCCTACCAGGTGTTCCTGCGCTGGACGTCGCACGCCAACCGGGCGAGCAACGTGCCCGTCGACGTCTGCGCGGGCGGCACGGTCACCACCCGGACCGTCGACCAGCGCACCGGCGGCGGCCAGTGGGTGTCGCTGGGCACGTTCAGCCTGCCCGCGGGCTCCTCACCGAGCGGTGCGAGCGTGCTGATCCGCACCGAGGCCACGAACGGGTACGTGGTCGCCGACGCGGCCCGCTTCGTCCCGGCGTGATCTCGCGGCGACGCTGCCCGGCCGGTGACGGCTCGGCGTCGACACGTGCCGTCGGGCTGGTGTTCGGCCGAGCCTGGGTCGGCGGCTCCGGGTCCGTGAGAGGATCGGCCGCGTGACGACTCCCCGTCTCGGCCCGGTGCAGCGGGTCGCGGTCCTGGCCGACGTGCACGGCAACGTGCCCGCCCTGCTCGCCGTGCTCGACGACGTCGCCTCCGTCGGCGCTGACCTGATCGTGTTCCCCGGCGACCTGACCTGGGGTCCCGAGCCGCAGACGACGGTGGACCTGGTGCAGGAGCTGGGGCGGCGGGCGGTGTTCGTGCGCGGCAACGCCGACCGGGCGGTCGTGGAGCTGGCCCGGGGCGGACGCGAGCACACCCGCCCGCGCGATCCGTGGATGGTGCGCCGGCACACGGACGAGGCGGTGGACTTCCTCGCCACGTTCCCGCTCAACGTCGTCGTCGAAGTCGCGGGACTGGGCGCGGTGCGGTTCTGCCACGGCTCGCCGCGCGACGACACGGAGTGCGTCACGCCGGAGACGTCCGAGGAGCGCTTCGCCGAGCTGTCCCGCGACACCGACGAGCACGTGATCGTCACCGGGCACACTCACCTGCAGTTCGACCGCGAGGTCGCCGGCCGGCGCAGCGTGAACCCGGGCAGTGTCGGCCTGCCCTACCACCTGGGCGCGCCCGGCACGGCGTACTGGGCACTGCTCGGACCCGACGTGCAACTGCGCCAGACGCGGTACGACGTGCAGGAGGCGGTCGACCGGTGCCGCACGACCGGCGACCCCAGCGGCGACACAGTGGTGCGTTACCTGCTCACGCCGCCGACACCGGCCGAGATCATCGCCGACGCCGAGAGCCGCGTCTTCGCCGACTGAACGGACGCGGGAACGGCGCCGGCACGCGCCGTTCCCGCGAGCTGCCGTTACGCCTGGGCGGCGACGGCGCGCAGCTGGCCGAGGGTGGTGCGGAAGCCCTTGCCGGAAGCGGCCGGGTCCTCGGCGAGCAGGCCGCTGACGGCCATCGCCTGCGAGCGGGTGGTCGCGGCGGCCGCGTCGTCGGCGCCGGTCAGGTCGAAGATGCCGAAGTCGCCGCTGAGCGTGCTGAACGTCGCGGCGGCCGTGGCGTCCTTGGCCAGGTAGAGCACGACCTTCTGGCCGGTCTCCAGCTTCGACATGTTCGCCATGTCGACGACCTGCCCGTTCAGGCCGGTGATGGTGATCTTGTCGCCGGCCTTCGCGGCGGCTCCGTTCGCCGCGCGCAGCACCTCGTCGACCCGGAACCCGGCCGCCTCGACCTCACCGCGTACGACCAGGTCGGCGGCGGCGGTCAGCTCCTTCACCGTGGTGTACCCCCGCAGCTTGCCCTTGATCGGCGGGGCGGCCTCGGTCGGCTCGGCGGCGGCAGAGGTCGCGGGCGCGGCCGCCGGGGTCGCCGGGTCGGTGCTGCCGCAGGCGGCCAGCGCCGCCGCGGCGAGCAGCGCGGCCGCTCCCGCCAGGACGCGGGTGCGGTGGGGGTGGTCGATCCTTGCCATGGAACGCTCCTCAGCGTGTCGACGCCGTGCCCGTGCGGTTCTCGCCCGGTTCGCGGCGCTGCTTACGCCATCTATCTGTGCGTCCGCGAGGTCGAGTTCCCGATTTCGCGTCCCTTTTTTCAGCCGTGTTCGCGGGCCAGCTCGCGCAGCTCCGCCAGCGTGGCGGTGAACCTGCGGTCGCGGGCGGTCGCGTCCTCCTCCCGCAGGCCCGACACCGACATCGTCAGCGACCGCGCCGTGGCGGTGTCGCCCGCGACGTCGAAGATGCCGAAGTCACCGCTGAGCACGCCGTATTCGGCCCCCTCCGGGGTGGCGGCCAGGTAGAGCACCACGTGCTGGCCGGGCTCCAGCCGGGACATCCCCGACAGCTCGGGGGTGGCCAGCGTGATCTCGGCGGCCGGGGCCAGCCGCGGCGTCCGGTAGAGCACTTCGGCGATGCCGACGACGGCCTTGCGGTCGTGCCCGGCACCGTCGACGCGCAGCACGTCGCCGCGCACCACCAGGTCGGCGGTGGCGGTGAGCTGGCTGACGGTGCCGTACGCCCGGACCTTCGCGGTCACGGCCCCGCCCGTGGGTTCGGCGGCAGGCGTGGAGACGCCGGGCGTCGGGATCGCGACCGGGGGTTCGCCGTCGCGATTCGCGACCACCACCGCGACGGTGCCCGCCACGGCGACCAGCGCGGCCATCGCGAGCGCCGGCCGCAGCAGGCTCCACCGGGGCGTACGGCGCACCGGCGCCGCGACCCGCTCCGGTGCCGCGATCGCGGCCAGCAGGCGTTCCCGGTGCAGCTCGTGGCGGCCGGGCGGCAGCTCGCGGTGGCCGGGGTCGGGCAGCAGCTCGGCGAGCTCCGCCCACTCGGACGGATCGAGCGGCGGTTGCTTCATCGGTGGCCCTCCTCTGCCAGACGGACGGTATCGCTCTTCATCTGTCCGGCAGGACCGGCCGGGTTCCGGGTTGACCGGGGTGTCTCGTCGACGAGCTTGCGCAACTTGGCCCGGGCCCGGGACAGCCGCGACCGCACCGTGCCGACCGGAATGCCCAGCGCCTGCGCCGCGGACTCGTAGTCCAGGCCCTCCCACAGGCAGAGCGTGATCACTTCCCGCTCGGGGCGGCGCAGCGACGCCAGCGCGTCGATCGCGGCGGTGATCCGGCCGCTGTCGTCGAGCCGCCCGGCCACCTCGTCGGCGTGGTCGGGGGCGGTGAACTCGTCCGCGTGCAGCGCCGACGCGGCAGCCCGATAGCGGCGGTTGCTGCGGGTGTGGTTGCGCGCCTCGTTGGTGGCGATGCCGAGCAGCCACGGCCGCAGCGACCCGCCCTCGTCGCCGATCCGCTCGCGGGAACGCCAGGCCTGCAGGTACGTGGCGGCCATGACGTCCTCGGCGGTGGACCAGTCGGCGGTGAGCCGGAACGCGTGGTTGTAGACCGACCGCGCGTACTGGTCGAACAGCTCGGCGAACGCGCCGGCATCACCCGCCCGTACGCGGGCGCGCAGACTCGACTCCATGACCACTTCTCTGTCCGGCGAACGGCGCGAGTTCCTGTGATCCAGGCCACCCACCCTGACCGCCCCATATGGTGCTCACCGACCATATCCACCCGCGGTCCCGGCCTGCCAACGGCCGAAGATCGCTGCTTCCGGTCAGAAACTGCGGTCAGACCACGCTATCTGCCCCGAAACAGCGATCTTCGTTCGCCGCTGCCGGGCTATCGGCCGGTCCAGCGCGGTGGGCGCTTCTGTGCGAATGCACCGGCGCCCTCACGGGCGTCGGCGGACTCGGCGACCGGCTTCACGAGCAGGTCCTGGATCGGGAACGCGTCGACTGCGGCAGCCCCCTCGGTCGACACCACGACCCGGCGGGTGGCGGCGACGGCCAGCGGCGCGTTGCGGGCGATCCGGCCGCGAGGTCGAGCGCCGCCGCCAGGCTGCCGCCGGGTGGGGTCAGCTCATTGACCAGCCCGTACCGCTGCGCCGTCACGGCGTCGACGGCTTCGCCGGTGAGCAGCATCGCCATCGCGACGTGGTAAGGCACGCGCCGGGGCAGCCGGATCGCGCCGGTCGGCCTCGGCGACGCCCACGGCGGCGTGCGCGCGCTTGTAGGCGACCAGCGCGAGCAGGTACTCGCGCAGTTCCCGTTCCTGCACCGCCCGGAGTGCGGCGTCGGCTGACGGGATCACCGTCGCGGCGAGGATCTGCCGCGTCCGTGCGGTGTTCAGCTCGTCGGGGACGCCGAGGATCGTGCAGATCAGGTTGAAGGTCAGCGGCATCGCGAACTCTTCGATCAGGTCGACCACGCCGAACTCGGGCATCCGGGCGAGCAGATCCTGCGCGGTGCGCTCGATCAGCGGCTCCAGCGCGGCGACCCGGCGCGGGATGAACGCCGCGTTCACCAGCCTGCGCAGCCGGGTGTGCTCGGGCGGGTCGGCGTGCACGAGGTGCCGGTTCAGTCCCGCCGGGCCGGGCACGTAGTCGGGCACCAACTCGGGACGCTTGCTGAGCCGGGCGTCGCACAGCAGCGCCCGGACGTCGGCGTGGCCCGCCACGTGCCAGACCGACAGACCGCTGCGCTTGCGCTCGTGCACCACCGGCGCGTTGCGCCGCAGCCACGCGAAGAACGGGTACGGGTCGCTGTTGCGATCACGCAGCAACTCCGGGGGCACGTCATCCAGCGAGGTCCACGGCCCCGCCGCGAACTGCACGTCGGCATCCCCGGGTGGCATACCCATACGTTCCCCACTTCGATCTCAAGCCGCTGACCAGCACAAACTCGGCGATCTTATACGGACCGGACATAAACCATGCAAGCCACCACTCCGCCACACCGTCCGCCTTGGCGCGCCCGCCCGACCCCGCCCGGCAGGTTGGGGGGTGGGTCAGGCGCGGCGTTCGATTTGGGCGCGGACGCGCGGGAAGGCGGCCTTGGCTTCGCTCTGGGTGTAGTCCCAGAGCATGACCATGCCGATGCTGCCGCCGTCGGCCCACGCGCACATGTAGACGCTGCCGAGGACCTCCTGGTGGCCGCACTTGGCCGCACCCCCGAGCGAACCGGTGGACACGGAGAAGAACCCGCTGAACCCGTCATCGGCCATGTTCTGGGTCAGCCACTGCATCTCGGTGGCCGGCGACTTCAGCCGGGTCGAGGTCGCCGCGTAGAACGCGATCTTCTTCCCGGCAGCCGAGTCGGCGTCGCCATACGCCCCGGACACCCACTTGGCCTGCACGTATCGCTGCTTGAGCTCCGTGGGCACCGGACCGACGCTCTCCGGCGACTTGGCGATGCCGTCCAGGGTCGACGGCACCCGCAGGGTGATCTTCACCGGCGCCTTGGTGGGCGACTTCGACGGCGACGGCTTCACCGATGGCTTCGCCGACGGGGACGCGGACGGCGACGGCGAGGACGGCAGATCGGACGGCGACGGCGCGGCCGACACCTGCGGGGTGCTCCATGCGGCCGGCTCGGTGGCGGCCGGGGCCTGCTGGTCGCCGCCGGACGAGGCGTACACGGCCGCGCCGACGCCCAGCACGGCGACCAGCGCCAGCACCGCCCACAGTGCGCGCCGGTTCCGGGCCGCCGGTGGCCCGGCCTCGATGCCGTCGCCGTCCGAGTACTGCTGCATCTGCTCGCTCCCGCAATTCGAGGTGTGCCGAGCCCGCCGGTCCCGGTGATCACGAGGCGGGGTCCACCGAAGGTAGGGCACGATCGCGGGCCGCGGGCACCCACGAACGGATGGAGATCCTATTCATACGATCACTTCCGCTTTCATGATCGACTGGCGATAAAGTTTCGGGAAGATGACGGACAACCCTTGTGAGCGTTCGCCTGACGCCCTAACCTCAGATCCACGGCGCGCCTGGGATCGCCGATCACCGATCTCCGGGCAGGGTTGGGAACACCGCAGCCACCCAGCGACGTGGCACCGGAGCAACGCCCGTTCACCACCGCAGGCTCCGATCCCTGCGGCAAACGTCCATCTCCGACGACGCCGCACCCTGGCCACGAATGTTAGCGCTAACAAGGAATAGTTCGCCGAAACATCAACAAAAGCTGCTCTCCCTGCATTCAGGACCGGCGTCGGCGACGTCGGCCCCGGTGACACCTGTGCCCGCGCCCGGCAGCACCACGGGCACCCGCTCCCTCCGGAAGGATCCTCCATGACCACCAGACGCGAGCTGCTGACCGGACTCCTGTCCACGGCAGCGGCCACCGCGGCGGGCGGGCTGACCATCGCCGCCACCGGCTCCCCCGCCCGCGCCGCCGGACCGCTGACCGGCTACGTGATGGGGTACTTCACCGAGTCGCCCAACCGGCTGGCCAACAACTACGGCCTGCACCTGGCCGTCAGCGCCGACGGCCTGAACTGGACCCCGCTCAACCAGAACAATCCCGTGGTCACGCCCACCGCCGGCACCGGCGGTCTGCGCGACCCGTTCATCCTGCGCAAGCGCGACGACACGTTCGTCGTGCTCGCCACCGACCTGACCGGCACCGACTTCACCCAGCCGAACCAGTACATCCACCTCTGGGACTCGGTCGACCTGCGCAGCTTCACCGGTTACCGCCGGGTGCGGATGCACACCATGAACACCCACACCTGGGCGCCCGAGGCGTTCTGGGACAACGCCCGCGGCCAGTACGGCATCGTCTACTCCGCGCACAACGGCACCCGCGATGTGTTCATGGTCAACTACACCACCGACTTCGTGAACGTCGGCTCCGCGCAGGTGTTCTTCGACCCCGGCTTCAACGTGCTCGACGCCACGTTCCACCTGGGCAGCGGCGTGAACTACCTGTACTACAAGAACCTCGCCGACGGCCGGCTCTACGGGGCCCGGTCGGCCACCCTCAACCCGAACAGCTTCAGCACGTACACCAGCGGCATGGTCAACGGCGGCATCGAGGCCCCGATCGTGGTCAAGGCCAACGACCGCAACGAATGGTGGCTGTGGGGCGACTCCTACAGCCCCGCCAACGGCGAGTTCTGCGTCTGGCGCAGCGGCGACGTCAACGCCAACGCGTGGACGGCGCTGGACAAGGCGGCGTACACCCAGCCGCTCAACGCCAAACACGCCACCATCGCGGCGATCACCGCCACCGAGCACGCCAACCTGCTCACCCGCTGGGGCGCACCGAGCTGGAACCGGCTCAAGTCGTACAACCTCCCGGACCGGCTGATCCGCCACGCGAACCGGGTCGGGCGCATCGACCCGTACCCGTTCGACCCGTACGCCGACAGCCAGTGGCGGCTGCGGCCGGGCCTGGCCAACTCGGCCGGGGTGTCGTTCGAGTCGGTCAACTACCCCGGCAACTACCTGCGCCACAGCGGCTACGTGGTCGGGCTGGCCGCCAACGACGGCACGGCGCAGTTCGCCGCCGACGCGACCTTCGTGCGCACCGCGGGCCTGGCCAACAGCGGCTGGGCCTCGTTCCGCTCGCACAACTTCCCCGACCGCTACCTGCGCCACAGCAACTATCTGCTGCGCATCGACGTGCTCGGCTCCGGCTCGCCCGCCGCCGACCGGGCCGACGCCACCTTCCAGATCGGCTACTGAACCCCACCCGGAGCGCCGTGCGCCGCACACGGCCGTTCCGGCCCACCCAGGAAGGACTGACAATGCCCCCGCTCCCTGACGGACCCGGCCCACGGTCACACACGCTGCGGCGCTGGTGGCGGCTCACCGCCATGACGGTGCTGTGCGCGCTCGCCGCGACCGGCCTGCACGCGTCCGCCGCTTCGGCCTCCCCCGCCGTGAACTACACCAACCCGCTGGTCAACCAGCGCGCCGATGCCCAGATCCACAAGCACACCGACGGCTACTACTACTTCACCGCGACGGTCCCCGAGTACGACCGCATCGTCCTGCGCCGGGCCACCACCCTGCAAGGCCTGTCCAGCGCCCCGGAGACGGTGATCTGGCGCAAGCACAGCAGCGGCATCATGGGCGCGCACATCTGGGCCCCGGAGATCCACTTCATCGACGGCAAGTGGTACGTCTACTTCGCCGCCGGGGCGACCAACGACGTCTGGGCGATCCGGATGTACGTCCTGGAGGGCACCGGCGCGAACCCGCTGACCGCAAGCTGGACCGAGAAGGGCCAGATCCGCACCCCGTGGGAGACGTTCTCCCTGGACGCGTCCACCTTCGTGGCGAGCGGGGTCCGCTACCTGGTCTGGGCGCAGGCCGAGCCCGGCATCGCCACCAACACCAACCTCTACATCGCGCGCCTGGCCAACCCGTGGACGATCACCGGCGCGACCACCCGGCTCACGATACCGACGCTGGCCTGGGAGACCCGCGGTTACAAGGTGGCCGAGGGACCGACCGTCATCCAGCGCAACGGCAGGCTGTTCATGACGTACTCGGCCAGTGCCACCGACGCCAACTACTGCCTGGGCATGCTCACCGCGACAGCGGGCAGCAACCTGCTCAGCGCCTCTTCGTGGACCAAGTCGCAGAACCCGGTGTTCGCCAGCAACTCCGCCACCGGGCAGTGGGGGCCGGGCCACAACTCGTTCACCGTGTCCGAGGACGGGGCCAGCGACATCCTGGTCTACCACGACCGCAACTACCGCGACATCAGCGGCGACCCGCTCAACGACCCCAACCGGCGCACCCGCCTGCAGAAGCTGTACTGGAACGCCGACGGCACCCCGAACTTCGGCATCCCGATCCCCGACGGGGCACATCCGGTGCGGTTGAAGTCCTACAACTTCCCGGACCGCTTCGTGCGCCACTGGGAGTACCGGGCCCGGATCGACACCAACGTCACCAACCTGGCCGACTCGCAGTTCCGGATCGTCACCGGCCTCAACGGCGGCGGCAGCGTATCGCTGGAGTCGACCAACTTCCCCGGCTACTACCTGCGCCAGCGCAGCAACGGCGAGGCGTGGGTAGACCGCAACGACGGCACGGCGGCGTTCCGGGCCGACGCGAGCTTCTACCAGCGCGCGGGGCTGGCGAGCTCGTCGGCGGTGTCGTTCGAGTCGCAGACCTACTCCGGCCGCTACCTGCGGCACAGCAACTACCTGCTGTACGTGCAGGCGGTCACCGACACCGTCGGGCGCGCCGACGCCACCTTCATCCTCGAATGACCTTGGAGTAACCATGTTGCTGACCTGGCCACGCACCCTCACCGGGCGGGCACTGTCACTGGTCGTGGCAGCCCTGCTCGGCGTGTCCATGGCGGTCGTCATCCACCCGGGGCGGGCCGACGCCGCACCCGGGCCGACCTTCCGCAACCCGGCCGTCGACGTGCCCAACAGCGGCGACCCGACGCTGACGTACTACAACGGGTACTACTACTACGTCGCGACCACCTGGTCCTCCGACGTGGTGATGCGCCGCTCACGGACCGTCTCCGCGCTGCGCGGCGCGCCCGAGCAGGTCGTCGTGCGCACCGGTGGCACGACCATGTGGGCCCCGCACCTCGAAATGATCAACAACCGGTGGTACCTGTACTACTCCGTCGAGCAGAGCGGCGGCGCGCGGCGCACCCACGTCGCCGAGAGCGCCGGGACCGACCCGCTCGGGCCGTACACCATCCGGGGCATCCTCAACCTGATGCCCAACAACGGCTGGGCCATCGACGCCGCGATCCTCAAGCTCAACGGTGCGAACTACGTGATGTTCTCGGCGTTCCACCCGAGCGACAACCTGCAGTCGCTGTACATCTCCCCGCTGACCAACCCCTGGACGGCCGGGGCGTACGGCACCCGCATCTCCGCGCCGACGCTGTCCTGGGAGACCCAGAACGGCGCGGTCAACGAGGGCGCGTTCGCACTGCAGCGCAACGGCCGCACGTGGATCACGTATTCGGCCAGCCACTGCAACGGCCCGAACTACAAGCTCGGCATGCTCGAATACCGGGGCGGCGACCCCCTCGCGGCGTCCTCGTGGACCAAGGCAGCCAACCCGATCTTCCAGCGCAACGACGCCAACGGCGTGTACGGGCCGGGCCACCACTCGTTCTTCACCTCACCCGACGGCACCGAGACCTGGATCGCGTACCACGCCAACAGCTCCTCCTCGCAGGGCTGCGGCACCACCCGCACCACCCGCGTCCAGAAGATCTCCTGGAACTCCGACGGCACCCCCAACCTGGGCGTGCCGGTGTCGTTGTCGGCCATCCAGCCTGGACCGGCCGGGGAGTCCAACGCCACCCCGGTCGAGATCCGCAATCGGCACAGCAACCTCTGCCTCGACGACTACAACTCCGTGACCACCCCCGGCGCCGAGGTGCGGCAGTGGACCTGCGGCACCCAGGCGAACCAGGACTGGTACGTGACACCGCTCGACAACGGCTACTACCAGATCAGTAATCGGCACAGTGGACTCTGCCTCGACGACTACAACTTCGTGACCACCCCTGGCGCCGAGGTGCGCCAGTGGACCTGCAACGGGCTGGCCGTGCAGCAGTGGCAGGTCAACGCGGTCTCGGGCGGCTACTCGACGCTCGTCAACCGGCACAGCGGACTCTGCCTGGACGACTACAACTGGGGCACCACGCCCGGCGCGGAAGTGCGCCAGTGGACCTGCCTCAACAACAACGCCCAGCACTGGCGTATCTCCTGACACGGCCGGCGCCGGCGCGCACCCGCGCCGGCGCCCGCCCGCTCACTGAGCGCAGGAGACCCCGGTCAACCACACCGGCGAGTAGCACTCGGCGAACGACCACTTCCGATCCGAGAAGCCGTCGTCCGTGCTGTCGGTGTACACCTCCAGCCCGCCTTGCGGCGTCACCCGGTAGTACTCGCGAACAGGGTCACCCTCGATGGTCGGGAAAGTCACCTTCAGCTCCGCGCTGTCGCCATTCTTGAGAGCGCGCTCCAGGCAGGCGATCTCCTGCACCGCTTTCTGCTGCATCTCCTCACCCAGCCCCAAGCTCACTTCGCCACAGCTGGGAAACTCCGTCCTGGACGCCCAACGGTCCTCGACCGGATCACCGAACAAGCCGCAGCCCGCGGTGAACAACGAGGCCGTTGCCACCGCGACGAGCCACAGGCGAACCGAACGGGCTGCTACGCGGCGACGATGAGCGCCGCTCCGAACTACCATGGCGTGCCCCCTTCCCTACTGGTTCAACGCGGCCGGGTGAACGGCCGGTTCCATGCGGGCAGGTAACAGATCCGTTCCGGAACGGACGGTGCACCGCGGCAGGTCAGGGCGTGCTGCGGGCGAGCTGCATGAGGAACTCGGCGTTGCTGCCCGTCTTGCGCAGCCGGTCGACGAGCTGTTCGCCGGTCTGCTGGCTGTCCATGGTGTGCAGGGCGCGGCGCAGCCGGCGGACCAGTTCCAGCTCCTGCGGGTTGACCAGCAGCTCCTCACGGCGGGTGCTGGAGGAGTCGACGTCCACGGCAGGGAAGACGCGCCGGTCGGCGAGCCCGCGCAGCAGCCGCAGCTCGGCGTTGCCGGTGCTCTTGAACTCCTCGAAGATGACGGTGTCGCCGAGCGAGCCGGTCTCCACCAGCGCGGTGGCGATGACGGTCAGCGAGCCGCCGCCCTCGATGGTGCGGGCCGCTCCCAGGAAGCGCTTGGGCGCGTGCAGGGCACCGGCCTCGATGCCGCCCGACATGATGCGGCCGTTGGACGGCGCGGCGAGGTTGTAGGCGCGGCCCAGCCGGGTAATGGAGTCGAGCAGCACGACGACGTCGCGGCCCTGCTCGACCAGGCGCTTGGCGCGTTCGATGGCCAGTTCGGCGACCGCGATGTGGTCGGCCGGCGGCCGGTCGAACGTCGAGGAGACCACCTCGCCGCGTACGGTGCGGCGCATGTCGGTGACCTCCTCCGGGCGCTCGTCGATGAGGATCGCCATGACGTGCGCGTCGGGGTGGTTGACCGCGAGCGCGTGCGCGATCGCCTGCAGCACCATGGTCTTGCCCGCCTTGGGCGGCGACACGACCAGGGCCCGCTGGCCCTTGCCGATCGGGGTGAGCAGGTCGATCACCCGGGTGGTCAGGATGTCCGGGGTGGTCTCCAGGCGCAAACGCTCCCGCGGGTAGATCGGCGTCAGCGCGTAGAAGTCGGGCCGCTCGCGCACGTGCTCGGCGGGCTCGCCGTTGACGGTGTCGATCATGGTGACGGTGGGCCGCTGGGCGCGGCGGGCGTCGGCGCGCTCGCCGGTGGCGGGCCGCCGGCCGGCGGCGGGCTGTGCGGCGGTGCCGGTGACGAGGTCGCCGCGGCGCAGGCCGAGGCGCTGGACCAGGCCCGGCGGCAGGTACGGGTCGCCCGGGTCGGGCAGGTAGCCGGTGAGCCGGACGAAGCAGTGCTTGTCGCGGACGTCGACGACGCCGCTGACGGCCGTCGTCGGAGCTTCGGTGCCAGGCTCGGCGGCATCCTGCTCGATGTGGTCCCGCACGTTCGCGCGAGGGCGGGCCGTCGTGCGGCGCCGGCGGGTGGAGGTGGCTGGTCCCGTCGCACCGTTCGCGGCGGCGGGGCTCGCTGCGGCAGAGGGCCGCAGGTCGAGGTCGGTCATGGGTACTCCTCGGAGACGGTGCGCCAGGGCACGGGCGTGCTGGGCGCGATGGGCACCGTGCGCCTGCCATATCTGCCGGGCGGTTCCGGAGTGGTCCGGAGGGCTCGGCGGCTGAGGCGGCGGTGCGGTGGAAGCCGGTCCCGGCGGACGCGAAGAGCGTGGCCGGTTCTCGGGGAAAGGCATCCTCGGGGCGGGAAATCCACGCCTGCATCGAGAGATGCTTGATCAAAGGTACCTCACCGGGGCGGCCGAGGCAACCGGCACGCCGGTATGGCCACGACCCGGGCGCGGTCACCAGAAGAGTCGTCTATGGATTCGGTCAACCACGGCTAACATCTCAGTGGTTGGCGTCAGCTTCAGATGACTAGGGGCGTCATGGGCGAGAACAGCAGGACCATGTCGCAGCCGCAACACCTCGACCACCACGCCGTCTACCGGCACCTCGCGCTCCGCGAGTTCGCCGCGGACGTGCGCATCGGGCTGAACCTGGCGTTCTACCGGACGTTCGCGGTGCCGGCGGCCGCGCGGCTGCTGCTGGACACGGGCGAGATGACCGAGCGCTCCGCGAAACGCACCGACGACACCGGCCTGATGATGTACGAGGTGATCGCCCACGGACCCGCCCACCCGCGCGGCAGGCAGGTCATCTCCGCGCTCAACCGCATCCACCGGGCGTACGACATCACGCCCGACGAGTACCGGTACACGTTGGGCACCTTCATCTTCATCCCGACCCGCTGGATCGACCGGTACGGCCCGCGCCGCCTCACCGCCGACGAACGGACCGCCACCTGGCATTTCTGGATCGAAGTCGGCAGACTCATGAACATCCGCGACGTCCCGGCGACGTGGGCGGAGTTCGAGCAGTGGTTCAACACCTACGAGCGCGACAATTTCGCCTACGACGCCGCGGCGACCAGGTTGATGGACGCCACCCGGGACGTGCTGGCCACCCGCTTTCCGAAGGCGCTGCGCCGCTGGGCGGGCGCGGCCGGCGACGCGCTGCTCGACGACGACGTCCGCCGGGCCCTCGGCGTATCGAAGCCGAGCCTGACCACTCGCGCCGTCGTGCACGGCGCGCTCCGGCTCAGCGCGCTCAAGCGCCGCCTGCGACCGGCGACGAAGGACGTCTTCACGCCCGGCCAGCCCAGCCGCCACTACCCCGACGGGTACACGATCGAGCAGCTCGGACCCGACCCGGTGCGGCCCGTGGCCCGGCGCTGACGATCAGGCGAGGGAGCCCCGCCACGTGCTGGCAGGGCTCCCTCGCGAACGCCGTCAGGACGGCATCTTGTAGGTCAGCAGGTCCACCGGATTGATCTTCGGCGGCGGATCGAACAGCTCCGCGCGCGCTTCCAGTCCCTGACGCACCTTTCCGGCCAGGTGGAACTGGCGGTCGTCCTCGTTGTTGAACGCGTCGAAGATGCGGAACGAGGTCGGCCCGACCTGGAAGGCGTACCAGACGATGGTGCCGGGTTCGGCGTCCACCAGTGCCTTGGCCTGCCGCAGGAACTCCGCGACCTCGCCCTCCTTGCCGGGCCTGGCCTCGATCTCCACAAGAAAACCCAACGTGAGCACGCCCTGCTCCTCCCTGCGGAGTGCGTCGATCAGCCCTTGAGGAAGGCGAGCAGATCGGCGTTGAACTCGTCCTGATGGGTGGCGAACAGGCCGTGCGGCGCTCCCGGGTACACCTTGAAGGTGTTGTTGGGAATGATCTTGGAAGACTTCTGGCCTGACGCGACGATCGGCACGATCTGGTCGTCGTCACCCTGGATGATCAGCACCGGGACGTCGATCTTCTTGCAGTCCTCGGTGAGGTCGGTCTCCGAGAAGGCCTTGATGCAGTCGTAGGCGGCCTTGAAGCCCACGGTCATGCCCATGAGCCAGAACGAGTCGCGCAGACCCTGGCTGACCTTGTTGCCCTCGCGGTTGCCGCCGTAGAACGGCGCGCTCAGGTCCTTCCAGAACTGCGACCGGTCGCGCTCGACGCCTTCGCGCAGGCCGTCGAAGACGCTGCGGGGTAGGCCTTCCGGGTTGGCGTCGGTCTGCAGCATCAGCGGCGGGATCGCGCCGACCAGCACCGCCTTGGAGACGCGGTCGGTGCCGTGCCGGCCCATGTAGCGCACGACCTCGCCGCCGCCGGTCGAGTGGCCGACGAGGACGACGTCGCGCAGGTCGAGCTTCTCGATCACCGCGGCCAGGTCGTCGGCGTACGTGTTGAGGTCGTTGCCCTCCCAGGGCTGGCTGGAGCGGCCGTGGCCGCGCCGGTCGTGCGCGATGCCGCGGAAGCCGTTGGAGACGACGTACCACATCTGGTCGTCCCAGGCGTCGGCGGTGAGCGGCCAGCCGTGGCTGAAGACGACGGGCTGTCCCGTACCCCAGTCCTTGTAGAAGATCTGGGTTCCGTCCTTGGTGGTGACCATACCGGTGCTCATGTGGCGACTCCCTGCAGGCGAATGTGGCAGTGCGTACGTCGCGGCACACCGTCGGGCCGACCTCCCGAAGCTAGCATCGCGGGCTTGTCGGACTTGTCGGTTCAGAGAATGAAACAACCTACCGGCAGTTCTGCCACTTTTCACAGGTTTTCAACCACTTTTGCTCCCTCTGGCGCGCCACGGCTCGCGCGCCCCTCCAGGAGGTAGTCCGTTCGGCCAGTCATTTTTTCTCATATTCGGGCATTTGTCTTGTATGCCCGGGGTCCGCTCGGCAAACCATTGAAAGTCTAGCGGATTAGTGGGATATTCGCTTCGTGGTCGTTCCGGATCACGTCTGCGGCGGGCACCCGCCGGAGGTCGTGGCATCGGAGCCCGACGTCGCACGTGCCGGTCGACCATGCGCCACCACAGAACTGCACCCCCAAACATTGATGACTACCGATCACGCCGAGCTCTCGGCGTTATTCGGTGTGCGCATTCGCGCTCGAGGAGGACAGGTTCCGCATGAAGAACCGGATCAGAGCAGCCGCCGCACTCGCCGCCACCGCCGTCCTGGCGCTGTCGGCCTGCGGCGGGGCCGACAGCGGCACCACGGGATCGAGCACCACGCTGAACATCGTCGGCTTCGCCGTGCCGGAGGCGGCGAACAAGGCGATCGCGGCCGAGTGGAACAAGACCGAGGCCGGCAAGGGCGTCAAGTTCCAGACGTCGTACGGCGCTTCCGGCGACCAGAGCCGCGCGGTCGTGGCCGGGCTCAAGGCCGACTACGTGCACTTTTCGGTCTCCAGCGACGTCACCCGCCTGGTCGACGCGAACCTGGTCGCCAAGGACTGGAACACCGGCCCGAACAAGGGCATCGTGTCCTCCTCGATCGTGGTGCTCGCGGTGCGCGAGGGCAACCCGAAGGGCATCAAGGGCTGGGACGACCTGATCAAGCCGGGCGTCCAGATCGTCACCCCGAACCCCGCCTCCTCGGGCGCCGCCCGGTGGAACGCGCTCGCCGCGTGGGGGCACATCACCGCCAACGGCGGCACCGACGCGCAGGCCACCGAGTTCCTGACCAAGCTGTTCGCCAACGTCGTCGCCCTGCCCGGCAGCGGCCGCGACGCGACCACCAGCTTCCTCGGCGGCACCGGCGACGTGCTGCTGGCCTACGAGAACGAGGCCATCCTGGCCACCCAGGCGGGCGAGAAGTTCGACTGGGTCGTGCCGGCCACCACCATCCTGATCGAGAACCCGGGCGCGATCCTCACCAACGCCGACCCCAAGGCCAAGGACTGGCTGAACTTCGTGCTCAGCAAGGACGGCCAGCGCCAGTTCGCGCTCAAGGGCTTCCGCCCGATCATCGAGGGCGTGGACACCACCGGCATCGAGGGCGCCAAGGATCCGGCCAACCCGTTCCCGACGCCGGAGAAGCTGCTCACCGTGTCGAAGGACTTCGAGAGCTGGTCGGCTCTGTCGAAGAAGTTCTTCGACGAGAAGGAGGGCATCATCGTCAAGGTCATCGCAGCCTCGGGCAAGGCTAAGTGACCTCGACCGCGCTCTCCCCGGACCGGCCGGCGACCTCTCGCCGGCCGGTCCGGGCCGGCCGCCCGCTGACCCGAGTCTCCGGACTCGGGTTCGGCGTGGCGATGATGTGGTTCAGCCTGCTCGTGCTCATCCCGCTGGCCGCCGTGGTGGTAACCGCGTCGACGGGCGGGTGGAGCGCGTTCTGGCAGGCGGTGACCAACGAGCAGACCGCCGCGGCGATCGAGCTCACCGTTGGCACCGCGTTCGCCGTGACGCTGGTGAACATCGTCATGGGAACCATGATCGCGTGGGTGCTGGTCCGGGACCGGTTCTTCGGCAAGCGCGCCCTGGAGATCCTGATCGACATCCCGTTCGCGCTGCCGACCATCGTCGCCGGCCTGGTCCTGCTGTCGCTGTACGGCAGGACCAGCCCGCTCGGCATCGACATCGCCAACACCCGCCCCGCCGTCTTCCTCGCCTTCCTGTTCGTCACCCTGCCGTTCGTGGTCCGCACGGTGCAGCCGGTGCTGGCCGAACTGGAGCGCGACGTGGAGGAGGCGGCGATGTCGCTGGGCGCCAGCCGGTTCACCGTGTTCCGGCGCATCATCCTGCCCAGCCTGACGCCCGCGATCGCCGCGGGCGCCGCGCTGTCGTTCGCCCGCGGCGTCAGCGAGTACGGCTCGCTGGTGCTGCTGTCGGGCAACCTGCCGATGAAGACGGAGGTCACCTCGGTGCGCATCCTCAGCAGCATCGAGAACGACAACCTGGACAGCGCCGCGGCGGTCGCCACGATCCTGCTGGCCATCTCGTTCGCGGTCATCGTGCTGCTCGACGTCATCCAGCGCAGGATGGTGCGCCGTGGCTAGCCACCCCAGCACCCGCACCCGGCGCGGCCCGGTCACCTACCTGGTCCGCCTGCTCGTGATCGCCTACCTGTTCCTGCTCGTGGCGTGGCCGGTGTACCTGGTCGGCAAGAACACCTTCGCCGACGGCATGGACAACATCAACGGCATCCTCGAAGATCCCGACATCGTGCACGCGATCAGCCTGACCGTGCAGGTCGCGATCATCGCGGTGATCATCAACACGCTGTTCGGTGTGGGCATCTCGCTGCTGCTCGTCCGGTACGACTTCCCGGGCAAGCGGCTGCTCAGCGCGCTGCTGGACATGCCGCTGTCGGTGTCGCCGATCGTCGTCGGCCTGGCCCTGGTGCTGGTCTACGGCGGGCGCACCGGCTGGTTTGGACCCGGCCTGGAGAGCATGGGCTTCCAGGTCATCTTCGCCACCCCCGGCATCGTGCTGGCCACGGTGTTCGTCGCGCTGCCGCTGGTGATCCGCGAAGTGGTGCCCGTGCTGGAGGAGGTCGGCGAGGAGCAGGAGCAGGCCGCCCGCAGCCTGGGCGCGAACGCGTGGCAGACGTTCCGGCGGATCACCCTGCCGTCGATCAAGTGGGGCGTCGTCTACGGCGTCGTGCTGAGCCTGGCCCGGTCGCTGGGCGAGTTCGGCGCGGTCAAGGTCGTCTCCGGCAACGTGCTCGGCGAGACCCGCACCGCCACCCTGGTCGTCGAGGAGAAGTACCTCAACTTCGACAAGGGCGGCGCGTACGCCACCGCGTTCCTGCTCGCCCTGGTGGCGGTGGCCTGCATCATCATCGTCTCAGTCATTCGGCCGAAGGAAGACCGTTGAGTATCGAGATCGTCAACGTCGCCAAACGTTTCGGAGACTTCGTCGCTCTCGACAACGTCTCCGTCAGCATCCCGTCCGGGCAGCTCACCGCGCTGCTCGGCCCGTCCGGTGGCGGCAAGTCCACGCTGCTGCGCATCATCGCCGGGCTGGAGACGGCCGACAGCGGCCGCATCGAGATCGAAGGTGTGGACGCGACGAAGCTGTCGCCGCAGAAGCGCAACGTCGGTTTCGTGTTCCAGCACTACGCCGCCTTCAAGCACCTGTCGGTCGCTCGCAACGTCGCGTTCGGACTGGAGATCCGCAAGCGGCCCAAGGACGAGATCCGCGAGCGGGTCGACGAGCTGCTCAAGCTCGTGCACCTGGCGCAGTTCGCGGACCGGCTGCCCTCCCAGCTGTCCGGCGGGCAGCGCCAGCGCATGGCCCTGGCGCGGGCGCTGGCGGTGCAGCCCACCGTGCTGCTGCTCGACGAGCCGTTCGGCGCACTCGACGCCAAGGTGCGCAAAGAGCTGCGTGACTGGCTGCGGCGGCTGCATGACGAGGTCCACGTGACGACCGTGTTCGTCACGCACGACCAGGAGGAGGCGCTGGAGGTCGCCGACGAGATCGTGGTCATCAACGAGGGTCGCGTGGAGCAGATCGGCTCGCCCGACGAGCTCTACGACACCCCCGCCAACGACTTCGTCATGCGCTTCCTCGGCCCGGTCACCGAGCTGGGCGACCGGCTGGTCCGGCCGCACGACCTGCAACTGCTCACCGGCGGCGGTGAGCCGGACGCCGTCGCAGGCCGCATCACGCGGATCACCCGCGTCGGCTTCGAGATCAGGGTGGAGGTCACCGTGGCCGGACAACCGGTCATCGTCACCCTCACCCGCAACGAGTACCTGTCCCTGGGCGTGGAGCTCGGGTCGGAGGTGCAGGTCCGGGTCGCCCCCGAGATCGCCCCGGTCCGGTTGCTCGACGCCGTCTGAACCGACGGGAGCACCTCCGGGCGTGGCGAACGCCGATCCGGCCACCGCCCGCCCGGAGGCTCCTTTCTGCACAGACCCCGCCCGCCCCGTCACGGCCGGGGTCCGCCGGTGCCGCCGCCGGCCCGGTCGTGATCGGGGCTCGCCGCGGCGAGCGCCCGGTCGGCATCGAGCAGCCGGTCGAGGGTGGTGCTGTCAAGCAGGTCGCTGGTGAACGTGTGGACCGAACGCCAGAGGCCGGCCAGTGCCGTGGCCGCGCCCGTGTACGTGATGGTGTGCGGCGGACGGCCCCGCACGCTGGCCAGCGCTCCGCTGACTGCTCGCATGATGTCGCCGACGCTGATCTGCGCGATCGGCCGGGCCAGGCTGAAGCCGCCGTCGGTGCCGGGGCGGCTGCTCAGCAGCTCCGCGCGGCGCAGGTCGGCGAGGATCGACGGCAGGTAGCTGACGGGGATGCCCTGCATGGCAGCCAGATCGCTGGTCTTCACCGGACCGCCGCCGGCCGCGGCGATGGCCAGCATGGCCTGCACCGCATAGTCGTGTCGCGCTGAAATGTGCACGGCCCCATGGATTCCTGCTCGTGACGGCGCGACCGGCAGCAGGCGCGCAGCATGCGTGTCCGCATATTCCTATAACTTCGATAGATAATATAGGCGTTACGCGTACGGGGCAATGGCGGTCACGATCCGATCTCGACGGCGGCCGCCGTCACCGCTCGGCGGTGTCCTTCGGCTTCGGCGCCGCCCGCAGGTGGGCACGCTCGCCCTGGGTGCCGAACAGACTGAGGAACTCGACCGGCTCCGGACCGGCCGCGCCGAACCAGTGCGGCACTCTGGTGTCGAACTCGGCCGCCTCCCCCGGCGACAGCACCAGGTCGTGCTCGCCGAGGACCATGCGCAGCCGGCCGTTGAGGACGTACAGCCATTCGTAGCCCTCGTGGGTTTTCAGTTCCGGATGCCGGCGGCGGCTCTCGGCGGGGATCACCAGCTTGTACGCCTGGATCCCGCCCGCGCGGCGGGTCAGTGGCAACATGATCATCCCGTGCCGGGTCACCGGCCGCAGGTGGATGCGCGGGTCGCCGGTCGGCGGGGCGTCGACCAGCTCGTCGAGCGTGACACCGTGCGCCCGGGCGAGCGGGAGCAGCAGCTCCAGCGTCGGCCGCCGGGAGCCGGACTCCAGCCGGGACAGGGTGCTCACCGAGATCCCGGTCGCCGTCGACAGGTCGGCCAGCGTGGTCTCCCGCTGCTGTCGCAGCGCGCGCAGCCGCGGCCCTACCGCGCCGAGGGCTTGATCAAGGTCGTCGTCCATGCCCCAACTTTGCCAGATCGGCAACAGGATTTGCGGACGCGGCCGATCGTCTCACATGGTTGTCACCTGGCCACGGCCCATCCGTGACCACCCACAGGGCAGCGCGAAAGGGACCGGCATGACCGAGGAGTTCAGCAAGGCGTACTGGGAAGACCACTACCATGGCCGTGCCACGGGCCACGGCCATGCCGGTGAGCACGGCCACGCCGCAGCTCACGGCCACGGCGCAGACCATGGGCACGCCGCAGGTCACGGCAAACCGGCCAACCCGCAGCTGGTCGCGGAGATCGCGGAACTGACGCCCGGCACGGCACTGGACGCCGGGTGCGGCGAGGGAGCCGAGGCGATCTGGCTCGCCACCCAGGGCTGGCAGGTCACGGCGCTCGACATCGCCGACAGCGCACTGCGCCGGGCGCGCTCACACGCGCAGAACGCCGACGAGGCGGCCGCCGGGCGCATCGACTGGCTGCAGGCCGACCTGTCCGACTGGACGCCGCCCGCGGAGCGGTTCGACCTGGTCTGCTCCCTCTACGTCCACCCGACGTCGTCCCGCGAGTCCCTGGCGGCCCGGCTCGCCGCGGCGGTCGCGCCCGGCGGCACCCTGCTGATCGTCGGCCACCACCCGTCGGACCCGCGGCCCGGCATCTCCCCCGCCGCCGTCCGCGACGTGCACTTCACCGCCGCCGAGGTCGCGGCCGGCCTGGACCCCGACCACTGGGAGATCGTCGTCGCCGAGTCCCGCCACCGCCCGGCCACCGACCACGAGCACACCTTCCACGACACCGTCCTGCGCGCCCGCAAACTCCACTGACGCCGGGCGCGGGTGGGTCAGGCGTTCTCGGCGAGTCGGCTGAGGTCGCGCAGCAGGTCGACGGCCTCGGCGCGGTGGGGCAGCGTCGGCGGCAGCTCGCGGTCGGCGCGGTCGACCAGCTCGGTCCTGATCCGGCGCAGCACCTCGGCGCGGGCCGCCGGGGACAGGTCGTCCAGCCCCAGCCAGCCGAGGTTGTCGTCGACGATCTCCCGCAGCGACGCGACCGCGGCGTCGTCGTCGAGGTCCTCCGCCAACGCCTCGACGGCCCACTCGAACAGCCAGCCGGCCGCCGACCAGCGCTTGTCGGGGGCGACCGCGATCGTTCCGGACATCAGTTGCCTACCAGGAATGCTCGGGGCGCGAGGCCGTTGTCGGTGATGAACTTCTGTACCTTAGCGATCTGATCGGGCGTGAACTGGGAGACGTCGACCGGCACGTAATCGGCCTTGGCCAGGTGGTCGACGATCCTGGTCTGCAGGTTGGGCCACTGCTGGTCGAAGTGCCGGGACGGGAAGTTGCCCACGGCGTCGTAGGTCTTGCCGGTGGCGTTGTCCACCCAGTCCACCTTCGGATCGGTCGAGCGGCTCAGCTCCACCCCGGTGGCGTCCTCGACGCGCAGCGCGGTCTCGCCCTCCGCCGCGCGATACCGTCCCGTCGCCGGGTCCATGCCGAGTTCGCGCTGGTGGGCGTCGCGCGCCGCCTCGGCCGCACGCTCGGCCTCCCGGGCACGATCGGCCTCCCGGGCCGCCTCCGCGGCGCGCTCCGCCTCCCGGGCGGCCTCGGCCGCACGCTCTGCCTCCCGAGCGGCTTCGGCGGCGCGCTCCGCCTCGCGTGCCGCCTCCGCTGCGCGCTCTGCCTCCCGGGCCGCCTCGGCTGCGCGTTCGACCTCGCGGGCTGCTTCGGCGGCGCGTTCGGCATCGCGGGCGGCTTCGGCCGCGTCCGCGGCGCGGTCCACGGCCCGCCCGAGGTCGGCGACGTCGTCGATGGCCCGTGCGCCCTTGGAGATGCCGGCGGCGACCCCGGCGATCCCGCCGACCACGGGCACGATGCCGAGCAGGCGCTCCCACCAGGCCAGCTCCTGGCCGGTGATGAGGTCCTTGCCGGTGATCGCCTCGATGACGCCCTTGACCGTGCCGACCACGGGCACGAAGTCCAGCCCGATGCTGAGCAGCACGCCGAACAGCACGGACAGGCCGACCAGGGCGGCCAGCGCCGCCCGCGCGGTGTAGTAGCAGTCGGACATGCTGCCGCAGTTGTCGGCGTACGCCGCGCCGGGTAGCAGCAGCACCGCCGCGCCCGCACCGAGCGCGGCGCCGGCCAGCACCCGTGTCGTCGTTCTCATTTCGGCTCCTCGGTGCCGGGCGCGGCGGCAGGCGAAGGCGGCGCGGGCGGCGCCTCCCGGACGTGCGGGCTGAGCAGGGTCATCAGCACCGCCGACACGATCGCCAGCAGCAGGAACGGGAAGAAGCTGGTCTGGTCCAGGAACATCGGCACGACGACCGCCCCGAGCAGGTACACCGGGATCATCACGACGATCAGGCGGATGATCCGGGGGATCTTGGCGATGAAGCGGGCGTACGCCCCGAAGTCCAGCGGCAGCAGCGGGCTGGCGATGACCTGCGCGACGAACAGCACGAGAAAGGTGAGCCCGGCCTGCCAGTAGGCGGCGTACAGGCCGGACAGCAGCGCGGTGAGGATCGCCGCGCGGATCAGCAGCCGCAGCACCAGCGGAATGCGGCCGGCCAGCGGCTGCACCGGGACATCGGTGCGGAACCGGTCCTCCAGCTGCGTCATCCGGTCGGGGCCGCCGCCCTTGCCGATCGGGTTCGCCAGCACCGCCTGCGCGACGGCCCGGCCGATGGTGGCCGCGACCGCGAGGAACACGATCCAGCCGCCGCTCTCCTGCGTCGTCGACATGGCCTCGACGGTCGGGCGGGCCCCGGCCCAGACGAACACGGGCCGCACCAGCAGCGGCGCCGACTGGGTCCACACCCAGACCAGCAGCCCCGAGATGACCACGAGCGCGCCGAGGCCGACCATCGCCCGCACCGCTCTCGGCACGCTCGGCGGCAGCAGGAACTCGGCGGCGAACGACTTCGCGGCGATGGGCACGCCGACCGCCAGCATCGCGAACAGCGCGTAGGTGAGCAGTTGAGAGCCGTACTGCGCGGGGATGTCGAGCAGGGTGTCGGTGCGCCAGGTCTCCCACTGCGGGTGCGCCCCCAGCGCCAGGTCGCCGAGGGCGAACCCGAGGGTCAGGTAGGAGCCGAGCGCGCCGCTGATCGCGCCGACGAGCGCGATGAGCAGCAGCAGCCAGAGCGCCTCGGTGAAGACGTACTCGAAGCCGGGGTGGAGCACGCCCACGACCAGACCGGTCAGGAACACGGCAGGCACCGTGACGAGGCCGACGACCGGGCGGGCGGCGAGGTAGAGGCCGTCGACGGTGGACATCGCCAGGCCGGCTGACAGCTTGCGCAGGGTCAGTGGCACACCGACCCAGATGCCGTCAGCGAGCCTGGTCAGGGGATCGGGCGGGCTCGTCGGCCCCGGAATCGCGGTCATGTTCTCCCCATCGGGAACTGCCGAGCAGGTGTTTGGCGAGCCAGCCGAGCACGACGCCGTAGACGAGGTGGCCGGTGATGCTGACCGACAGGAACTCGTCGAGCGCCTTGAGCCCGAGCCAGCCCGGGTAGACCGAGACCATGAAGGTCTCCAGGACCAGCGCCCAGACGATGGCGGGCCAGATGCCGCGTCGTCCGAACGCGACCGTGTACGCGACTCCGAACGCGATGCCGTTGCACAGGTGGAACGCGACGCCGAGCAAGAACACCCAGGTGGCGTCCTGATCCGTCTCGGCCAGGGCCAGCCCGAACAGCCGCCACGCCTCGAACGGCCGCAGCCGCAGGCCGGCGAACTCCACCAGGGCGATCCGGACCGCGTCGTAGGCCAGCGTCGCGGCGAACCCGGCGACCGCGCCGACCGCCATCCGGCGCAGCACCTTGGCTCTGCGCTCAGCGGGCAGCCGCCGGATGACGACGGTCGCCACGACGGCCGCGGCCAGGCCGAGCGCAAGGAAGGTCCAGCGCAGGGAGACGCCCGACAGGATGTACACCAGCAGGGCCGCGCCGCTGGCCAGGAAGACCGCGGCGACTGTCCACTCTGGCCGGAGCCGGGGTCCGCGATCAGCCACGCCGATACGTTAGGAACTCACGACCATAAGTGGGGCGCAGTGTCGGCGAGCCGACAGCGGGCTCAGCGGCAGCCGCTCAGACGGGTACGCCGGCTGGGTCCTCCGCCGGTCTTTCGTACGGCCGCTGCCGCGACGGCAGCGCGGCGGCCGCGAGGGCGAGCAGCGCGAACCCCGTCCCCAGCAGGAACAGCAGGCCGGTGGTGGGCAGGCCCAGCCACTCCCACAGCGGATGCCAGGAGTAGTGCCATTCGCTCAGGTGGTGCCGCAGGCCCAGCGGCGCGGCGAGCACGACCGGCGCCCACCACAGGAACATCGCGAACGCGAACAAGGTCTTCACGCCCCCGGCGGGCCGCGACGCGGTGCGCCTACTCGCCCAGGCGAACAGCCACCAGGCGGACAGCGCGCCGACCAGCCCGGCGACGGCCGCGGCCGGATACACGGCCGGCGGGGTCGCCCGGGTCAGGCTGATGCCGAAGTTGTTGCTGCCGCTGCTGCCCGCGGCGAAGCCGCTCACGTTGACGACCTGGTCGCCGCGTCCCGCGTAGACCACGGTCTCCCGGGCGGCTGTGTCAGGGTCGCATCCGGTGCCGCACGGGTCGAGATACGTCACCTTCGGGTAGCCGACGCTCCAGCCGCCCGCCCGCAGCCGCTCGACGACACCGTCGAGGACCTGCTTCTGCTCCGCCGGGCCCACGTCCCGGCCCAGTGTCCCGCCGATCCCGGTCAGGCTGTACTCCCCGCCGTCGCCGAGCAGCAGCGTGTCGAGGTTCCGCCAGCTGAGCGGCTCGCCGTAGATGACGAACTCGGTGTCCGGCTCCGGGCCCAGGTGGGTGGTGATGTCGGTGCCGGGCATCAGCTCGGTGAGCACCTCGACGGCCTCGGCACTGGTCAGCGGGCGCATCGTCCACCACGCGGCCCAGGTCGCGATGCTCGCCGCGTACAGGCCGGCGGCGAGGGCTGCCAGCAGCGCGAAGACGACCGCCGAGCGGCTCTCGGGCCGCCCGAGCCGCGCACGCAGGGTAGGCCGCTCCTTGGCGGACGGTTCGCTCATCGCGGCACCATAACCGACCCGCGGCTTGGACACCGCCCCGTCCGCGCGGCCCTGCGGACCAGGCATGCCGCGCTCAGGGCGGCGGCATCGTGGCCAGCAGCTCCGCGGCAGCGGTCAGCAGCTGATTGGCGCGCACCGCGAGCGTCGTGGCGAGGCCGTGCGCGGTGCCGGCCGCGGTCTCGGCCAGCGCCCGCAGCGCCGTCAGGTCGTGGTCGAGCCGGGCGAGCGCGCCGGCCAGGTCGGCCGCGGCTGCGCCGTGCAGGTGTGCGGCGATGTCGTCGAGGGCCATGCCGCTGGACTCCAGCCGCTGAACGGTGGCGATCTGCTCGACCGTCGCCGGGTCGTACAGCCGGAAGCCGCCGGTGGTGCGCGAGGCGGGGGTGATCAGGCCGAGGTTGGTGTAGAAGTCGACGGTCCGATTGCTCACGCCCGCTGCCGAGGCAAGTTCGCCGATCCGCATCAGCGCCATGAGCAGCCCCTTTCCAGCAACCGTACAGTTTCACGTGTTAGTGTCGCTCCCGTGGCTGATCCTACCGCCGCCCGCCGCCAACGGCACCGGTCCAGACCAGGGCCGACAGCGCCGCGGCCGAGGCGAGGAGCACTGGCACCGCCGTGCTGATCCTCGCGGACCTGGACTCCACCATCGGCGCGCCTGGCCGCCCCCGCTCTTGCCGCGTACTGCGGCGACGCCGCCCGCACACCACCGCCGCGGCTGAGGCCGGGGCGGAGTTCCACAGGAGAGGAAACCCATGGTCTTCAAGAAACTGCTCGCCGGGCTCGGACTGGGCGGCGTCGAGGTGGACACCGTGCTGTCGCCGCAGACCACGGTCCCGGGCGGTCAGCTGAGCGGCCACGTGAACCTGCGCGCCAAGTCCGACACCGACATCACCGCGATCTCGCTGCTGCTCACCGCGACCGGACCGGCCGGCGAGCTGGAGCTGGCCCGCTACCAGGTGGCGCAGCACCTGCGCCTGCCCTCGGGCAGCACCCAGGCCGTGCCGTTCACGGTGCCGGTCCCGGTGCACGCGCCGTTCACCGCGCTGTACGGCCAGGCCCTGCCGGGTCTCGGCGTCGGGGTGCGCACCGAGGTGTCGGTAGCCTCGGGCAGCGCCAAGGGCGACTTCGACCCCGCACGTATCGACGCGGCGCCGGTCCAGCAGCACATCATGGACGCGCTCGGCACGATCGGCTGCCGGTTCGTCCGCAGCGAACTGCGTCCCGGCGGGGTGCCCGGCCTGCCCGTGCCCGCCGCGCAGGCGATCACCTGCTACGCCCCGCTGCCCGAGGGCGGGCAGCACGGCCCGCACATCCCGCTGCTCACCTTCACCGTCGCCGCCGCCGGGGACGGCCTCGTGGTGCTGGCGGAGCTCACCGGCCGGTTCGGCGCGCCCGACCGTCACGACCTGTCGGCGGCCGACCTGGCGCGGCTCGCCGAGACCGAAGGCGGCTGGATCGCCGAGGTCGACCGCTGGCTGACCAACGCCCTGGACAAGCTCGGCTCCCCCGCGCAGGCCGCCCCAGGCGCGTTCCTGCAGTCGCCCGCCCCGGCCCAGCCGGGCTACGGCCAGCCGGGGTACGGCCAGCCTGCCTACGGGCACGGACGTCCCGGATACGCCTACGGCGGGCACGGCGGACACCACGGCGGCTACAAGTACGGCGGCTACCGGGGCAAGCCGAGCATGGCCGGTGCGATGGCGGCCGGGGTCGGCGGCGCGGCGCTGGGCTTCCTCGGCGGCATGGTGATCGGCGACATGATCGGCGACGCGATGGCTCCCGACCTGGGTGAGGCCGCGTCGGCGGCCGGCCTGGACCCGGGTGTGGCCGACGCCGGTCTCGACGACTTCGGCGGCGGAGACTTCGGAGGCGACTTCGGAGACTTCTGACCGCCGATCGCGGGTGGTGCGGGCCTGTCCTAGCCGGAGGCCCGCACCACCCACCCCCGATGGACCAACCCCGCCCGTAGACGAAGGAGACCCTGCGTGAAGTCCTCTAACCCGGTGCTCGGGCGGATCACCGCCGCCGCGCAGCAGCCGACCTACAGCGTGCCCGGCGGCCAGCCCTACAGCTACGGCGGCCAGACCTACGAGCAGCCGGCCGGCGGTTACGGCTACCCCGAGACCGTCCAGCACTCCCGCGACGTCATGACGATCGACGACGTCGTGGTCAAGACCGTGTCCCTGATCGGTACGGCGGTGGCCGCGGCCGCCGCCACCTGGATCCTGGTCCCGCCGCAGTCGCTGGGCGTGGTGTGGATCGCCGCGATGCTGGTCGGACTCGTGCTGGGCCTGGTCATCTCGTTCGCCCAGATCACCAACCCGGTCGTCCTGTTCAGCTACGCGATCGTCGAGGGCGTGTTCCTCGGCGCGGTGTCCAAGACGTACGAGACCCTGTGGAACGGCATCGTCCTGCAGGCGGTCATCGCGACCCTGGGCGTCTTCTTCATCATGGCCGCGCTGTACCGGGCCCGGATCGTCCGGGCGACGCCGAAGTTCATGAAGGTCGTGATCGGGGCCGCGGCCGGGCTGGCCGTGGTCATGCTGGTCAACTTCGTCATCAGCATGTTCACCGGCTCGGCCGGTCCGCTGCGCGACGGCGGCGGCATCGCGATCATCTTCTCGCTGGTCTGCATCGTGGTGGCGGCGCTGATGTTCGTGGTCAGCTTCCAGCAGATCGAGGACGGCATCGCCGCCGGGCTGCCGCGCAAGTACGGCTGGCTCGGCGCGTTCGGCATCCTCGTCGAACTCGTCTGGCTCTACCTGGAGATCCTCCGACTGATCTCGTACTTCCAGGAAGACTGACGCCGCGACCAGGCGGCCCGGGTTCTCCCCAGCCCGGGCCGCCGCACGCGGGTACCCGTGCGCATTGCCCGCAATGACCGGATACCGCGGCCGCCCCGCGCCGATACTGATCGTTGGACCAGGTCGGCACCGGCCGGGCCCGCGAGGATCACGGAACGGGGAGAGCCATGCGAGCCACCTTGATCTACGGCGCCGGTGACATCAGGGTCGAGAACGTGCCCGACCCGGTGCTGCACGAACCCACCGACGCCCTGGTACGCGTACTGCGGTCCTGCATCTGCGGCAGCGACCTGTGGCCGTACGGGTCGCGGCCCGCCAGCGAGCAGGGCGACCGCATCGGCCACGAGTTCCTCGGCGTCGTCGAGGACACCGGCGCGGACGTCTCCGGGCTGACAGCGGGCGACGTCGTGGTCGCGCCGTTCGTCTGGGCGGACAACACCTGCGACTTCTGCCGCGAAGGCCTGCAGACCTCCTGCCGGCACGGCGGCTTCTGGGGCGCGAACGGCGTCGACGGCGGCCAGGGCGAGGCGGTCCGCGTGCCCCAGGCCCAGGGCACGCTGGTCAAGCTGCCCGTCGGCGAGGACTCGGCGCTGCTGCCCTCCCTGCTGTCGCTGTCCGACGTGTTCCCGACCGGCCACCACTGCGCCGTGACCGCCGGGGTGGGCCCGCGGACCACGGTGACCGTGATCGGCGACGGCGCGGTCGGCCTGTGCGCGGTGCTGGCCGCCAAGCGCCTCGGCGCGGAGCAGATCATCCTCATGGGCCGCCACCAGGGCCGCACCGACCTCGGGCGGGACTTCGGCGCGACCGACGTGGTCGCCGAACGCGGCGACGAGGGCGTGGCGAAGGTGCTGGAGCTGACCGGCGGCGACGGCACCCACGCCGTACTGGAGTGCGTCGGCCTGCGCCCGGCCATCGAGACGGCGTTCGCGGTGGCCCGGTCGGGCGGCACGGTGAGCCGGGTGGGCGCGCCGCAGTACCCGGAGGTGCCGATGGGCTTCGAGGAGTTCCGGCGCAACGTCACGCTCACCGGCGGCATCGCGCCGGCCCGCGCCTACATCGAGGAACTGCTCCCCGACGTGCTCGCCGGCGAAGTCGAGCCCGGCCGGGTGTTCGACACGGTCATCGGCCTCGACGAGGTTCCCGCGGGCTACCAGGCCATGGCCGACCGCACCGCCCTCAAAGTCCTCATCCGCCCCTGACCGAGTATTTTGCGGGATTTGGATCTGACATAACAGCAATTTCCCTGAAAGTGCAGTCTCCGACGATGTGTAAGTGAAGATCACCATGGGAGTACGCGGAAGTCCCGGGCCGGAGGCTGTTCGGCCGTTAGCCTTACAACCGGCACAAACACACAGATAAGGTGGCGGGACTGGTGACACAGTGACGCAGGACGGGCCCACCGAACTCGACCGCACGGTGACCAAACGTGCCGTCTACCCGGTCTTCCAGCCGGTCATCGCGCTGCGCAGCGGCCGGGTCGCCGGTTACGAGGCGCTGGCGCGCGGACCGGCGGGCTCCGAGCTGCGCAACCCCGCCGAGCTGTTCGCGCAGGCCCAGCGTGCCGGCCGGCTCACCGAACTGGACTGGGTCGCGCGGGCGGCGGCGTTCCGGGCGGCGATGGCCGCGTGCCTGCCGTGGGACGTCCCACTGTTCGTCAACGTCGAGCCGTCCACCATGGGCAGTGCCTGCCCGCCGGGGCTGGTCGACACCATCGACACGGCCATGCGCGAGCTGCAGGTCGTCATGGAGATCACCGAACGCTCGCTGTCCGACGACCCGGCCGCGCTGCTCACCTCCGTGGCCCGGGTGCGCGGCCAGTCGACCCGCATCGCCCTGGACGACGTCGGTGTGAACCCGGCGAGTCTGTCGCTGCTCGCCCTGCTCAGCCCCGAGATCATCAAGCTGGACCGGCACGTGGTGCAGGGCCGCCCCACCCACGAGACCGCGCAGGTGGTCAACGCGGTACTGGCCGAGTCCGAACGCACCGGCGCGATCATCCTCGCCGAGGGCATCGAGACCGAGCGGCATCTGGCGGCGGCGATCTCGATGGGCGCGACGCTCGGGCAGGGCTGGCTGCTGGGACGACCCGGCCCGCTGCCCGGACAGTTCGAGCGGCCGGACACCGACCTGCCGTACAGCACCGCGCCGAACACGGGGGCACGCACGCCGTTCGAGGTCGCCCGGCGGCGGCGCCGCGCCACCCGGGCCACGAAACGGCAGCTCATTCCGCTCAGCAACCACCTGGAGAGTATGAGCGAGCACGCGCCCGAGGCATCGGTGCTGCTCGGCGCGTTCCAGGACGCGAAGTACTTCACCGAGCACACCCGGCAGCGGTACCTGTCCATCGCCGGCAAAGGGGCGCTGACCGCGGTGTTCGGACACGGCGTCACCCCGCAGCCCGCGCCGGGCATCCGCGGCGGCCCGCTGTCGGACGACGACCCGCTGACCGGGGAGTGGTCGGTGATCGTGCTGGGCAGCTACTTCTCGGGCGGCCTGTTCGCCCGGCAGTTGCCGACCACGGCGACCCGCGAGGCCGACCGCGAGTTCGACGTGATCATCAGCTATGACCGGTCGCTGGTCGCCGAGGCCGCCCGCACGCTGCTCAGCAGGCTCGCCCCGGTCTCCTGACCGCGGCTCACAGCTGCGAGACCTGGTAGTGCGCGACGAGCCAGTCGTCGCCGACCCGGCGCACGATGACGCAGAGGTAGACGTTCTTGGTCGGACGGTCGGTGAACGAGAAGTCGACGGCCAGATAGCCCAGCACCACGTCATCGGCGAGGCGGCGGGTCTCCAGCAGGCGGTACGCGGCGGTCATGCCGATCGGCTGGCTGTCGTAGTACTCCGCCACGCCGCCGGGTCCGACCGTGTACGGATGCAGGCCCTGGAAGATCGCGTCGTGGGTGAAGTTCTCCGCGACGCGCTGCGGCTCGTGGGCGTCGACGGCCGACTTCCAGCGGTCGAGCACGGTGGTCAGGATCTGGTCCTCGGCGCCGGTCATGTCGTTCTCCCTCGGGTCGCTTCGTATGGTCAGAGCCGGTCGGCCAGGCCGGTGAGGATCGCGGCGGCCGGTCCGTCCGCGGCCTGCCGGTAGCCGGTGCCCGCCCACAGGTGCACCCGCTCGGGGTCGCCGGCCGCGGCGGCCGCCCGGCGCAGGCCCGCCGTGAGGTGGTGCACGGCGGGATAGCCGTACGGGGCGAGCTCGCCGTACCGGTCGGTGAACTCGTTGCGCAGGGCTCGGGCGGGACGTCCGGTGAAGGCGCGGGTGACGACGGTGCCGGTCCGGTCCGGGTCGGTGAGCGCGGCCCGGTGCACCGCGGAGGTGCCCGCCTCGTCGCTGCGCAGCAGGACGGTCCCCACCGCGGCGGCGTCCGCGCCCGCGCTTACGACGGCGGCCACGTCCTGCGGTGAGGACAGACCTCCTGCGGCGATCAGCGGCAGGTCCACGGCGTGCCGGATGGCCGCGACGAGGTCGGTGAGCGCGGCGGCGGTGACCGGGGCGGACGGGTCGAAGGCACCGTAGTGGCCGCCTGCGGCGGTGGCCTGCACGGCGAGCGCGTCCACGCCCGCTTCCGCGGCCGCCCTCGCCTCGTCGAGGCTGGTCACCGTCTGCACCAGCAGCGCCCCGGTGGTGCGCAGCGCGGCCAGGTCGGCCCGGCTCGGGATGCCGAAGGTCAGGCTGATCACGGGCACCGGCCGGGCGCGCAGCACGTCGAGTTTGTCCTGCCAGTGGTCGTCGTCCTCGACGGGCACCGGGTCCAGGGTGACGCCGTGCCGGCCGGCCTCGGCAGCGAGCAGGTCGGCGTAGCGGCGCAGGGCGGCGGGGTCGATCGGCACGGGGTTGGGCACGAAGAGGTTCACCCCGAACGGCACCTCCGCAGCCCCGACCGTCGTGATCTCCGCGTCGAGCGCCTGGGGCGTCTTGTAGCCGGCGGCGAGGAAGCCCAGGCCACCGGCGCGGGCGGCCGCCACGACCAGGGCGGGCGTGCCGGCTCCGCCGGCCATCGGCGCGGCGATCAGCGGCAGGTCGACGCCCAGCGTACGAATGAATGCGCTGCTCATCGTTCTTCGGCTCCCCGGTGGACGCGGTGCGGCTCAGTGCCCGGCGCTCTGGCCGCCGTCGACGTGCAGGATCTCACCGGTGACGAAGCCGGCGCGGTCGAGGTAGAGGACGGCGTCCACGACGTCGTCCACCTCGCCGACCCGGCCCACGGGGTGCAGGGCGGCGAGCGCGGCGTAGTCGCCGGACGCGTGCATCGGGGTGCGGATGACACCGAGCGCGACGGCGTTGACCCGGATGCCGCGGGTGGCGTACTCGATGGCCAGCGATCGGGTCACCGCGTTGAGCCCGCCCTTGGTGAGCGCGGCCATCGCTGCGGGCACCTGCGAGTTCGCGTGGTCCACGAGGGTGGTCGTGATGCTGACGACGTGGCCGCCGCTCTGGTCGAGCATCGCGGCCACGGCCCGTTTCGTGATCTCGAAGAACCCGCGCAGGTTGACTCCGGTGACCAGGTCGTAGTCCTCGGCGGTGTACTCGGTGAACGGCTTGGCGACGAACACGCCCGCGTTGTTGACCAGCGTGTCGATGCGACCGAACGCGGCGAGGCCCTCGTCGATCACGCGGGCGGCGACGTCCGGGTCGGCGATGTCGCCGGCCACCGCCAGCACCATGGGATCGCTGCTCGGCGGCATCGACCGCGAGTTGGCGACGACGGCGTGACCGAGCTTGCGGTACGCGGCCACCAGCGCCGCCCCGATGCCCTGGGACGCGCCGGTGACCACGGCGACCTTCTGCGTGTTCATGGCATCGTCTCCGTCTGCTGGTCTGCGGCTTGCCAAGCAGCCCGACGCGACCGGCGTCGAACCGGATGCCCTAAGCGTGCGCCCACCTGGCCCGCGAGCGCAGCCGCCTGCCAGGACCCGCGCCCGATCCCTGCGGCTGTGCGCGGGCCAGGACCCGTGCCTGGTCAGCGCGCCGGTTGGCCGGGGTCGTTCGGGTGCGGCGTCAGCGGCGTGACGTGCTCGGTCCGCCAGGCGCGCAGCGGCATCGACGCGAGCACGGTCTCCAGCTGGTCCGCGTCGTCCGCACGGAACAGCCCCCAGGTCCGCCACTCCCCCGGGGCCAGCGGGGGCCGCCACAGCCGCAGCAGGCTACCCTGCGCCACCAGCTCGGCCGACCGCGCCGCCTCGCGACGGCGCATGTCGGCGACCCCCTCCTCGGTGGTGCCCTCCGGCACCGTGGTCCGCATGTCGACCATGTATTCCATCGCCGCGCTCCCATCGCCGCCCAGCCGCCCCGTGTCGCGGCCGGCCACCAAGACCGTCGGACTTGCCTGGCACCTGTGCGTATCCACGCTCAAGATACGCGCAGGTGCCAGGCACATCGGACGATCTTGAGCGTACGCGGCGCGGGACCGGGGCGTGGGCGGCGGGCGGAGTCAGGGTTTGCGGGCGCGCAGGCCGAGGATGCGGCGGCCGGCGGCGAGCAGGTGGTGGCGCAGCACGTCGGCGTCGTGGTGCTGCATCACGGGCGAGGAGGCGGTGGTGGCGATGCCGGCCAGGGCGAGCGTCGCGTTGATCTCGGCTTCGGCGGAGCCGTCGAGGGCCATCAGCTCGCCGGGGCGGCGGAACAGCTCCATCACGTCCGGGTGGCTCTGCAGCGCGCTGGTGACGCCGGGGTCCGTGCCGATCATCGCGATCAGGCCGCGGTGCTTGACGGTCAGGTCGACCAGGCCCGACAGCATCGCATCGGCCCGCGCCGACGGGGTGCGCTGCGCCTCGGCGGCGGCGATGATCGCGTGCATCTCCTCGATGGCGGGCTGGATCACCGCGGTCAGGATGTCGTCACGGGTCTTGAAGTGGTGGTAGACGGCCGCCTTGGTGACCCCGAGGGTGTCGGCGATCATCTGCAGCGACGTGCCGGCGAAGCTGTGCATGGCGAACAGCCGGCAGGCCTCGTCCAGCAGGCGCTGCCGGGTGCGCTCCGGGCCGCGCGAGTCGGCGTGTGTCGCAGCTCTCACGGCACCCTCCTTACCAGATCAACGACGGCGGGGGAAGTCACCCGTCCTGAGCAAATCTAGCTGATCAGCAGCCTTCCGCCTAGCCGGTCGACAAGCTGGAAACCAGCCGATCGGCAAGCTGAAAACTTGCCGATCGACAGGTTCATTCCTTGCCGATCGGCTTGCTCACTCCTTGCCGAACGGCTAGGGTCGGCCCTGGTGCGGCGACCCCTGAACATGCACGTGAACAGCATGTTTCGCCGCGATGACAGCCACCCATCCCTCGTTTGGAGTACTCGACGTGGCGACCTTCCTCTACCGGATCGGCCGGTTCTCCTACCGCCGACGCTGGCTCGTCCTCGGCCTCTGGGTGCTGCTGCTCGGACTCGCCGGGGCCGGCGCGGCGACGCTTTCCGGCAAGATGTCCAACGACTTCAGCATTCCGGGCACCGAGGCCCAGCGGGCCATCGACCAGCTCGGCGAGCGTTTCCCCGAGGCCCACGCGGGCGGGGCGCGGGCCCGGGTCGTGTTCGCCGCGCCCGAGGGCAAGACGATGACCGACCCGGACATGCAGGCGGCCGTCGGCCGCGTGGTCGGCGCGCTGAACACCGCGCCCCAGGTCGCGCGGGTGATCGACCCGTACACCGCGAAGACCTTCTCCCCCGACCTGCGCTACGCGTTCGCGCACGTCACCTACGGCGTGCAGGGCATGGAGCTGACCGACAGCGACCGGGCCGCGCTGCTCGACGCCGCCGCCCTCGGCCGTGACGCGGGGCTGACCGTGGAGGTCGGCGGCGACGCGCTGCGCGCCAACCCGAAGACCGGCGTCGTCGAGGTCATCGGCATCGCCATCGCCGCGCTGGTGCTCATCGTCACGCTGGGTTCGCTGGTCTCCGCCGGGCTGCCGCTGCTCACGGCGATCGCCGGGATCGGCATCGGCCTGTCCGGGGTCGCCATCGCCTCGCGCTTCGTCGACATCAACTCCAACAGCCTGATCCTGGCGCTGATGCTGGGCCTGGCCGTCGGCATCGACTACGCCTTGTTCATCGTCTCCCGGTTCCGGCACGAGCTGCTGGTGCGCAAGGACGGCGCGGAAGCCGCCGGGCGGGCCGTCGGCACCGCCGGCTCGGCCGTGGTCTTCGCCGGGCTCACCGTCATCATCGCGCTGGCCGCACTGACCATCGTCGGCATCCCGCTGCTGGCCGGCCTGGGCCTGTCGGCGGCGGCCACGGTCGCGGTGGCGGTGCTGGTCGCGGTCACGCTGCTGCCCGCGCTGCTCGGCTTCACCGGCGACCGCCTGATCAAGGGCCGGCTGTTCGGGCACGCCACCCCCGATCCGGAGTCCGACAGCGGCCCGGTCCCGATGGGCGAGCGCTGGGCCCGGTTCGTCGTGCGGTTCCGCATCCCGGTGCTGGTGCTGACCGTGGCCGCACTGGGCGTGCTCGCGATCCCGGCCGCCGACCTGCGCCTCGGCCTGCCCGACGACGGCATGCAGTCCGCCGACACCACCCAGCACAAGGCGTACGACATGGTCACCGCCGGGTTCGGGCCGGGCTTCAACGGTGAGCTGGTGGTCGTGGCCGACCTGCCCGAGGGCGCCGACCCGCAGGCCGCCGTCGGCCAGCTCGTCCCCCGCCTGTCCGCAGTGGACAACGTGCTCTACGCCGCCCCGAACGGGGTGAGCCCCGACGGGCGCACCCTCCTGCTCGCCGTCATTCCGAAGACCGGGCCGAACGACGAGGCCACCGCCGACCTGGTGCACACGCTGCGCGACGAGCGGGCGGCGATCACCGCCGGGACCGGCGCGACCATCGCGGTCACCGGCGTCACCGCACTGGCCATCGACGTGTCCACCCGCCTCGACGAGGCGCTGCTGCCGTACCTGTCGGTCGTGGTGGGGTTGGCGTTCCTGCTGCTGCTGCTCGTGTTCCGGTCGGTGCTGGTGCCGCTGAAGGCGACGCTCGGCTTCCTGCTCAGCGTCGCGGCGACGTTCGGCGCGGTGGTCGCCGTGTTCCAGTGGGGCTGGCTCGGCGACGTGTTCGGCGTGCAGGAGACCGGGCCGATCATGAGCATGCTGCCGGTGCTGCTCATCGGCATCCTGTTCGGCCTGGCCATGGATTACCAGGTGTTCCTGGTGACCCGGATGCGCGAGGACTTCGTGCACGGCGCGCCGGCCCGCGACGCCGTGATCACCGGCTTCCGGCACGGCGCCCGGGTGGTCACCGCCGCCGCCATCATCATGATCAGCGTCTTCGGCGGGTTCGTGTTCTCCGGTGAGACGCTGATCCAGTCGATCGGCTTCGCGCTGGCGTTCGGCGTGCTGGTGGACGCGTTCGTGGTCCGCATGACCATCGTGCCGGCGCTGATGTCGCTGCTCGGCCGGGCCGCCTGGTGGCTGCCGCGCTGGCTGGACCGCATCCTGCCCAACGTGGACGTGGAGGGCGAGAAGCTGCGCCCGGCCGAGGAGCCGGTGCGCGAGCCGGTCACCGCCGGCGTCTGACGGACGAACGGCCGTGGCGTACGGGCCTCTCCCGTATGCCACGGCCGTTCGCCGTGTTCGTCCCGCGTTGCCCGCTCTGACCGCTCGGCATAGCCTGCACTCGACGATCTTCGGGCACCAGGCCCACATCGTCGTGATTGCGGGGAGGACACACATGCGACTTGGTGCACGACTGGCGACCTCGGTAGCCCTGGTGCTCGGGCTACTGGCGCTGACCGGACAGGCGGCTCAGGCCGCCTACTACAACACGTACACCGACATCGCCGACACACCGAACACCAGCTGCTGCACCGGTGTGCAGGGTTTCGCCGCCGGATCGACCTACCTGTACTCCGTCAAGAACCACACCAATGTCGACGACGTGTCCGTCATCTACCGGGTCAACAAGACCACTGGCGAGCGCGTGCTGATGACCAACGGCACGAACGGCGGAACGACGAACACCTGGCTCGGGCACGGCAACGATATGACGATCGTCGACATCGACGCCCAGCACCACCTGTTCGTCGTCACCATGAAGGAGAACGGGCCGCAGCTCGTGCGGCTGCGCTACGACGGCACCACCTATTACCACGCCGGGTCGTACCAGATCCGGCTCAACGGGGCCGCCTTCGCGCCGTCCGGGATCAACCGGGTGTCGGTCAGCGGCACCACGATCACGTTCCTGTTCAAGAGCGGACGCACGATCTACAACGGCAGCCTGCCGCTGCGCGCCTCCTCCGGGACCGTCGACCTGACCAAGGCATTCGACCTGCAGGTCGAGGGTGCCCTGGTCAACGGCGCCCCGGTGGCGGATCTGGGGACCTTCCTCACCCAGGGGATCTTCTACGACGCGGCCAAGAAGGTCCTCTACTACCCGCTGACCAAGGACAACCGCAGCATCGTGCTGGTGTACCGGAACGTGTCTCCGACGACGACCGGCACCGCGCCCGCCGCCACCGACCTGTCCTTCCGCATCACCTCCTCGGCGTACTCGGAGCTGTTCGAGATCGAAGGCGTCGGGATCAGCGACGGCAAGCTGTACTTCAACACGAACCGGGCCAGCGAGACCGCCGCCGCTGACGGGGTGCACGTGTTCAACGGCTACGTGGCCTGACCCACGCCGGGCCGGGACCCGCTGCGGCGCGATCGAGCCCAGCGGGTCACCCGGTTCAGCTCCGGCGGACCGCCGTCAGCACGGCGTCGTGGATGGTGACCGGGTTGCCGTCGGGGTCGGTGACCTCGCGGCCGGGGGTCTCGGCGCGGATGTCCCAGTCGCGCTCGTCCAACGTGGCCGCGACCTGCTCCGCCGTGAACATCAGCTCCGGCAAACGGGGGCGGCCGATGGTGGTGTCCAGGTCCGACGGGTGGTGCCCGACGATCAGGAGCGTGCCGCCGGGACGTACCGCTGCGGCCAGGCGACGGTGCAGCGCCTCCAGCGCGGGCCGGGGCAGGTGCATGAACTGCGCCGACACCAGGTCGTACTGGACGGGCGCGGGATCCCAGGACAGCACGTCGACCTGCTGCCAGCTGATCCGGTCGGCGACCTGCTCGCCCCGCTCGACGGCGTGCGCGGCGGCGCGCCCCAGCGCCACGGTGGACACGTCGACGCCGGTGACCCGCCAGCCCTTGCCGGCCAGCCAGACGGCGTCGGCGCCCTCGCCGCTGCCGACGTCGAGCGCGTCACCCGGCGCGAGCCCGGCGACGGTGGTGACCAGGTGCGGGTTCGGGTTCCCGCTCCACACCCGGTCCTTGGAGCCATACCGCTCGTCCCAGAACTCCGCGGTGAACATGATCTCGATCGGTTGCTGCTCCTGCGTATCGGCCACGGTGACCACCTCCACCCCCACCCTGCCGCCGCACCCTGCCAACCCGCAAACAACCTTGCCATTACAGCAAAACGCCACCATCCCGGTCGATCATGAACTTATGGCAGCGACACGCCGTCGAACCCTGCCATAAGTTCATGATCAACGCGGTAGGAGGGTTAGAAGTCGTCGGGGGTGCGGATGCGGTCTCGGATCCAGGAGCCGGCGGGCTTGAGGCGGGTGGTGCCGGAGAACTGGCCGGTGGCGCAGGTGTTGGTGGTGAAGACGGCGCCGGAGCGCAAGTCGTCGGAGTAGTTCCAGTTGACCCAGCTGACCTTCTTGGCCGCCATCAGGTCGAGGTAGCGCTGGGCGTTGGTGAAGTCGTTCGGGCCGTCGCCGGTGGCCTGCTGGGTGCCGAACTCGGTGACGAACATCGGCAGGGTGTCCACGGCCTGGGCGAACGTGTTGTAGTACACGGTGCCGTGCGAGGCGGCGTAGAAGTGGAAGACGTACATCAGGTTGCCGGCGGTGACCGGGTTGGCGGTGATGGTCGCGACGCCGTTGCCGTCGCCGGACACCGACAGCGAGGACCAGTCCGGCGTGCCGACGAGAACGACGGCCTCCGGGTCGCGCTGGCGGATCACGGGGATGACCTGGTCGGCGTAGCTCTTGATGGCGGACCAGCTGACCTCGCTGGGCTCGTTGGCGATCTCGTACAGCACGTTGACCTTGTTCGCGTGGCGCTGGGCGATCTCGGCGAAGAACGTCTTGGCCCGGTCCAGGTTGTAGTTCGGGTCACCGGGGTCGAGCATGTGCCAGTCGACGATGGCGTACATGCCGCGGGCGGTGGCCAGCTCGATGTAGTTGTGCACCAGGTCCGTGAACCGGCGCGGGTCGGTCTCGTACCCGTCCTCCTGGATGTACATGGAGATGCGCAGCACGTCGGCCTTCCACTCGTTGGCCAGCACGTCCAGCGAACCCGCGGTAGCGCAGTTGGCGTACCACTGGATGCCGTGGGTGCTCATGCCGCGCAGTTGGATCGCCTTGCCGTTCTTGTTGCACAGCTGCCGCCCGCACACGCGCAGCTGGCCGTTGGCGGCCACCGGGGTGCCGGGGTTCGCGGTCGGGCTGGCGCTGGGGCTGGCCGAGGGCGATGCCGAAGGTGACGGCGGCTTCGAGGGCGACGCGGACGGTGACGGCGGGCGCGGCGACGAGGCCGACGGGCTGGGCTGGGTGCCGCCGGTGCACGGCTGGCCGTTGAGCAGGCAGCCGGTGGGGCTGCCGGAGCCCGCGCCGATGAAGCCGAAGACGACGGACGCGCCGGGGGCGATGGTGCCGTTCCAGGACAGGTTGGCGAAGACGACCTGCTGGCCGCTGCCGGAGCGGGCGGCGTCCCAGTGCGAGCTGATGGTGGTGCCGGCGGGCAGGGTGAACGAGACCTGCCAGGAGTTCAGCGTGCTGCTGCCGCCGTTGGTGATCGTGTAGCGGCCCTCGAACCCGGAGCCCCACTCGGACACCTTCGTGAAGGTGGCGGTGGGGGTGGTCGCCGCACTGGCGGAGCCGACCGCGACGGCCAGCGACACCGCCGCCAGCACCGACACCGCACCGGCGACCAGGGCGTTTCTCAGTTTCCGTGACATGCGCGCCTCCACGGGCGGGGCGGGACCGCCCATCTGTTAGGAAAACTAACTTACTATCTACCACCCTAAGTTCGTCGATGCGAGACCGTCAAGCCGAGGCGACTTAATGATCGCTTAAATCAACCTTCACCAGCCTTGGAGCCTGACCCCCAACGGATCCGCGGGATCCACATCAGACAATGGGAGCGTGTCCAGCCAGCACGGATCCCTCCGGCGGGTGTTGACAGCGGTGCTCGCACGCTCGATCCTCGACGCATTAGTTAGTCAATCTTCCTAACAGTGCTTAGTGAGGAGCGGACACGTGTTCACCACTCATAAATCCCGGCTGCTGCTGGCCGCGCTGGCGGCGGGCCTGCTGGCCACGGCCGCCTGCACGCCCGGCGAGCAGGCCGCGCCCCTGGCCAGTCCCGGTGTCGAGGCGTCCGGCGAGGTCGAGCTGTGGCACTTCTTCACCGACCGCGAGGCGAACGCGATCGCCGAGATCGTCAAGGACTTCGAGGCCAAGCACCCCAAGGTGAAGGTCACCGTGAAGGGCGGCCAGGACGACACCAAGATGCTGCAGGCCATCGGCGCGGGCCAGGGACCTGACGTCGGCCTGAGCTACTCCACCGACATCGTCGGCAAGTTCTGCTCGTCGGGCGCGTGGACCGACCTCACGCCGTACCTCCAGCGCGACGGGATCGACCTGAAGCGCTACCCCGAGGTGATCCGCTCCTACACCGAGTTCCGGGGCAAGCGGTGCGCGATGCCGTTCCTCGCCGACGTGTACGGGCTGTACTACAACAAGGCGATCTTCGCCGAGGCCGGCGTCGCCGGGCCGCCGAAGACCCTGGCCGAGCTGACCGAGCTGGCCAAGAAGCTGACGGTACGCAAACCCGACGGCACCATCGAACGTGCCGGTTTCCTGCCCTCGTTCGGCTTCTACGAGAACTCCCCGTCGCACCTGGCCCCGATGGTCGGCGCGAGCTGGCTCAACACCGACGGCACCTCGGCCATCGGCAGCGACCCGAAGTGGCAGGAGCTGGTCCGCTGGCAGAAGGACCTGGTCGACTGGTACGGCTACGACAAGCTGGAGAAGTTCCGGGCCGGCCTGGGCGACGAGTGGTCCGCTGACAACGCCTTCCACAAGGGCAAGGTCGCCATGAACATCGACGGCGAGTGGCGCATGGCGTTCCTGCGCGACCAGGCCAAGGACGTGCAGTTCGGCGTCGCGCCGCTGCCGGTGGCCGACCCGGCCCGTTACGGTGGCGGCTACGTCACGGGCAACGTGATCGGGGTGTCGCGCACCGCGAAGAACAACGAGGCCGCCTGGGCCCTGGTGCGCTTCCTGACCACCGAGACCGCCGCGATCGTCAAGCTGAGCAACGGCATCCGCAACGTGCCCAGCACCACAGACGCGCTGACCAGCAAGGACCTGGTGGTGGACCCGGAGTTCCAGGTGTTCCTGGACATCTTCGCCCACCCCGCCACGGTCACCACGCCGCCGAGCGCGGTCGGGGCCGCGTACCAGGAGGAGCTGTCCGGGTTCCTGCAGTCCTATCAGTCCGGCACGGTCACCGACCTGGCGGGCGGGCTGAAGAAGGTGGATCAGCAGATCGACAACCTCGTCAAGCTGGCGGGCTGATGTCGCTGCCGCTGCTCGGGGGTGCGGGTCCGTCCCGCACCCCCTCCCCCAGGCTCACCCGGCTGCGGCGCAGGCTGACGCCGTACGCCTTCGTCGCCCCCACCCTCGCCGGGCTCGCGCTGTTCCTGGTCTACCCGCTGGTGTCGGCGGTGTACTTCTCGTTCACCCGGTTCAACCTGATCCAGGCCCCCGAGTGGGTCGGGCTGGACAACTGGCGGTTCCTGTTCGAGGACGACAACGTCGTCCGGGCGGCGAAGAACACGCTGTGGCTGGTCGTGGTGATGGTGCCCGCGCGCATGCTCGGCGCGCTGCTCACCGCGCTGCTGCTCAACCAGGTCAAACGGGCCCGCGGGGTGTACCGCACGCTGTTCTACCTGCCCGCGCTCGCCCCGCCGGTCGCCGCGACGCTCGCGTTCGTGCTACTGCTCAAGCCCGGCACGGGTCCGGTGAACACGGCACTGTCGGCGCTCGGCGTCGAGAACCCGCCGCTGTGGTTCAACGACCCCGCCTGGGCGAAGCCGTCGCTGGTGGTGCTGGCCATGTGGGGCATCGGCGACCTGATGATGATCTTCATCGCGGCGCTGCTGGACGTGCCCGCCGAACTGCACGAGGCCGCCTCGCTCGACGGCGCGGGCAGCTGGCAGCGCTTCCGGTACGTGACGCTGCCCAGCATCTCCCCCGTGCTGGCGTTCGCGGCGATCACCGGGATCATCGGCACGCTGCAGTACTTCACGCAGGCTGCCGTCGCCGCCAGTGTCGCCTCCGGGCAGGTCACCGGCGGCGGCGGCATCTCCGACACGTTCGGCTACCCCGAGGGCTCGACGTTCACCTATCCACTGTGGCTGTACGTGGTCGGCTTCCGCTATCACGTGCTCGGGTACGCCAACGTGCTGGCCGTGGTGCTGTTCGTGGTCTCGATGACCGCGACCGTGCTGCTGCTGCGCCGGTTCAAGGAGTTCACCCGGTGACCCGACGTAACGTCCTGCTCTTCGTCGCCCGGCACGCGATCGCGATCGCGCTGTCGGTGATGTTCCTGGCCCCGGTGGTGTTCCTCGGGCTGACCTCGTTCATGACCAGCGCCCAGACGCTGACCTCGCAGCTGTGGCCGACGTCGTGGCACCCGGAGAACTACGCCGAGGCGTTCGCCAAGGCCCCGCTACTGCGCTACCTGCTCAACACCCTGCTGTACGCGGCACTGGCCACCGGCTTCATGCTGCTGGCCAGCGTGCCCGCCGCGTACGGACTGGCCAAGCTGCGCTGGCGGGGCCGCTCGGTCACCATGGTCGCGATCGTCTGCATGATGATGCTGCCCCCGCAGGTCACCACCGTGCCCCTGTACCTGTTCTGGGCCGACGCCGGCCTGACCGGCTCGCTGTGGCCGCTGATCCTGCCGATGCTGGCCGGTGACGCGTTCTCCATCTTCCTGCTGCGCCAGTTCCTCGTCACCATCCCCGACGAGTATCTCGACGCGGCCCGCGTCGACGGCGCCGGCGAGTGGCGCACGCTGCTCAAGGTCGTGCTCCCGATGGCCCGCCCCGGCATCGCCGCCGCCGCCATGTTCCAGTTCTTCTACGCCTGGAACGACTACTACGGCCCCCTCCTCTACACCAGCGAGAACGAGGCCAACTGGACCGTCTCCCTGGGCCTGGCCAGCTTCCGCACCATGCACCACGTGGAGTGGCACCTGGTCAGCGCCGCAACCATGCTCACCATGATCCCGGTAGTGATCCTCTTCTTCTTCGCCCAGAAAGCCTTCGTCCAGGGCGTCACCCTCACCGGCGTCAAGGGCTGACCTCCACCCCTTGAGCGACGATCTTGCGCGAACTGTGGGGATGACACGCTCGATTCCGGCGTATCGGCAACAGTTCGCGCAAGATCTCGCGATCTTCAGCAGGGCTAGCCGATGTAGCAGCTGCCGAGGACGATCTGCTGGGTCACGATGCCCAGGAGGCCGAGGACCTCGACGCGGACGGCGTTCTGGACCAGGCGGCCGCCGGGACCGGTGGTGCTCTCGTTGAGGTGGACCGTGGCGACGCCGGGGATGCCGATGGTGGCCGGGCCGGCGCTGATCGGGGTGCCGTTGATGGTGCCGACGACCTGCGAGGAGCGGTTCACGCCGCTACCGCTGCCCGTGCAGGTGCTCGAAATGGCACTGAGCTGGACGGCCCCGCCGAGCAGCGTCGCCCCGTCCACCGAGGAGAGCGCGGTGGTCGTGCCGCCGGCGGCGGCGCAGCTCGCGTTCAGGGCGCCCGTGGTCACCAGCGGGGGCAGGTTGACCGCGACCTGGGTCTTGGTCGCGCCGGGCGGGCAGACCGCCTCCGGGGTACGGGGGATCTTGACCAGGCCGGCCGCCTCCAGGGCGAACGCGCCACCGGGGCCGTTGACGACGACCGTGTGGCAGTCGGTGACCTGGCCGGCCCCGCCGCCGTCGGTGCCGTTGGCGCGTACGCAGATCTCGTGGCTGCCGATGCCCAGCGCGGGGGTGGCGACGCTGTAGTTCACGTTCACCGGTCCGTCCTGCGGGAGGTCGGGGGTGATCGCGGCGTTGCCGATCGGGGTGAACGCCCCGCCGTCGACCTGCATCGACAGGGTGCTGAGGCTGGACCCGATGACGCCGGGCAGGATCGCCGGCAGCGAGCCGACGTCGGTGACCTGCACGCAGTGCCCGCCCGGGACCGTCGCGGCGGTGATCTGCTCCAGGCTGCCCTCGTTGTTCGGTCCGGCGTTGGTGCAGTTCGAGCCGCTGCCCACGGCGAAGGTGTAGATGTCGATGTCGTCCGGGATGCCCGCGAGGGGCACGGTGATGCTGCCGCCGCCGACCGCGAAGCCGTCGGACATGAATACGACGATCTTGCGGGCCCGGGTGGAGGCCTCGGCGACGGTGCGCGCCTTGGCGATGGCGTCGGCGAAGTTCGTCTGGCCGCCGCCGACGTTCTTGTTGGTGAACGTGGCGACCCCGTTGATGAAGGTCGACGAGATGACCTCTTCGATGTCGCGTACGCCGTCGGTGTCGCCGTCGGTGGCCGGGCCGGTGAGCAACTGGTCGCCCGCGCCGGGCTGCACGTCGGCGGTGGCCGCGGTGACGCCGAAGGCGACCATGCCCACGTCGCCGATGGTGCCGCTCTGCGCCTGGGCGTTGAGGGCCAGCCCGGCGGCGATCTCGCACTGCAGGATGTTGCCGCAGCTCGGGGCACCGGGATTGCCGGTGCTGCTGGAGGCGTCCAGCACGTAGATGAGCGACGTGTCGGCCACGGGGACGCCGGTGCCCACCGAGGCGGTGCCCGTGACGGTGACCGGGCCGGGCGCGACCTCGGCGCCGTCGGCCGGGGTGGCGATGGCGACGGCGATGCTGGTGCCGCCGGGCAGGTTGCCGTCGACGGCGAATGCGGGTGTCGCGACCAGTGCCGAGGCCGCGACGAGTGCGATGAGCGCACGCTTCAAGGCACACCTCCATGAATCGGAATCAATGCGAATTTCGATGCTAGAGATCGTTACACCGCGTCGAGGTGGCACAGATGAGACATCCCATACCATTGATGATCTGCTATGGCAGAGCGTGCGCGGCCCACCTCTGCGTGCCCCGGCGGTAATCCGATCGGGGGAGGGCGCATACGCCCTATCGAGTGATCGGCGGCGCAGTGTTCAATGATCCGGTGGGAATCGCCAGGAGTCGCCGGAACCTCGGCCGCATGCAGCAGGAGTCGACCTTCGACGGCGGTGGCGCGTCCGCGCCGCGGCCCGACGGGCCTGTTCCCGATCCGGCGTTCGACGAACGCCCCGCGGGCGACGAGCACTGGGGACCCTTCGCCCGCCGGCTGCAGGCGACCCGCGACCCGCGCGCGCTTCCGGCGCTGCTGGAAGCACACGACACCCTGCGCCGCGAGCCCCGGTTCTGCTGCGTGGGCGCGGTCCGGGCGGCTCTCTACGAGATCGCGACGGCGCGCGAGAACGCCCACAGCGCGCAGGTCGCCGACCTCGTCGACCGGTGGTGGAACTCCACCGACCCGTGGGAGGAGATGGTCGCGGTCGCGGCCCGCGCGGGCGGCCAGGAGGAGACCGAACGGCCCGCACTGCTGGAGAAGGTGCGCTCGGCCCGCCCCACGGTGATGACGGCGGCCATCGAAGGCCTGTGCGGCATGTCCGACGCCGCCGAGATCGAGACACTGCGCGACGTCGTCAGCCGCCCCGACCCGATGCTGCACTGGGCGCACCAGGCCGCGGCCCGCCGCCTCGCCGAGATCGGCACCCCCGAAGCCGAAGCCGCCCTGGCGCAGCGCTTCATCGACCCCGACGGCCTCTGGAGCGACAAACCGGCCTGATTCTGCCCCGGCCGGTGCCTGAGGTCGGCGTGCTCGCGCCCTCAAACCGCATCGGGCGGCCCGTTGTGGCAGATTGCCGGGAATGGATGCAGAACCGACCCGGATCGGCGTGACCGGACACGTCGGCCTCACCGCGCAGACCGCGGCCCTCGTCGCCGCGGCGCTGCGCGAACTGCTGGCCGGGTACCCGCCGGCGGAGCTGACAGGCGTGTCCTGCCTGGCGGCGGGCGCGGACACGATCTTCGCTGAGGCGGTGGTGGCGCACGGTGCGCGGCTGGAGGTCGTGCTGCCCTCAGCCGACTACCGGGCGCGGAAGGTCGCCCCGGAGCACGCCGCGGCATTCGACCGGATGGCCTGGCATGCCGCGTCGGTGCGGGTGATGCCGCATGAACGGGCGGGCCGGGCCGCGTACGAGGATGCCAACGCCGCCATGCTGGCCCGTTGCGACCTGCTCGTCGCCGTGTGGGACGGGCAGCCGGCCGTCGACCAGGGCGGCACCGCGGCCGTGGTGGCCCAGGCGCACGCGCTGGGCCTGCCGGTGGTGGTGGTCTGGCCCGACGGGTCCCGCCGCGCCTGAACCGGCCGCGCGGCTCGCCCGCGCCACCGCAACCGCCGACCCTGCGGATCGGCCGCTCCCCGAGCGACTCCACCGGATTCGTGGGCGCGTCGGTGCGCCCGGCGGAGCCGTGACCGCACCCGCAGGACATAGGGTGAGGTCCCCGGGAACGGGTCGTGATGGGACGGTCGGGCCGAGTCGGCGGAGGTGGCGGCATGTACGCGGTGATCGATGTGGAGACGACCGGGCTGCGCACGACCTGGCACGACCGGATCTGCGAGATCGCGATCGTGCACGTCGACGCGTCCGGCCGGATCACCGGTGACTGGTCCAGCCTGGTCAACCCGGAACGCGACCTCGGCCCGCAGCACGTGCACGGCATCACCGCCGCCGAGGCCCGCCGCGCCCCCGTCTTCGCCGACCTCGCCGGGCAGATCGGCGCGCTGCTGCGCGAACGGGTGATCGTGGCGCACAACCTCGCCTTCGACGCCGCGTTCCTGGTCGCCGAGTACTCCCGGCTCGGGCTGCAGGCCCCGGTCGGGCAGGAGTACGGCCTGTGCACCATGAACCTGGCCGCGCAGCTGCTGCCGTCGGCCGGGCGCAGCCTGCGCGACTGCTGCCAGGCGGCGGGCATCCCGCAGCAGCGGGCGCACAGCGCGCTCGACGACGCCCGCGCCGCCGCCGGGCTGCTCGCGCGCTACCTGCACCGGGTCGGCACGCCGCCGCCCTGGCAGCAGCTGGTGCTCGACGCGTCCACGCTGGCCTGGCCACCGCTGCCGCCGGCCGAGGCGCTGCCGGTGGTGCGCCGGCACCCGCACGAGACCGAGGAGCACTTCCTCAGCAGGCTCGTCGACCGGCTGCCCCGGGTGCCCGCGCCGCCGCAGGCCGACAGCTACCTGTCCCTGCTCGACCATGCCCTGCTCGACCGGCACGTGTCGGCGGTCGAGGCGGACGCGCTGGTCGAGGCCGCGCACGCGCTGGGACTCGACCGCGCCCAAGTGCTCGACCTGCACCGCCTCTACCTGGAGGCGCTGGCCGCGGAGGCGTTCGACGACGGCCGGGTGACCGAGATCGAGCGCGACGACCTGCACACCGTCGCCGCGCTGCTCGGCCTGGACCGCGATGATGTCGACCGTGCCCTCGACCCCGACGCGGGCGACCAGCAGCGCCGCACCACGCGGCCGCTGCCCGCGCCCGCGTTCCGGCTGCTGCCCGGCGACACCGTGGTGTTCACCGGGCAGACCGCCGAGTCACGGGAGCTGTGGGAGGAGCGGGCCCGCATCGCCGGACTGACCGTGGGCCGCACCGTCACCCGGACCACCCGGCTGCTGGTGGCCGCCGATCCCGACACCATGTCCGGCAAGGCCCGCCAGGCCCGCCGGCACCGCGTCCCGATCGTGCACCCCGGCGCGTTCCTGAGCATGCTCGTGGCGCTGCGCGTCGCGGAGTAGCCGACTGTGTTGATCACCACGTCCGCGCCGCCGTAATTGCGTTGAGCTCGGACGGGCCGCCTTGCATGCTGGTGACCAGATCAAACCAGCTGCAAGGGGCCGTGCCATGCGTCTGTTCCGTGACCTGTGGGCCACCTCGCCCCGCCGTACCTTGGCGGTGCTGGTGCTCATCGTCGCCGGCGCCGGCGCGGCCGCGCTGTCCGCGGCGCTGGCCGGCACCGTGTTGGTGAACCGGTCCGCCGTCGCCTTCGCCGCGCTGGCCACCGCACTGGCCGTGGTGGTGCTCAGCGACCTGACGCTCAGCCTGATCATGTCCAGGCTCACCGCCGACTGGGCGGCCGACGTGCGCCGCCGGCTGTGCCGGGTCGCATTCGGGCAGAGCCTGCCCGCGCTGGAGGGCACCCCGGTCGGCGAGTTGCTCGACCGCATCGACGGCGACGTGTACCAGGTGGGCTCGCAGCTGCGCGGCAGCGGCGTCCGGCTGGCCCAGTCCGCGGCGGTGGCCGTGCTGTCCGTGGTCACCGCGTTCGTGGTGTGGTGGCCCGCCGGACTGGCCATGCTGCTGCTGTCCGTGGTGCTCGGGTTCGGGCTGCGCCGCCCGACCGCGGCCATCGGCCCGGCCCGCATGCACGAGGAGGAGGCCTGGTCGGACCTGGCCGCCGTGCAGGAGGAGTCGGTGCACGGCCAGGACGACGTGCGCACCAGCCTGGGCCGCCCGTACGTGCTGCGCCTGTACGCTCAGCGCTCCGCCGAGGTGCTCAAACGCGGCCGCCGGGTGTGGGCGCTGTCGTCGAAGGTCAGCACCATCGCGGGCGGCGTCACCCGGGCGGGCATCGCCCTGCTGGTGCTCGGCGGGGTCTGGGCGCTGACCGCGGGTCACCTGGACGCGGCCCGGCTCACCGCCGCGTGGCTGCTGGCGCTGGCCTTCGGGGGCACCGTCGAGCAGGTCAGCCGGATGCTGCCCGAGCTGCAGCACGCGCTGGGCGCGTGGGCGCGGGTGCAGCTGCTGCGCGACACCCCGCAGGAGCCGGTCGGCGGCGGGACGCCCGCCACGGGCAACATCGAGGTACGGGGACTCACCTTCCACTACTCCGCCGACCGCCGCCGCCCCGCGCTGCGCGAGCTGGACCTGACCTTCGCGCCCGGCCGCTCGTACGCCCTGGTCGGCCGGACCGGCTCAGGCAAGTCGACGCTGGCCAAGGTGCTGACCCGGGCCGTGGACGTGCCCCGCGGCACGGTGTTCCTGGGCGGGGTGGACCTCAACGACCTGGACGTGGAGGCGCTGCGGCGCTGGATCGCGATCGTGCCGCAGCGCACCGAGATTCTGGCCGGCACGCTGGCGGAGAACATCGCGCTGTTCGACCCGGAACTGCTCGACGCGGCCGGACCGGCGATGGACGAGCTGGGACTGACGTCGTGGGTCGACTCCCTGCCCGACGGCTTGCGCACCAAGCTGGGCGAGGGTGGCCAGAAGCTGTCGGCGGGGCAGGAGCAACTGGTCGCGTTCGCGCGCATCCTGGTCCGCGACCCGCAGGTGGTGATCCTCGACGAGGCCACCGCCCGGATGGACCCGGTCACCGAGTCCCGGGTGCAGCACGCCGCCCAGCGCCTGCTGCGGGGCCGGATCGGCGTGGTCATCGCGCACCGGCTGTCCTCGGTCCGCGACTGCGACGAGGTCGTGGTGCTGGCCGACGGCCGGGTCGTGGAGGCGGGGCCGCTGTCGGAGTCGCAACGCTTCGCGCAACTGCTGGCCACCAGCAACAGCCCTGCCGACGGCGAGCTGGTCCTGGCGACCGCGTACGGGCTGGAGTCGGCCGGCGAGGGCGCGGCCGGCGACGGACCACAGGCTGTCCCGGCTCGCCCGAGCGGCAATGCCGGTGCCGGCACGGGCGCCGAGCTGGTCGCCCCGCCGAAGGCCGACCCGCCGCCGCTGCCCGCGCCGCAGCGGGTGCGCACCCTGCGCGAGATCTTCCGGCTGACCGTCAACGACTTCCGCTTCGGCCAGGTCTCGGTCGCGCTGTTCACCGTCATGGTGCTGTTCGGCCTGGACGGCACGGTGCTGCCGTGGCTGTGGGCCGACGTGGTCGACGGGGCGGGCAGCCCGTGGTGGCCGGCGGTCGGCATCGTCGCCGGGCTGGCCGTCACCACCCCGGCGGGCTACTTCGCGGGCCTGTGGTATCCGGAGTGGTGGGTCCGGCAGATGCTGCGGATCAACCTGCGCCTGGTGCACGGGCAGACCGGGCCGCGCCGGGTCAGCGCGCACACCCCGGCCGAGGTCGTCGCGCAGGGCGGCGACAACGAGCGGGTGGTCATGCTCGCCGACAACCTGGTCGACCAGTCCATCAGCATCGTGATGATCGTCGCGATGACCCTGGTGTCCGGCTCGATCGTGCCGGCGCTGTTCTTCACCGGCACGATGGTCGTCTCGGCGCTGGCCGCGACGGTCTTCGCGCCGGTGCTGAAGCGCTCGGCCGCGCACACCGTGGCGGCGCGGGCCGCGTTCGCCACGTTCCTGGTGTCGTCGCTGTCGTCGGCGCGCACGGTCAAACTGGCCGGCGCCACTCGGCCGGTGCTGGACCAGCTGGCCGGCCTCGACGCGGCGCGCAGCGAACGCCAGCGCCAGGAGATCGCCATGCAGGTGTGGGCGCGCTCGACGCCCTCGCTGCTGGCGGGCCTGCTGCCGATCGCGGTGTGGGCCCTGTTCATGGCCGGTGAGCTGGGCGCGGGCGCGACCCTGGTCGCCGTGTCGACGCTGGGCTCGGCCCGGTGGTTCGCCTGGACCACGGCGTCACTGGTGTCGCAGCTGCCCTCGGCGCGGGTGTGGACCAGGCGCACCGTGGCGATGGCCGGGGTGGGCGCGTACTCCGCGGCCGTGCCGGGCGTGGACCTGTCCGCGGGCACCGCCCCGGGGCCGGTGGCCGCGCCGCGCAACCCGCTGCACCGGTTGGAGCTGTCCAAGTTCGGCGCGGTGCACGAGGACGGCACGGTCGGCGTACGCGGTGTCGACCTCGCCGTGGAGCGCGGTGACCTGGTGCTGGTGGTCGGGCCGGTGGGCTCGGGCAAGTCGTCGCTGCTGCGGGCGCTGGCGGGCATCGTGCACCACGACGGCGCGCTGCTGTGGAACGGCGAGGCGGTCGGCGAGCCGGAGGTGTTCCTGCGTCCCAACCAGGTCGGGTACGTGGCCCAGCTGCCGCGGGTGCTGTCGGGCACGGTCGGCGACAACATCCGGCTCGGCCACGACGTCGACGCCGCGCAGGCGGTGGCGACGGCGCAGCTGGAGCACGACCTGGCGGCGGCGGGCAGCGGCATGGAGCTGCTCATCGGGCACAAGGGCACCCGGCTGTCCGGCGGTCAGCTACAGCGGCTGGCGCTGGCGCGGGCCCTGGCGCCGGGCACCGAGCTGCTGATCGCCGACGATGTGTCGTCCGCCCTGGACGTGACCACGGAGCTGGCCCTGTGGCAGGCGTTGCGGGCGCACGGGGTGACCGTGGTCGGCTCGACGTCGAAGCGGGCGGCGCTGGTGCAGGCCGACCGGGTCGTCGTGCTGATCAACGGCGAGGCGGTCGCGCAGGGCTCGTGGGACGAGCTGGAGGCGGGCTGGGGCCACCTGGCCGGTTGAGCGTGCGGCGCGAGAAGCCCCGGCCGGTCTGGCCGGGGCTTCTCGCATGTCAGGCACGTGCCAACTTGAACGCAATCTCAGTTAAGCGTATTTACAGTTAGGACTGTTTCTTTTATGTTTTCGTGAACGAGTGTCGATGTCTCCTCTCACGACACCGGCACTCGTCCCACCGGTCGATCCATCCCGCACAGAAGCGGAGGAGCCGTGAGAAAACGGATCGTCCTACCTGTCCTGTCCATCCTCACGATCGTGGCATCCGGCATGATCGCCAACCCGGCGAGCGCGCACGGATACATCTCGTCCCCACCCAGCCGCCAGGCCAACTGCGCCCAGGGACGGGTCGCCAACTGCGGCGACATCGTCTGGGAGCCGCAGAGCGTCGAAGCCCCCAAGGGCTCGATGCAGTGCAACGGCGGCGGCAGCCGGTTCGCGGTGCTCAACGACAACAGCAAGAACTGGCCCGCGGCCTCGGTCGGCAACAACGTCACGTTCAACTGGGTGCTCACCGCCCGCCACCGCACCAGCACCTGGGAGTACTTCGTCGGGAGCACCCGCATCGCGGTGGTCAACGACAACGGCGCCCAGCCCGGCGCGACGGTCTCGCACAACGTCAGCCTCGGCGGACGCACCGGCCGGATCCTCGTGCTGGCCCGGTGGAACATCTACGACACCGCGATGGCGTTCTACTCCTGCGTCGACCTGCAGGTAGGCGGCGGCGGCGGCGGCAACCCGACGCCACCTCCGACGTCGCCGTCACCGAACCCGCCGCAGTCCCCGCCGCCGACCAACCCTGGTGGCGGCACCTGGGCCGCGGGCACCGCGTACGCCGTCGGCGCGACCGTGACCTACGGCGGGCTCAGCTACCGCTGCCTGCAGGCGCACACCGCGCTCGCCGGCTGGGAGCCGCCCAACACGCCTGCCCTCTGGCAGCGCATCTAGTCCCACCGCACCCGGTCCGCGGCTCACCCGAGCCGCGGACCGGCCACCCGAGCCGGGCCCGCCGCTCCGCCCGGCGTCCACGAGGAGCCCTCGCCGATGAAGCGCTTCGTCCTGCTCGCCGTCACGCTGGCGACCCTGGCCGCCTGCGACGCGCCACCCGGGGTCACCGCCGCCCCGTCGTTCGCGCCGCCGTCGGGCTCACCGCCGCCGCCGGTCTCCGAGTCGGGCGGGCACAACGCCACCGATGTGATGTTCCTGCAGATGATGGCCGCGCAGTACGGCCCGTCCGCCGAGCTGCTCAAACTCGCCGCCGGACGAAGTACGAACACGAAGGTGCGCGAGCTGGCCGCGGCGATGGACGTGACGCAGGCCGACGAACTGTCCAAGGTGCAGGGCTGGCTGCGCGGCTGGGGCGAGTCGCCCACCCCCGCCACCGACCCGAGCCTGCACGCCGGGCACGGCGGGCTGCCCGCGACCGGGCCCGACGAGGTCAAGGCGCTGCGCGACGCCTCCGCCGCCGAGTTCGACAAGGTCTTCCTCAACCTGCTGATCGGCCACCAGCACCAGGCCGTCGAGTACGCCCGGATGGAGCTGACCTCGGGCGTCAACCCGCAGGTGCTGGAGTTCGCGACGCGCGTCGACCAGTCCCGCACCGCCCAGGTGACCATGATGCTCGGCATGGTCTCCGGCTGACCCGCCCACCGCTCGTTCGTGGACACACGCGCAGGTCCTCGGCGGGCCCGCGGATCGTGCGATGATCGGGCACCGTCACCGCCGGGACCGACGCCGAGGAGCATCGTGCAGACACTCATCCCCGCCGCCTGGGCCGCCGCCGGACACGGCATCCCGAGCGTGTGCAGCAGGCACGGACTGCCCGCCACGCTGCGGGCCCGCACGAGGTTCGAGTCGGCCCCGGCCGGGTGGACGTACGCGCTGATCCCGTTGGGGCTGCTCGCCTTCATCATCGTGCGCGCCGTCACGCGCCATGTCGTCGACGCGCCCGTGTGGCACTACTGCGACCGGTGCCGCAGCCGGCGTCGGCAGCAGCGGGTGGGCTTCGGGCTGCTCACGGCCGGCGGCTTCGCGATCCCGGTGGCCGCGATCGCGACGGAGGCCGATGGTCCGGTCGCTTCGCTGCTGACGGCCACGGCGCTGATCGCCCTGATCGTCGGTTACGTCGGACTGGTCCGCGCCCGCTGGGAGGTCATCGCGCAGGCGCGCGTGACCCGGGACGGGCAGTGGATCGCCGTACGCGATCCGGCTCCCGAGTTCGACGCGGAGTTCACCGCCACGATGTCCGCCGCGGTGACCGGCGCGCAGCAGTACGCGCCGGCGGCGGCGCCCGCCGCACGGCCCGCCGTCACGGCCGCTCCCGGGAGCGCGGGCTGGTCCTCACCGCGCTGAGCCGGGTCAGGGCAGCACCCGGCGGGCCGCTTCGGCCGACCATTCGACCAGCATCAGCGTCGCGTCGTCGCGGGGCGGGCCGTCCCGGAAGTCGGCGACCCGGTGGGCCAGGCCGCGCAGCGTCTCCGGGGCGGGCAGCCGGGCCTGCGCCGCCCGCTCGGTGAGGTCGGCGAGCCGCTCGACGCCGAACATCTGCCCGCGCCGGTCGCACGCCTCGACGATGCCGTCCGTGTACAGCAGCAGCCGGTCCCCGGGCTCCAGCATCTCCTCGGCGACCTCGATCGAGCTGTCGTCCAGTCCCAGCGGCAACCGGCGGCCACCGGTCAGCTCCCGGACCGCCCGCCCGCGCCGCAGCAGCAGCGGGGCCGGATGACCGGCGCTGATGAAGCGCAGCCGCCCCGTGTCGGTGTGCAACTCGCACAGCAGCCCGGTGACGTAGGCGGTGTCGGGGAACTGGTCCCGCAGCGCGTCCTCGACCGAGCGCGCGATCGCGTGCAGGCCGCCGTCGGCGCGCCGCGCCGCCCGGATGGCCGCCAGCGTGGTCACCGTCATGACGGCCGCGTTCAGGCCACGGCCCATCCCGTCGAGTACGCAGAACGACGCGACCTCGCCGTCCAGCGCGTAGTCGAAGGCGTCCCCGCCGATGTCGTAGTGCGGCTCCAGCACCGCGCTGAGCACGAGCCGGTCGGACGTGAAGGTCAGCGGGGGCAGCGTCGACAGCAGCAGCTCGCCCGCCACCGACATGGGCCGGGTCCGCCGGACCTGCTGCAGCGAGTCGCCGTACGGCATCTTCACCGCCAGCAGGTGCCCGACCAGGCCCACATAGCTCTCGCACCAGTCCTGCAGCGCCTCGATGTCGCAGTCGTCGCGGCGCAGCACGATCTCCACCACGCCGAGCCGCTCGGTGCCGTCCACCAGCGGAACCCACAGCCGGCTGCCCGCACCGTCGCCCACCCGCTGGGTGTCCACGCTGGTGAAGGCACGTCCGGCGAGGGTGTTCTCGACGCCGAGCGGGTCGGCCGGCGTCTTGCCGTGTTCGGTCAGCGGGTGCAGGTGGCGCTGCTCCTCGTCGACCAGGTAACACGTGGTCTCCATGCCCAGCGGGCGCAGCGCCGCACTGACGCACTCGGCGACCTGATCGTCCTGCGCCTGCTGGGTCAGGTGCAGGAGATCGAGGAGCGCCGCGTGCCACGGGTCGTACGTCACCTGGGTCATCCGTGCACCTCGCCGTCCCTCGCGAGCACGGTCGGCGCGGGCACGTCACCGTCGCACCCCCGTGCATCCACTGACGTGCCCCGCCGACCGCCTGCTCAAACGCTCGCGGCAGGCCCGGCCTCCCGCCGGGAACCGAGGGCGGGCAGCATCGCCGCGGCCACGGCCAGCACCAGGCAGACGCCGACGGTCGCGGCGAGGGTGCCCCACGGGATCACCATGGGCACCGCGACGCCGAGCTGCACGCTCAGCCCGCGGGCGAGCGCCGCCAGCGCGGCCACGGCCACCGCCAGCCCCAGCAGCACACCGGTGACCACCACGGCCGCGGTCTCAGCGGCCAGCAGGCCCAGCACCTGAGCCCTGGTCGCTCCGGACAGCTTCAGCACCCGCAGGTCCCCGGTCCGGCCGGTGGTGGACATGAGCATCGTGTTCACCACCGCCAGCAGCGCGAACCCGGCCGACACCCCGATCAGCAGCGCGGTGAACACCCATACCAGCCGGTCGTCCTCGTCCTGACCGCTCGCCGCGTATGCCGCGGCGCTCAGTGGGCGCGCGCCCAGACCGGCGGCAGCCGGCACCAGCCGTTCGGAGTAGACGACGGGGGTCAGCGCCGAGGGGTCCATCGCGCGCGTCGCCGTGCGGTCGATCAGGATGCCTGCCGGCAGCGGGCCACCTGCGAGCACTGCGACCACCTCCAGCGTGATCGGTCGGCCGTCCGGGCCGAACAGCGGATGCCTGCTGCCCACGGCCCACCCCGCCGAGGTGGCGAACCCCTGCGCCACGGCCGCGGGAATCACCTGACCGCCCGACGTCGGTCGGTCAGACCCGGTCGGCAGGATCGCGACAGCCTGCTCCCCGATCTCCGCGGACAGCGGAGCAGCAGGTGCCGTCGACGGTTGGTGCAGGGCAGTCAGATCACCTTCGAGCACGGCCAGCACCGCGTGCTCGGCCGGGGTGACGCCCGCGGCGGGCAGTGGCTCGAAGCCGTCGTACAGGGTGGTGGGCAGGGCGGACAGGCCGCCCGCGGCCGCGACGGCGGCGTCGGACAGGCCCGGCGTGCCGTCGGGCACGACCACGGCGGTGGCGTCCGCGGCGGTGACCCGGTTCAGCCCGTAGTACGCGGTGGTGGTCTGCACCATCCCGCCGATCAGGACGGTGAACGCCACGCAGAGCAGCACCGGCGCGGCGGCCGAGGCCGAGCGCCGGGCCGCGGTCGCGACGTGCTGGCGCACCAGCAGCACGGTCGCGCCCCGGCCGCCCGCGAACGGCGCGGTCAGCAGCCGCACCGCCCCCGGCAGCAGCAGCGGAGCGAGCAAGCTGCCCGCGACGACCAGCAGCATCGCCGCGTACAGGGCGTAGGAGCCCAGGTCGGCCCCGGACGCCCGGGTCGCCGCCACCCCGGCCGCGACCGCGCCGGCCAGCGCCACCGCACCCGCGAGCAGCCGTACCCGGCTCACCGGCCGGTCGTCGACCGCGGCCTCTCGCAGCGCCGCCAGCGGGCCCACCCGCGCCGCGCGCCGGGCCGCCGACCAGGCTCCCGCGAGCGCCACCAGCACCCCGGCGGCCAGCGCCGCAACGGGGACGACCGGCTGGTACAGCACGGTGAACGACGCAGGCTCGAACCCGGTGCGCACCAGCCAGCCCGCCACCGGCCCGGCGGCCAGCAGGCCCGCCGGAACTCCGATAGCACCGCCGAGCAGGCCGAGCAGCAGCACCTCGCCGAGCACCCAGCCCCGCACCTGCCGGGGCACCGCGCCGAGCAGCCGCAGCAGCCCCAGCTCGCGGTGCCGCTGGCGGGTCGCGAAGGCGAACGTCGACGCCACGATGAACACCGACACGAACGTGCCCAGCGCGGCCAGGGCCGACAGCACCTGCAGGCCGATCCACCGGATGCGGGCATCGCCTACCGGCTCCAGCGCGCCGCGCGCGTCCCCCGTCAGCACCACGCCGTCCGCGCCGATCACCTCCGTCGCCGCAGCGGCGACCGCGGCGATGTCAGCGTCCGCGCCGGTCAGCAGGCCGATCACAGGCACTCCGCCGCCCGCACCCGCTGCCGGGTCGCCCACCCAGATCCCGGGGCCGCTGACGGTGCCCGTGACCGTGAACGGCTGCGGTCCGGCCGCCGTGAGCAGCTCCACCCGCACACCGGGCGGCAGTCCGAGGTCCTCGCCGAGCGCGACCTCACCGGCGGCGGCCGGCGCGCGGCCCGCCGCGAGTCGGTAGCCGCCGAGGACTGCCGAGGACCAGTTATAGGCTTCGTGCTCCCCCGCGACGGGTGCGCCGTCGCGCAGGAGCTGGGCGTAGAAGCGGTGCGCCGGCACCGCTGCGGCCACGCCGGGCACGGCGGCCAGCCGGGCGGTCAGCGCCGCGACCTGCTCCTGCGGCCAGGGGCGCGGTTCGGTGAACGCCTCCGGGTTGCTCGGCGGCACCGGGCGGATCAGCACAGGGCTCGCCGCGTACCGGTCCGGGGTGACCGGGCGGGCCGAGCCGAGCAGCAGGCCGCAGATGGTGAGCACGGCGACCGCGACGGCGAGCGTCAGTAGCGTGCCGAGCAGGCTGCGGCGGCGTTCCCGCAGCGAGGCGAGCGCGATCATGCGGCCACCGCCCCGCGGGCCAGCCGGGCGGCGATGCGCGCCGGGTCCGCGCCGGTGATCTCGTCGACCAGCCGCCCGTCGGCGAGCACCAGCACCCGGTCGGCGGCCGCGGCGGCCACCGGGTCGTGGGTCACCATCACCACGGTCTGCCCGTGCTCGTCGACCAGCCGCCGCAGCGCGGCCAGCACCACCGCCGACGACGTGCTGTCCAGCGCCCCGGTGGGCTCGTCGGCGAACAGCACGGCCGGCCGGGTGATCAGCGCACGGGCGATGGCGACCCGCTGCTGCTCGCCGCCGGACAGCTGCGCCGGGTAGTGCCCGGCCCGCTCGGCAAGACCCACTTCGGCAAGCGCCTGCGTGATCGCCGCGGCCTGGGGTGCGCGGCGGGCCAGCCGCAGCGGCAGCGCCGTGTTCTGCGCCGCGGTCAGCGCGCCGACCAGGTTGTACGCCTGGAACACGAACCCGATCCGGTCCCGCCGCAGCAGCGTGCGGGCGTGCTCGGACAGCCCGGCCAGGTCGACTCCGTCGACGGTGATCTGCCCGCCGTCGACGGTGTCGAGCCCGGCCGCGCACTGCAGCAGCGTGGACTTGCCGGAGCCGGACGCGCCCATGACCGCGGTGAAGCTGCCCCGGGCGAACTCCGCGCTCACCCCGTCGAGGGCGGTGACCGTGTTCGCGGCTGTGCCGTACGTCTTGCGGACCGCGTGCAGGCGGACCGTCGCCGTTGATGTCATACGACCAACCCCACCCGAACACAGGGCCGGGCGCACTGGTGCGACAGCGATGATCGGGACTAGTCCCAGCACTACTGTGCCGGGTATCGGTGCGGGTTAGGGTCGGGCGGTGACTCCTCGCACCGCCCTGTCCGCCGCCGCGACCCCGCCGTGGCGGCTGGCGCGTTCGAGCTGGCCGTGGCGGTCCCTGCTCTACCTGGCCGCGGGCCTGGTCCCGGCCGGGCTGCCCCTGGCGCTGCTGGCCGGGATCGAGCTGCTCCGCCCGGCGCGCACCGCGCTCATCCTGCTGCTGGTGGCCGCGCTGCTGATCGTCGTCGCCGCCGGGCCGCTGATCGCCGGGTTCGACCGGCGGCGGCTGCGCCTGGTCGACACCCGCCCGCTGCCCCCGCGCCCGCCGCTGCGGCTCCGCGAGCCCGGCACCTGGCGCGAGATCGGGTACGCCGTGCTGAGCGCCTGCGTGGCCTGGTGGCTCGACCTGGCCGTGGTGCTGCTGTCGCTGCTCCCGCCGCTGATGTTGATGTCGGCACCGCTGCAGCCGTCCGGGCCGGGCGCGGAACTGCCCGCCGATGCGTGGTTCACCGCGCTGCTGTGCGCGGCCGGGTTCATCATGCTGCCGTTCGCGGCGTACCCGATCACGGCCTGGGCCGGAGCACGGGCCGCCGTCGCCCGTGCGGTGCTCGCCTCTGAGGACAGCGACCTGGTCGAGGTGATGCGCTCCCGGCAGCGACTGGCCGCGGGCTTCGACGACGAACGCCGCCGCCTCGAACGGGACCTGCACGACGGCGCGCAGCAGCGGCTCGTCGCGCTGAGCGTCACGCTCGGCCTGGCCCGGCTGCAGGTCGCCGACGACCACACGGTCGCGCCGCTGCTCGACGACGCGAAGCAGCAGACCGCGGCGGCGCTGGCCGAACTGCGCGAGCTGATCCGCGGCGTACACCCGCAGATCCTCAGCGACCGCGGCCTGGCCGCCGCGATCCGCGACATCGCCGGGCGCTCTCCGGTGCCCGTCGACCTGGACCTGCGGCTGGACGGGCGGCTGCCCGCGCCGGTCGAGGCCACCGCCTACTTCGCGGTCAACGAGGCGCTGGCCAACCTGGCCCGGCACAGCAGCGCCGCCGGCGGCCGGGTGCGCGCCTGGACCCAGGACCGGCAGCTCGTGCTGGAGGTCCACGACGACGGCGCGGGCGGCGCCGACCCGGCCCGCGGCACCGGGCTGACCGGCCTGGCCGACCGGACGGCGGCCGTCGGCGGGCGGCTGCTGCTGGCCAGCCCGCCCGGCGGGCCGACGCTGCTGCGGGTGGAGCTGCCGTGCGAACGCTGAGAGTGGTGCTGGCCGAGGACTCCGTGCTGCTGCGCGAGGGCCTGACCAGCCTGCTGCGCCACTTCGGACACGAGGTCGTCGCCGCGGTCGGCGACGCCGACGCGCTGCGCGAGCAGGTGCCGCTGGTGCGGCCCGACATCGTCGTCACCGACGTGCGCATGCCGCCCGGCTTCAGCGACGAGGGGCTGCGGGCCGCGCTGGCGTTGCGGGCCGCGCTGCCGCACCTGCCGATCCTGGTGCTCAGCCAGTACGTCGAGCAGACCTACGCCGCGGAGCTGATCGACGCGGGCCGCTCGGCGGGCACGGGATACCTGCTCAAGGACCGGGTCGGCGAGGTCGCCGAGTTCGTCGGCGGGCTGGTCCGGGTCGCCGACGGGCACACCGTCATCGATCCCGAGGTGGTCCGCCAGCTGCTGGACCGCCGCCGCGGCCCGCTGCACCGGCTGACTCCGCGCGAGCGCGAGGTGCTCGGCCTGGTCGCGGAGGGCCGCTCCAACGCGGCGATCGCCCGCCGCCTGGTGGTCACCGAGGCCGCGGTGGCCAAGCACATCGCGGGCATCCTCGCCAAACTCGACCTGCCACCCGACGCCGACGACCACCGCCGCGTCCTGGCGGTGCTGGCCTACCTGCGCGGCTGACCGGGCGTCACGGCCGCAGGGTCGCGCGGGCGATCGCGCCCGGTTCCGCACCGGCCTCGGCCAGCGGCGTGCCGTCCGGGGACCAGATCGCCGAGCCGCCCGCAGCCTGGTCGAAGCCGCCGCCGGTGGAGCCGGCGAAGCTCGCCGTGGCGACCCAGACGCCCCGGTCGGCGGCGACGCGGCGGGCGCGTTCGGCGGGCACGTGCGCGTCGCGGACGTGGTCGAGCACGGACGCGACGTACACGTGCATGCCCAGCTCGGCGGTCGCGGCGTCGTGCTCGGCGAACCTGGTGTCGCGGCAGATCGCCAGGCCCAGCCGCCAGCCGTCGACCTCGACGACCGCCGGTCCGTCGCCGGGGCTGAACCGCTCCTCCGACTCGTGGACGTGCACCTTGCGGTACGCGACCCGGGCGCCGTCGCCGTCCACCGCCAGCGTCGCGATGTACGCGTGCCCGGCCGTGTCCCACACCGGCGCGCCGGCCAGCGCCAGCGTGCCGGTCTCGGCGCAGGCCTGGACAAGCGGGGCAAGGCGCGGATCGCCGGGTGTGATAGCCGGCGCGTCGAGCTGGTAGCCGGTCAACGACAGTTCCGGGAACACGACCACCCGGGCCTGGCCGGCCCGTACGGCGGCGGCGTGCTCGACCGCGTTGGCGGCCACATCGTACGCCACGGTCGGCGGCTGCGCCACCGCGATCATCAGCGGCCCGCGTCCCATCGGCACTCCCCGCTATCGAATAGCCGTCACACGTGCACCCGGCAGTCATTCACTTCACGTCACCGGGGTCGGGCCCAGCGTAGTCCGATCAGGTTACGCCGAACGGAGCGATCGACCGCCGTCACGCACTGCGGTCACGCTCACACGTGCAGTCACTTAGTCGGCCCGTACCGGATAGTCAAGCGTTGATGGGGTGGAGATTCATCGCTTTGACTCTAGGCACACCCAGCAGCCGCCCGCTCCGGCAACCGCCGGAGGCGGCAGGCTGCCCGAAAGGATGTGCCAGATGTTGCACCTGCACAGGCGGAAGGCTACCCACCGGTGGGGCGTGAACGCCCTGGCGGTGGCCGCCCTGGCGGCGTGGGGTCTGCTCTCCCAGCCGACGCCGCCGGCGCACGCCGCCGAACCCGGCGTCGAGCCGTCCGCCGTCACCCGCACCCTGCCGCCCGGCGGCACCGCCACGATCAGCAAGGTGGTGCACACCCCCACGGTGCCGCCGAAGCCCGACATCGTGTTCCTCGCCGACACCACCGGCAGCATGTTCAGCGCCATCAACAACGTGAAGACCAATGCCGCCGACATCCTCGCCGCGGTCAGCGGCGCGCAGCCCGGCGCACAGTTCGCCGCCGCCAACTACAAGGACGTCGACGACACCCCGCCGTTCGCCGTGAACCAGGGGCTCACCGCCGACCAGGCCCTGGCCCAGGCGGGCATCAACGCGTGGAGCATCGGCGGCGGCGGGGACCTGCCCGAGGACGGCCTCAACGCCCTGTACGAACTCGCCACTGGCGCGGTCACGTTCCGCCCCGACGGCACCCGCATCGTCGTCATCTTCGGCGACGCGCCGTCGCACGAGCCGAGCCTGGGCCACACTCGCGCCCAGGTCATCTCCGCGCTCCAAGCCGCCGACGTACGCGTGGTCGCGGTCAACGTCGGCGCGGGCGGCCTGAACCAGAACGGCCAGATCCAGGCCGTCACGGACGCCACCGGCGGCGTGTTCCTGGACAACGTGCCGCCCAACCAGGTCGCCGACGCGATCCTGGCGGGCATCCAGGCCATCGAGGTGACGGTGACCCACAGCGTGGACTGCGACGGCGCGCTGTCGCTGGCGCTGTCCCCCGCCTCGCGCACGGTGACCAGCGGCGACGACGCGGCGTTCAGCGAGACCGTCGAGGTTGACGGCGGCGCGGCCCCGGGCACGTACCACTGCGAGGTCGACTTCCTCATCGACGGGACCAGCCGCGGCTACGTGCAGACCCTGACCGTGCACGTGCCGGGCCTGAGCGTGTACGACGTGCAGGTCAACGAGGGCGCGGGCACGGTCGACTTCACCGTCACCCTGTCCGTGCCCGCCCCGTTCCCGGTGAGCGTCAGCTACGCGACCACGGCCGGCAGCGCCGGTGCGGCCGACTTCACCGCCAAGAGCGGCGTGCTCAACTTCTCCCCGAACGAGACCCTCAAGACGGTCACCGTGCCGATCGCCGACGACGCCGTCGACGAGCTGAACGAGACCTTCAAGCTCGGCCTCAGCTCACCCAGCGGCGCGGGCCTGACCGACCCGTCCGGTGAGGCGACCATCGTGGACAACGACCGCGACGGCGTCTTCACCTGCTCCGCCACCGCCCTGAACCTGGCCGGCCAGCTCGCCGCCCAGGCCAACCCGGCCAACTCGCCGTGCGTGGACGCCACCGCGGCCGGCCCCGACAACACCTTCAACGCCGGCCTGGTCACCGTCAAGACCACCGGCCTGTCCGCGAACACCGACCTGACCCCGAACAACCAGGGCACCGCACCCGCCGCCGGAGACAAGGCCGTGTCCACCTCGGCCGCCGGCTCCACGAAGATCACCGTCGCGGGCCTGGTCACCATCGAGGTCGGCTACATCAACGCGACCGCCTCGGCCACCTGCGCGACCGGCCCCGGTGGCCTCGTCCCGCAGTTCACCGGCTCATCCACCATCACCAACCTGAAGGTCAACGGCGCGACGGTGACGGTCGGCAGCGGCCCGCTCACCATCCCACTGGTAGTCGGCAGCCTGAAGCTCAACAGCACCACCACCACGGCCACCGGCGTCACCCAGCAGGCCCTCGTCCTCGACACCCTCCTCACCGACCTCGTCATCGGCGAGGCCAAGGCCGGCATCACCGGCACCCCCACCCACCCCACCGGCACCCCCTGCCGCGCCTAAGAGAAGGAAGGGCACCTTGTTATCGCTGTAGGTAGTGCAAGGTGCCCTTCCTAACTCTGCACCACCGGTGAGCTGCCAGGACGTTCGGCCGTTGCGGCGGTCCGGGCGTCCTGGCCGCCGTACGGAACCGCACGGGCCGCCCGGCGGTCGAAGGTAACGTGAAAACCGTGCGCGTAGTGCCGCTGCTGACTGTTCTGCTGCTCGCCGCGTGCGCGCAGCCCCTCGACGCGGGCGCGGACGGCCCGCCCGACGACGGCGCCGTCCTGGCCGGGCGGACCTTCCTGTCCACCGCCGTCGTCAAGGACGGCAAACCCTACGAGCTGTTCAAGGGCACCCGCATCCGGCTCACGCTGGACGACAAGGGCCATGTCGGGGCCACCGCGGGCTGCAACGGCATGGGCGGTGACGCCGACCTGTCCGGCGGCCGCCTGCGGATGACCGGCGACGTGAGCATGACCGACATGGGCTGCGACCCGAAACTGCACGAGCAGGACGAGCTGGTCTCCGGCTTCCTCCAGGCCGGGCCGCGCTGGGAGCTGGCCGGCGACAAGCTGACCCTGCGCACCGACACCATGGAGGTCACCCTGCTGGACCAGGAGTCCGCCGAGCCGGACCGGCCGCTGACCGGCGTGCGCTGGCAGGTCGACACCCTGCTCGACGGGCAGAGCGCCAGCTCGGTGCCCGTCGGCGCGACCGCCTGGCTCGAATTCGCCGACGGCAAGGTGCAGGGCAACACCGGCTGCAACACCCTCGGCGGCCCCGCCGTGCTCGCCGAGAAGACCATCGCCTTCGGTGACCTCTTCACCACAAGGATGGCCTGCGCCGACGAGGTCAACCGGCTCGAACGGGCCGTGCTGGAGACGCTCAAGGGCGACGTGGCCTGGGAGGTCACCGCGGACCGGCTGACCCTCACCGGCCCCGGCGGCCACGGACTGCAGCTGCGCGCCGCGCAGAAGTGACACCCGGCGGCGTGATCCGCCCGTGGCCGGCAGATCACGGCACCGCCACAACGCGATGAACCCGCGGCCGGGGCTGGGGTCCTCACCTCCGGCCGCGAGTGGCTCGCAAGCGCCGCACCACCGCCGCCGATCCGTCGGATCACCGACTTTGCGCAGGTCAGAAAGCCGTCGCTGTAATCATCACCACCGGCGCTGTGTGGAGAAGTCCACAAACGAATCCTGCTCGCGTTCATACGTTGGGGTCTCCCAACCGATACAGGAGACTTCGATGCAGGCACGAGCGACCCACCACCGGCTGACCCGCGCGGCGCTGGCCGCAGGTCTGGCGCTGAGCGCCCTCGCGGTGAGCCAGCTCGCACTGGCGGCACCGGCAGCGGCGGTTTCGGGGCTGACCCGCCAGACCGCCACCGGACCGAGCGACAGCCTCGCCAAGACGCAGAACAAGACCTGCCCCGCGGGCACCGTCGCGCTCGGCGGCGGCGGTGCGGTGTCCGGCGCGACCGGCCACATCGGCATGGACTTCATGCTGCCCGTGTCCGAGAACACCACCTGGTCGGTGACCGGGCGCGAGGACGAGAGCGGCACCGGGCTGCGCTGGTCGCTGTCCACCACCGTACTGTGCGCCCCCGCTCCGGCCGGCTACCAGGTGATCGCGGGCAGCTCCGCCTGGTCGTCGCCGTCCAGCAAGTCGCACCTGGTCAGCTGCCCGCTCGGCAAGGTCGCCCTCGGCGTGGGCGGCGCGGTCAGCGGCGCGTCGGTCAGCGAGCTGATCCTGGAGGACCTGCGGATCGACACCGGCAGCGTCACGGTGACCGGCGCGGAGGACGGCACCGGCTTCGCCGGCGACTGGCAGGTGCAGGCGCGGGCGATCTGCGCGGACCAGCCGGCGGGCTACGAGCGGCTGCTCGACGACAGCGCGTACAGCTCCAGCAGCACGCAGTCGGTGACGGTCACCTGCTCCGCGGGACGCAAGGTGCACGGGGTCGGCGCGGAGATCCTGGGCGGCGAGGGCCAGGTGCGGCTGACCGCCGCGCACGCCGTGTCGAGCACCTCGGTGACGGCGAGCGCGACCGAGGACGACAACGGCTTCAGCGGCAACTGGAAGGTGCGGGCGTTCGCGATCTGCGCGAGCTGAGCCCGCGGCCGGCGGGCCCCTGCCCCGAGACCCGCCGGCCGCGCCGATGACGCCCGGTCGCGGTGGTGCGGTTCCACCGCGGCCGGGCGTCCGACGGCCACCGGCACCGGGTGCCGGTGTCACCGGTGGTCTGTCAGGACACGACCCAGTTCTGGTTGGACTGCACCGGGCTGCCACAGGTCCAGATGATCATCTGGGTGCCGTTGGCGGTGCCCCAGCCGTCGGCGTCGAGGCACTTGCCCGACTGCGGGTTGACGATGGTGCCGTTGGCGTTGACCGTCCAGCGCTGCGCGCCGTTGCCCAGGCAGGTCCACAGCCGCACGATGGTGCCGTTGGCGGTCGCGCCGCCGGCCACGTCGAGGCACTTGCCGGAGTTCGGGTTGACCAGCGAGCCGTTGGACTCGACCCGCCACTTCTGCGCCGGGTTGTTCAGGCAGTCCCACAGCTGGATCTTCGTGCCGTCGGCGGTACGCCCACCGGACACGTCCAGGCAGCGGTTGGAGCCGACGCCCCGGATCGTGCGCTCCGGGTTGGTGCTGCCGGACCCGTTGACCCAGCGGGAGTTGCCGAGTTCGGCCAGGAAGCGGCTGCGGATCGTCGCGTCGGCCTGGATGCGCGAGTCGCCCCAGTAGCCGTTGGCGCAGCCCGGCTGGCCCGCCGGAGCGCCGTTGCACTGCCAGTTGGGCTGGGCGTCCCAGTTGGTGTTGATGTACGCCACGGCCCGGATCACGTCGGTGTTCGCCGCGATGTAGCCGAAGAAGTCGGCGTACCAGGTGTTCCAGATGGCGTCGGCGGTGGTGGCCTGCGGGCTCTTGTTGAAGATGCAGCTGCGGGTCTTCGCGCCGGTGGTGAAGCCCTGCGGCGACGCCTCGGCGATCATGACCGGCTTGCTGTGCCCGCGGGCGAAGTTCAGGATCCGGTCCTGCAGCGCGCGCGGCGAGGTCGCGGGCGTCTTGCAGGCCCACTGCACCTGGTTGTACGTCGCACCGTAGAACGCCGACAGCCCGACCCAGTCCACGTACGCGTCACCCGGATACCACACGTCGAAGTGGTTGGCCGCGGTGACGATGTAGTTGTACTCGGGGTTGATCGGGTGCTCGTCGAGCGGCCACGCGGCCGACTGCCACACCGTGGCGACCTTGCTCGCGCCGAGCGCGTCGATGCGGCCCTTGATGTAGCGGAACGCCTCCTTGTAGAAGTCGGCGTTGTAGCAGTTCCACGGGCCGTCGTACTCGTAGCCGATGCGCAGGAACACCTCCCGGCCGGTGTTCTTGAGCCAGTTCACCATCTCGTCGACCTTGGCCCGGTACGACGTGATCAGGTTGGGGTTGCCGGCGGTGACGTCGGCGTCGTTGCGGCCCATGATGGCGCGCAGCGGCTGGTTGCCGCAGCCGGAGGTGGCGTCCGACAGGTACAGGCCCACGGCGAGGGACGCACCGGGGTACTGGCTGAGCGTGGCCGGGAAGTCGTACACGCCCGAGCCGTAGTCGACCGGGCCGTAGAAGCCGCCCAGCGGGCCGGGCGTGCCGCCGAGGACCAGGTTCGTGTACAGGGTGACGCCGCCGGGCCGGGGCGCGGACGGCGTCGGGTCGAGCACGTCGCGCTTGTAGTCGGCCAGCGTGGTGGAGTCCTGGCCCATGAACAGCCGGACCTTGCCGTCGGCGGGCAGGTTGCGGCCGCTGACGGCGGCGTGCGCCGGGGGCGCGACCAGCATGGCGACGGCGGCGGCCGTGACGGCGAGGGCAGCCGTCAACCGCCCACGCCCAGCGAGGGAACGGGTCATCACTACTCCGATATGGTCGGTGGAGCCGTGCGGGTGCCCGACGCTAAACCCGTCCCCGAGCGGAGGTCTCTGGTTTTCGTAAATGTTTCGAAGCTCGCACGGTCCGATGTGCACAGCGTTCGCGCGCCGTCGCCGGCCCGGTTCTCAGCCGTGGCTCGGCTCGTCCCAGATGTGCGCGCCCTGCTCGGCGGAGCGGATGCCGTAGCGGTAGCGCATCAACCGGATCGTGGACTCGCCCGACTGCTCGACGGTGGGCAGCAGCAGCGTGACGACCCGCCAGGACCGCGGCGCCGCCGACCGCTCCCACGGCTCGGCGTCGAGCAGCGCCAGCAGCCGGTCCAGCTCCTCGCGCGCGCCGGGCGGCTCGCCCTTGTCCGGGTAGCTGAGCCGTTCCCGGATGCTGTGCTGTTCGAGCAGCTTGCGGGTGAAGCGGACCAAACCCCGCACCTGCCGGATCTGCCGCAGTTCGTTACGCGGCATGCGCCAGCCGTCGTCGATGAGCAGCAGGCTCGCGGCGATCCCGAGCAGCACCATGACCTTGGCGAACACGTCGGCCGCGAGGTCGGGCTCACCCGGCAGGCACAGGTACATCGCGCAGCCGCCCACGACGAGCGCCACGCCGAGCCAGGCCCGGCCGTGGGCTGGCGGCACCAGCCATTCGCCGTTCCCGGAGACGCGGACGGTGCGCCGCTCCGGCTGACGCCACCGGTGCAGCCAGATCTGATACTGCACCGTCATGCGCAGCGCCTGCCCGAGCACCACGGCGTAGCCGATGGTCAGGGCCGAGGCGATGACTCCGTCGAACAGCATCGCGGCCACCCTAACCGAGCCATGCGACATCGGTCGATGCCTCACCGTGGGGTTCCGCCGGGGCGCTCGCGGGCGAGGCCCCGGCGGGCAGCCGGGTCAGGCCGGGGTGAGCAGGTTGCGGGCGCGGACTGCCTTCAGCGACAGGGTACGGTAGCCGACCTCGTCGAACAGCACCGTGATCCGGTCGTTCTCCTCGCGCATGACCACGCCCGGTCCCCACTGCTCGTGGGTCACCCGCGACTGCACCGGGAACCCGGTGTCCACGTCGGACTGCGCGTCGGCGGTGCCCGCCGCGCACGTGTCGCAGTTGTGGCACGTGTCGACCAGGTCCTCGCCGAAGTAGCCGAGCAGGAACTGGCGGCGGCAGTCGTCGGTCTCGGCGTACCCCCGCATCATCTCGACCCGGGTCAGCTCGATGGTGCGCATCTGCGCCGCCTCGACCGCGGCCGCCGTGACCGCGTCGGCCAGCTCGCCGCCGGTCCACCGCACGCCCGCGCCGGTGGTGAGCACCGCTCCGGCCTCCTGCAGCAGGTTGATCGAGCGGGTGACCCGGGCGCGGGTGACGTCCAGCTCCTCCACCAGGTCGTCGATGCGCACCGGGCCGTCGGCGGCGAGCACGCCCGCGCCGACCCGGGTGAGCAGCTCCTCGTCGACGGTGCCGGAGGAGAAGAAGCGCGGCAGGCGCAGGTCCTCAGGCCGGAAGTAGAGCACCGCGGTCGCCGGGCCGGCGTCGCGGCCGGCCCGGCCGATCTGCTGGTAGTAGGAGTCCAGCGACTCGGCCGGTGCGGCGTGCACCACGAAGCGCACGTTCGGCTTGTCGATGCCCATCCCGAACGCCGACGTCGCGACGACCACGACCCGGTCGGAGGCGAGGAACGCGTCGTGCACCGCCGAGCGTTCGGAAGAGCTGAGACCCGCGTGGTACGCGTACGCCTCCTCGCCCGCCTCGCGCAGCGCGGCCGCGTACTCCTCGGTCTCGCCGCGGGTCTGCACGTAGAGCAGGCCCGGCGGGTCCAGCGCGATGATGCGTTCGATGATCTCGCGGCGCTTCTCCCGCTCGGTGATCTCGCGGGACACCTCCAGCCGAATGTTGGGCCGGTCGAAGCCCTTGACCAGCTGCACCGCGTCGCGCATGCGCAGCCGCTCGACGATGTCGGCGCGCACCGGCGGCGAGGCGGTGGCGGTCAGCGCCAGCACGGTCGGGTGGCCCAGCCGCTCGATGACCTCGCCGAGGCGCAGGTAGTCGGGCCGGAAGTCGTGGCCCCAGGAGGAGACGCAGTGCGCCTCGTCCACCACGAACAGCGACGGCTTGGCCTCCAGCAGCTGCTGCACGACCTCGTCCTTGGCCAGCTGCTCGGGCGCGAGGAACAGGAACTCGGCGTCACCGGCCTGGATCGCGTCGAACGCGGCCGCGTTGTCGCGGGCGCTGCGCGCGGAGTTGACCACGTGCGCGTCCGGCGCGCCCCGGTCGACGAGGTTCTTGACCTGGTCGCGCTGCAGCGCGATGAGCGGCGACACCACGATCGTCGGGCCGCCGACGACCAGCGCCGGGACCTGGTAGATGGCGGACTTGCCGGAGCCGGTCGGCGACACCACGATCGTGTCGCGGCCCGCGGTCACGTGGGCCATCGCCTCCTCCTGCGCCGGGCGCAGCGCCGTCCAGCCGTACACCTGTGCCGCGACCTCGCGCAGCCGCTGCAGATCTCCCACCGTCGTACCCCTCCCCAGACTCGAACCCGCATCCTCCCATCCGGTGCACGGGCGAACCGCAGCGGTCCGAAAGGTAACGAAACCTTGGCGCGCGTGTAACTTCCATGAAACTGATTACCGTCAATGGTTTTGTTTACAGGCAGTTCGACGATGGCCTATGGTGTCCGGTGGAAGCGCTCCCAGTCCTGGCACATCCCGATCTCTCCTCCCCTGCCCAAGGAGTGACATGCACGCCACGACGAGCAGAAAGCATCGCCTGACGACGATCGCCTCGGCCATCGCGCTGACCGTCGCCGCCACCGCCGTGAGCCTTCTCGCGGCGCAGCCCGCCCAGGCCGCCACCATCTGCGAGCAGTACGGCACCGTGGTCGCCGGCAGCTACGTGATCCAGAACAACCGGTGGGGCACCAGCGCCACCCAGTGCATCAACACCACCAGCAACGGGTTCAGCATCACCCAGCAGGACGGCGTCGGCAGCACCTCGGGTGCGCCGGTGTCCTACCCGTCCATCTTCCTGGGCTGCCACTACTCCAACTGCAGCCCCAGCTCCCCGCTGCCCAAGCAGCTCAGCACCATCGGCACCGCCAACAGCAGCATCAGCTACTCGTACCCCGGCAGCGGCACCTACAACGCCTCGTACGACATCTGGCTCAACGCCGACACCAACGTCTCCGGCGTCCAGGACACCGAGATCATGATCTGGTTCAACCGGCAGGGCAGCATCCAGCCCATCGGTTCCCAGACCGGCACCGCGAGCATCGCCGGGCGCAGCTGGGCCGTCTGGACCGGCAGCAACGGCGCCAACAACGTCGTGTCGTACCTGTTCACCGGGTCGATCATCAACTCGCTGAGCTTCGACGTGATGGACTTCGTCCGCGACACGTTCACCCGCGGCTCGCAGTACGGCAACAGCAACTGGTACCTGACCAGCGTCCAGGCCGGATTCGAGCCGTGGATCGGCGGCGTCGGCCTGACCGTGAACTCGTTCTCGGCGGGCGTCACCACCGGCGGCGGCACCCAGCCGCCCGGCACGCCAGGCACTCCGACCGCGTCGAACGTGGGCTCCAGCAGCGCGTCCCTGAGCTGGTCGGCCTCGTCGGGCACGGTGAACAGCTACCTGATCGAGCGCGCGACCGGCGCGAGCAGCACCAGCTTCAGCCAGGTCGGCACGTCGTCCTCCCCGTCGTTCACGGATTCGGGCCTGGCCGCCAACACCACCTACCGGTACCGCGTTCGGGCGTCGAACTCGGCGGGCACCTCCGGCTACTCCGGCATCGTCAACGTCACCACCACCGGCGGCGGCACGCAGGTCCCGGGCACGCCGGGCACCCCGACCGCGTCGAACGTCACCTCCAGCGGCGCGTCCCTGAGCTGGTCGGCGTCCTCCGGCACGGTCAGCAGCTACCTGATCGAGCGGGCCACCGGCGCGAGCAGCACCAGCTTCAGCCAGATCGGCACGACCAGCTCGACGTCGTTCACCGACTCCGGGCTCGCCGCGAACACCACGTACCGGTACCGCGTTCGGGCCTCGAACTCGGCGGGCACCTCCGGCTACTCCGGCATCGTCAACGTCACCACCACCGGTGGCGGCGGCGGGTCCGGCTGCACCACCACCGCGTCGGTGCAGAGCCAGTGGAACAACGGCTACGTCATGCAGGTGACGGTCACCAACACCGGGTCGGCCTCGATCAACGGGTGGTCGTCCACCGCGACGCTGCCGTCCGGCCACGCGCACACCGGCTCCTGGCCGCAGGCGGCCGTGGTCAGCGGCCAGAACGTGACCCAGACCAACCAGAACTGGAACGGCGCGCTCGCGCCGGGGCAGACCGCCTCGTGGGGCTTCCAGGCGAGCCGTCCCAACGGCAACACCGCCCTGCCGACCACGTTCTCCTGCACCGCCTCGTAACACCCTGCCGACGTGCGGCGGGGCCCCCCCACCCCCCCCCCGCGGCCCACCCACCCGCCCGCGGCGCCCCCGGGGCCCCTAGGGCGGGGTTTTGGGGGGCCGAGAAAAGTATTGGGTGGGGCCCCGGGGGCCCC